>JBKOYG010000042.1:0-31949 GCA_046725285.1 Verrucomicrobiota bacterium
AGTTCGTTTTCCGTCGTGTTGAAGGAAAGATTGCCTACGTATAGTTTAGTTCCCATCGTCGAGTTTATTCTTGGAAAGGCTGCCAGGTCACTGTTCCCGCTTATCGGATTTCAAATCGCCACTGAATAAACTCAACTGACAATCCACCAACTTCCAGGCTTCCGTTTCCGGTTCGGCTCACTTCTAAAACGCTTCCCTTAGGAAAGCAATAGAAAATAGCGTAACATTTTTGCCTCCGACATGGCCCAATTAGGAAGTAAGACCGGAGAAGAGACCCCTGAACGAGTAGCAGTCGTGGCTGCAGGAGTGGTGAGCCCCTTGGGGTTTGGACTGGCCGAAACGCTCGATTCGTTACGGAGGGCAAAAGACTGCGTCACCCCTGTAACCCGATTTTCTGTAGCTGAATGTCGCTGCAAAACCGCTGGTCAAGTCTCCGATGACCGCTTGCTCGCTGGCCTGAACAAAAGCCTTCGCGCCAAATGCTTGCATCGAGCGTCGCACATGATGATTCACGCGTTAAGAGAAGCCATAACGCAAGTGCCTCGGTTCGAGCCTGAGCTAACGGTAATTGGAACAACAAGCGGCGGCATGTCTTATGGCGAACAGTATTATCGATCGCTGTGTCAATCAGGGGATCTGCGACGCGCGCCAACTTGGATCGCTAACTACCCGGCGCAAAAGCCAGTAATCGATGCGCAGGAGGAGGTTCTCGGGGTTTCCGTGCCATGCCAGGTGATAGCCAACGCCTGCGCCTCAGGAACCAATGCAATTGGTCACGCGTTCGAATGCGTTCGGTCAGGTCGCTACCAGCGCGTATTGACGGGAGGCTATGACGCTCTTTCGGAACTGGTCTTCACAGGCTTCGATTCACTTCAAGCCTCGACGCCGGAAAAATGCCGCCCGTTTGATCGACATCGCGCTGGCATGGTGCTGGGCGAAGGTGCCGCCATTCTCGCGCTGGAAAATCTCGAGCTCGCTCGAAAGCGGGGCGCGCCCGTCCTCGCAGAAATTGTCGGCTACGGGATTTCCACGGATAACTTTCACATTACACAGCCGAATCCTTCCGGCGTCGGACCACAACAAGCGATGGAGCGAGCTCTTCACAGCGCGCAAATTTCCGGAGATGAAGTCGACTACATCAACGCACACGGAACCGCCACGATACTTAATGACGCAGCCGAAGGGAAGGCGATCAGCGCGTTATTTAACGGCGTTCCGGTGAGTTCGACAAAGAGCGTGATGGGTCATTCGCTGGGAGCCGCGGGCGCGGTTGAAGCCGTCGTCTGTTTGCTGACGCTCCGCCATCAATTTCTTCCTCCCAACATCAACTTTAGCGCTTTGGATGACGGCCTTGAGCTAAACATTATAGCGAACGAATCGCGACCGGCTATGGTACGTACGGCGCTTTCGAATTCTTTTGGTTTTGGCGGCACGAATGCCTCGATTCTGATGCGCAGTGTTGGAGCATGAGTTTGGCGATTGCCGGAATGGGGTGGGTGACCCCTCTTGGAAGTGGCGTTGATTCCGTGTGGCAGCGGCTGCTTCATGGCGATGAGGCATCCGCGACAGAGATTTCTGAACGGTTTGGAGGTCGATCCTACAGCGCTTTCCGCGTACCCGAATCGACGCTGACTGGTTTGACGCATCCGCGCCTTCGCAGGGCCAGCGTAATTTCGCGATTTGCCGCAGCAGCAGGCTTAGAGGCGTTGCAGGCTGCCGGGATCAAGCTGGATTCGCAGAATGCGGAACGAATTGCGCTAATCTTCGCCGTCTCCAACGGAGGCGTGATTTACACGAAGCGCTTCTACCGTGACGTCGTCGAGACGGGTGCGCAGTCGGCCAGTCCTCTCTTGTTTCCGGAAACGGTATTTAATGCGCCGGCGAGCCATCTCGCGGCAATTCTGGGTGTTACCGGGACCACCTACACTGTCGTGGGCGACGGAGCGGTAGGCCTTCTGGCGATAAAGATGGCAGAGGACGTGATGACCAATGAGTCGCTTGATTATTGCCTGGTCGTCGGCACCGAAGAAGTCGATTGGCTGTTATGCGATGCCTATCGGCGATGGCGTTTGCTTCGTTTGGCGCCTCCGATTGAGCCATTCAGTAAACAAAAACGAGGAATGATTTTAAGCGAAGGCGCGGGAGCAATCGTGCTCGCACGAGCTGGGCCGATTACAATCGAACGCGCTCATCCGGGTGGCTGTTACGGAAAGCGAGCACAGGCAGAGGAAATTTTGAAGGGAATGCTGCGTGATCTCAGCCAAACTGAAACCGACTTTGTCATCTCGAGCGCTAACGGCACGTTCATCGATCAAGCAGAGCATGGAGCGTTGGAGCAAGACGTTCGAGATGCAGTCGTTTACACTGCAAAGCCGGCGCTAGGCGAAAGCGTCGGTGCTTCAGGGGTGTGGCAGGTCATTTTGGGAGCCCAGGCCTTGCGTTTTGGAGAGCTCCCGCCTGTGCTTCACGCGGACCCAAACATTTCGTTGCGGCTTTCACTAGCGCGCCTGGCCATGGTAAAGGCGTGCCGGGCAATCGTTTTAAGTTCTGGAGTCAATCAGCAAGTGGCGGGATTGCGTCTCGCGATTCGGTGACATTATCGGTCGTTCTCAAGGTCGCCAATCTCTTGTCCTGATGGAATGTCAGACGAAAAAGTGTCCGACAGGAATCGCGCTAACGGAGAAGGACGATCTTCCAGCTAATCTTTTTATCTGCGATTTCAAGCCACGCCACGCTTGGAGGTGCGCCCTGGTTGGCGCGCGTCACGCAACCGGGATTTAGGAACAGCACATTTTCACGCCTTTCGTTTCGCGGGACGTGCGTGTGTCCATGCAGAACAACATCGACCTCGCTCGGCAAGTGGTCAGGCGGTATGTGTTGCAGGCGAAACTTCAATCCGCCTCTCACAAGATCGACAACCAATGGCCATTCCAAATTGCTGTCGCAATTTCCTCGCACGACCGTGACTCGGGGCCTAATCGCGCGAAGCTCGTCCAGAATGGTCTCCGCGCAAACGTCACCAAGATGCCAGATTTCATCAGCATCCTTGGCGATTTCTCTCACCGTTTCGGGCAAACGATTGTGCGTGTCCGCCAGAACGAAAATAACCAAGGTGTCTTTCGATTTCTCAGACGTTGTCATAGAGCGGCTAAGTTATCTTTAGGAACTGCTACGCGCCGCATGTTTCGATGCGTGCGTTGATTTGCACAATGGCGGATGTTACGTAGCCTCGCCGGCCCTGCCATGAGTCAGAATTACAAAAATACCCTTAGTTTGCCACGCACGGAATTTCCGATGAAGGCGAACCTCACTGCGCGCGAGCCGGAAATGCTGAAAATGTGGGAAGAGACGCGACTCTACCAGCAGATCCAGAAGTCGAGAGAGGGTCGTGATTTGTTTGTACTCCATGACGGGCCGCCATTCGCTAATGGAGACGTGCACATGGGCACCGCGCTCAACAAAATCCTAAAAGATTTCGTGGTGAAATCGCAGACCATGCTCGGCAAACGCGCTCCGTACGTGCCGGGCTGGGATTGTCATGGTCTGCCGATAGAATACAAGGTCGTGAAGGAATCTCGCGGTCTTTCTCCGCTTGAGATTCGCAAAAAATCGGAAGCGTTTGCGCGAAAATTCGTCAACATCCAGCGCCAGCAATTCAAACGGCTGGGCGTCCTTGGTGATTGGGAAAATCCCTATCTGACGATGGATCCCAAATACGAAGCAGAAATCCTGCGCGCTTTCGCCGTATTCGTTGAGGAAGGTCTCGTTTATCAATCGAAGAAGCCGGTTTTTTGGAGCACAGGTGCGCAAACCGCGCTGGCCGAAGCTGAAGTAGAATATCAGGAGCGTGACGACACCGCGGTCTACCTGCGATTCCCGCTTCCTCCCGACGAAGTGGCAAAAATCGGTTTACCAACTGATAAGCCAGTAAGCGTAGCGATCTGGACAACGACGCCATGGACATTGCCCGCAAACCTTGCGATCGCCGTGGACCCCGACGCCGAATATGAAATCTTGGGTAATCAGGATGAGCGGGTGATTGTTGCTCGCGAGCTTCGCGATCAATTCATTCAACAAACCGGCTTTGCGGCCCCGGAAGAATCAACTTCTCGTGGTGGCAAACAGCTCATCGGGCTTCAGGCGCAGCATCCATTCCTAGATCGAAAATCGACCCTACTCGCAGCTGATTTTGTGACCATGGACACCGGCACAGGAGCCGTGCACATCGCTCCAGGTCACGGCGAAGACGATTATTGGTTAGGCAAAGCCAGCGGCTTGGAAATTCTTTCTCCTGTCGACGATCGCGGACGCTTTACTGATGAAGCGAGCTTGCCAAATCTCACTGGGAAATATGTGTTCGATGCTAATACGGACATTATCAATTTGCTGCAGGAGCGGGGGATGTTGCTCGGCAAACAAAATTTTCATCACTCCTACCCGTACTGTTGGCGCTCAAAAACACCGATCATCTTTCGGAATGTCGAGCAGTTCTTCATTCGCATCGATGATCTGCGTGGCAGGGCGCTTGATGCCATTCACAACGAAGTGAAATGGATCCCAGCGTGGGGCGAAAATCGTATCGCGGGCACAGTGGAATCGCGTCCCGACTGGGTGATTTCGCGGCAACGAAGCTGGGGCGTGCCGCTGCCCGTTTTCTATTCGAAGGATGGAGAAGCAATTCTCGAGGCACGAGTTATTCGGAAGCTCGCAGACTTGGTTGGCGAGCACGGCTCAAACATTTGGTTCGAGTTGAACGATGCAGATCTTGCCAAAAAGCTTGGTCTTCCGCCCGGAACAACAAAACGCAACGACACGATCGATGTCTGGATCGATAGCGGCGTTTCGCACAAAGCAGTTTGCGCACTACACCGGGAGCTGCACGATCCGGCCGACATGTATCTGGAAGCGACGGACCAGCATCGCGGCTGGTTTCAATCGTCACTCATGACCAGCATCGCGCTCAACAATCGCGCACCGTACAGAACGTGCGTAACGCACGGGTTCGTTGTCGATCTCGATGGAAAGAAAATTTCAAAATCCAGCGCTTACGAAAAACCGGTAGATGCCAGCCATTTTGTAGACGAACACGGTGCGGACCTTGTTCGTTTATGGGCGAGCAGCATTGATTACACTGCCGACGTTCCGTTTTCCGAGGAGATTTTCACCCGCTTGGGCGACACTTATCGCCGGATCCGGAACACGCTGCGCATTCTGCTGGGAAATCTTGACGATTTTCCTGTAACCGCGGGCGCTGACCGTGGCGGACTGAAGTCAACAGCAGCGGCTACAACGTTAATTGATCGCTGGATTTTGGAGCGTTTGAACGACGTGATTGCTAATTGTCGGTCGGCATATGAAGCGTTTGAGTTCCACAAGGTTTATCACACGCTGAACCAGTTTTGCGCCGTCGATTTGAGCAGCCTTTACATCGACATCACCAAGGACCGGATGTACTGCGATGCCGCGGACTCGCCTCGGCGTCGCGCAACACAAACAGTTATGCATGAAATTTTCGGTGGACTGTGCCGATTGCTCGCGCCGGTCCTCGCGTTCACCGCAGAGGAATCGTGGCGACATTCAGCCCTGGGCGGGTCAGTTCACCTGCAGGAATTTCCGCAAGTGGTCCATCGAGGGCACGAAGCTAGCGATCAGATCGCCGAGCTTCTGAAATTACGCGGCGTAATCGGTCAGGCGATCGAGACCGCGCGACAGCAGAAACTAATTGGGAATGCTCTCGAGGCGGCGGTTGTTTTACATTCAAACTCCGATGTTACGACGAGAATTAGCAAGGAGGAGCTGGAGGAATTTTTTATCCTAAGCGATCTGACGATTCGCCAGGCAGACGAAGCGAGCGCGTCGGTCACAAAAACAGCATACAAAAAATGCGCCCGTTGCTGGCGTCATCGGCCAGCTGTAGGGACGAGCAAAAAGTATCCCGATTTGTGCGATCGGTGCGAGAGCGTGATTACAGCGCTGTCGGAGAAAACTCGATGATCTTTGCCTCTCATTCCGAGCGCAGTGGAGCGAAAGCGCGTCGGAGTCGAGGAATCTTTTGCACAAAGATTTAATTGAGATGTCTCGACTCCGCTCGACATGACACAAAGAGCCGAAAGATGTGAAGTTCATTCTTTTTCTCTCGCTTCCACTCTACTTGCTGGATCAGTGGACCAAACAAATGGTTCTGCGGTTTATCGGTCCTGATGAGCCGCGCGTTCTGATATCGGATTTCTTCAGTTTGGTTAACGTGACCAATACCGGCGCAGCGTTTGGATCCTTCAGAGGGAACAACATTTTCTTCGTCGTCATTTCGTCTGTTGCGCTTGTGGTTGTTTTGGGCCTCCTCTTGCGAGCGCGAACACATGATCGTTGGCGCGATCTTTCGCTGGCACTTCTTCTCGCCGGAATCCTGGGAAATCTGACCGATCGCCTTCTTTACGGACACGTGATCGATTTTCTCCTTTTCGATTTGCACGTTCCCTATGCGCATCCCTGGCCGGCCTTTAATGTTGCCGACTCCTGCATCTCGGTGGCGGTGGTGTTGTTTATTGTTCATTCGTTCCGGAAGCAGAAGAGCCCTGGGTAGGGACGCCGTGCCACGGTGATGCGTTGCGCTTCACGTAGCCAAGCGGCTACAGTGACCGAATGAAACCTTCGCCGATGGAAGAAGCAGCACGCAAAATCGCTGCCCGCTTGCGTGAGAAGGGCCACATCGCGTACTTGGCCGGCGGTTGTGTGCGCGACATGGTTCGCGGCTTGGCGCCAAAGGATTACGACATCGCCACCGACGCACGACCGGAAGTAGTGCAAGGCCTTTTCCCACGAACCTACGCAGTCGGCGCGCATTTTGGCGTGATCATCGTTCTGGAAAACGATTTTCAGTTTGAGGTGACAACATTTCGGTCCGACGAGGCTTACATCGACGGACGGCACCCAACCGCAGTTCATTTTTCATCCCCTAAGGAGGATGCCCAGCGGCGGGATTTCACGATCAATGGAATGTTTTACGACCCAGTTGCAGAAGAAGTGATTGATTTCGTCGGTGGCCGCGCCGATATCGCTGCGAAATTACTCCGCGCTATCGGCGACCCCGCGCAGCGTTTCGCGGAGGATCGGTTGCGAATGCTGCGTGCCGTGCGGTTCGCCACGGTGCTCGATTACCAGATCGATGCAAAAACATGGGACGCCCTGGTATCCAATGCTGCCTCAATCCATGAGATCAGCGCGGAACGAATTCGTGATGAACTAGTGCGGATTTTTCTGTCACCGAATCGCGGCCGTGGCTGGGACTTGCTGGATGCAAGCGGACTAATGCGCACCATTCTCACTGAGATTGAGGCGATGAAGGGGTGCAATCAACCCGAGCAATTTCATCCTGAAGGCGACGTTTTCGAGCACACTCGATTAATGCTGGACTTTCTGCCGGAGAACGTTTCTGTGCCGCTTGTTTTCGCCGTGTTGTTCCACGACGTAGCCAAGCCACGCACGGCAACAGTGGATGAAACGGGGCGAATTCGTTTTAGCGGTCATGATCGCCTTGGTGCGGAAATGACTGAGCAAATCATGCGGCGTTTGCGATTTTCCGGCGCCGAAATCGAGGCCACGGTCGAAATGGTGCGGCAGCACATGGTTTTTAAGGACGCGCCGAAGATGCGAGTGGCGAAATTAAAGCGTTTCATGGCGCGGCCGACCTTTGAGGACGAGCTCGTGCTGCATCGGGTCGATTGCCAGGGCAGCCATCGAATGCTCGACAATTACGAATTCCTCCTGCGCAAACGGGAGGAATTCGCTAACGAACCGATCATTCCGCCACCCCTCGTACGAGGGGACGACCTGATCGCCCTCGGTTTGAAGCCGAGCCCAAAGTTTGGCGAAATTCTAGAAGCGGTCGAGACGCGACAGCTTGAAGGAAGTTTGCGCACCCGGGAGGAAGCGATCGAGTGGGTGAAACGGGAATACCTGCCGGGCGAGAAACATTGACGTCGAATGAGAATTCTCATGATTAGCGCGGAGGGGCCGCCGTTGCAGCGAACGGGGGCGCTGATCGACGTAATGGATGCGCTGCCGGCCGGGCTGAGTTCCCGGAGGCACGAGGTCTGCGTCGCTCTGCCATTCTACCGGGAGATTCAAAAGGACGGCGGATTCAAGACAAAGACCACAGGCATTGCCGTCGATGTGCAGGTTGGGGACAAAGTTTACGTTGCGCGGTACCTCGAGGGGCGCAGCGCCAGTGGGGTACAGTTGTTTCTAATTCGCTGCGACGAGTTTTTTGACCGCGACGGAATTTACGGCGAGCGCGGTCAACCATACGAGGATAATGCCGCGCGATTTATCTTTTTCTGCAAAGCCGCTTTGGAGTTATCGCGGCGATTGACACCGCGATTGCAGATTCTCCACGCGCACGATTGGGCGGCGGCGCTGGTGCCGGTCTTTGTTCATACGCAAGGCCTGCCGTTCAAGACTGTGTTGACTATTCATCACGTCGCTGATCAAGGCAGTTTTTGGGGGCTGGATTTCGGGCTCACAAATCTGCCGGAACGGTTCTTCACCCTGCATGGAGTTGAGTTCTTTGGACGACTGAATTTTCTTAAGGGTGGAATTCTGTATGCCAACCGGATCACGACCGTAAGCGAACATTACCGGCGTGAAATCCTTACGCCGTCCGGCGGTTGCGGTCTGGATGGGGTATTGTGCGAAAATACACGTCGCCTTAGCGCGATTTTGGATGGCGCAGATTACTCGCGCTGGAATCCGGCTTCGGATCGTTTGCTACCGGCGCGATACGATACCAGACAGCTCCAAAGGAAACAGGTTTGCCGCGAGGCGCTCCTCAAGGAAATGAAACTCGCGTCTGCGCCGCACGGGCCGGTTTTCGGCATGGTCACTCGCGTCGTTGAGGAGAAAGGTTTTGAGATCCTGGTACCGCTTTTTGATCGGCTTTTATGGGATGATGTCCGGTTAATTATTCTCGGAGAAGGCGATCCTGCCTACGAAACTGCGCTCGCCATCGCAGCCAGAAAATTTCCGACACGGTTTGCCTACAAAAAAAATTACGACGAAAAACTGGCGCACCTTATCCAGGCAGGCATGGACATCAGCCTCATTCCGTCGCGCTTCGAGCCAGCTGGGTTGAGCGCAATGTATAACCTAAAGTACGGTGCTCTCCCGGTCGCCCGCGCGACGGGCGGAATTCACGAGATCATCGAGGATTACGATCCGGCCTCCGACAGCGGATACGGGTTCCTATGTTACGAGTACTCAAGCGAAGCCTTCTGGGACGCGATTAAGCGCGCGCGGCAAACGTTCTGCGATCGGCACCTCTGGATCACACTAATGAAACGTGCGATGGCGCGCGATTTTTCGTGGGACGCCGCCGCCCAACGCTACGAAGCTCTTTACCGAGACCTCGTTGGCGCGATCGACAAAGTTGCAGCGTAGGTCGTAGCTCCGGGCATCATGCACGAACCAAGCTTTCTGCTTGTCAAACCGACCCATCTGTGGAATTTTGGGCGGCTTTTTCCCCCTACGTACTTATGGCTTACGCAATTATTAAGACTGGCGGCAGACAGTTTCGCGTCGCAGAAGGCGATACAATCGATGTCGATCTTCTGGACGTCGATCCTGGCAAGACCGCGACCTTCGGCGAGGTGTTGATGTTTGCCGATGGAAAAGATGTGACGTACGGGAGCCCGCTCATCTCCGGGGCGAAGGTCACTGCTGAAGTTCTGGAACAACGCAAGGACAAAAAAGTCGTCGCGTTCAAGTACAAGCGGCGCAAAGGCTATCACCGGACCGTTGGGCATCGCCGCAAATTGACGTGTGTGAAGATCAAGAGCATCAGTGTAGGAGCGAAAAAGGCATCAACCAAGAAGGCCGAGGCTTAGGCCCCTAATTTTAATTTTTTTCAATGGCTCATAAAAAAGGACAAGGCAGCGTTAAGAATGGCCGCGACAGCGTCAGCAAACGGCTGGGTGTAAAAAAATTCGGCAGCGAAAGGGTGGTCGCAGGCAATATCATCGTGCGCCAGCGCGGGACAAAGCTTCTACCGGGAAAAAACGTCGGACTCGGCCGGGATTACACGATTTTTGCGCTGATCGACGGAAGCGTTCGCTTCGACCGTGCGGGGCGACGGGTGAATGTCGATCCACTGGTGACCGATAACTAGTTCGGTCGATTCTCCTTTCCGCGGCACAGCGGCCTGCGGTATAAACGCATTTCGCTCATGAGATACAACACATTTATCCTTTTTGGCGCGCCCGGCAGCGGCAAAGGCACTCAGGGCAAAACGCTTGGCACGATTCCGCGCTTTTATCATTGCGCATGCGGCGATGTATTCCGCTCAATCGACACGCGCACGAAAGTTGGCAAAGCCTTTCTGGAATACTCGAGCAAGGGCCAGCTCGTCCCCGACGATATCACGGTGGAGCTTTGGCGAGAGGCGATCGATGCGGCTGTGGAAGCGCACAAGTTTAAGCCGGACATCGACACGCTGGTGTTGGACGGTATCCCTCGGAATGTTGGGCAGGCCAAGATCATGGAAGAAATGATCGACGTAAAAAAAGTGTTTCACCTCGCATGTCCGAGTCGCGACACGTTGTTTTATCGGCTCAAGAAGCGCGCTTTGAAGGACAACCGTCTCGACGACGCGAACGAACAGGTCATTCAGCGACGTCTCGACACTTACGAAAAAGAATCGAAGCCGGTGCTTTCTTATTATCCGCAAGAGCTGGTGACAGTGGTTGACGCAACGCAACCGCCCGCCAAAGTTCTGCTCGATATCCTACAGAGCGTGAACGACGGCGTGTATGAACCAGCAGCAGTTTGAAAACTTCACGGCTTCAAGCCTGTATTGCCAAAAGTGCAAAGCCGCGATGCCAGTGCGCGAGCGGTTGCTTCTCGTCCTGCCTGATCGGGAGATTTTTGATTATCTCTGCTCCGGCTGTGGATCGTCCGTAGGACGGCGCGAGATTACAGCCGGCGAAAAACTTTTGGCGCAAGCGATGGCCGGACGGCGTCCACGTCGTTCCGCTGTGGTTCGTCAACTGACGCCGTAATTCGGCATGCGCATCGTTTTCATCGGCACGGGCGATATCGGCGTGCCCACGCTGCAAGCCTTGCTGAGGTCGGAGCACGAAGTGGTTGGGGTTGTGACCCAACCTGACAAACCAGTCGGGCGTGCTCAGTTGGTCGGGCCACCGCCGATTAAGAAGGCGCTCTCCACAGCGAAGGTACCGGTTTTGCAACCAGCGCGGATCAAAGATCGACAAGCAATTGAAGAAATTCGTGCGTTAAAGCCGGATGCGATCGTCGTCATGGCTTATGGGCAGATTTTACCGCGCGGTATTCTCGAAATTCCGAAGATTGCCTGCTTGAATCTGCACGCATCGCTCCTGCCGCGTTGGCGCGGTGCCGCGCCGATCCAGGCAGCGATTACTGCGGGGGATCGCGAGACCGGCATTACTGTGATGTATATGGATGAAGGGCTCGACACTGGCGACGTCCTGTTGCAGCGCACGATCGACATTCTGCCACATGACACCGGTCAATCGTTGCGCGATCGATTGGCGCAGATTGCTCCCGAAGCATTATTCGAATCTTTGCGAATGCTGGGACAAGGGACTGCGCCGCGTATTGCGCAGGACAACTCTCTGGCTACTGCGGCGCCGAAATTGAGCCGTGAACATGGAAGGATCGATTGGTCGGAGCCCGCTGAAGTAATCGAGAGAAAAATCCGTGCGTTCAACCCATGGCCTGGCGCGTTTATGACCGTCTCGACGAACGGCACGCAGAAGTTGAAAATCTTCTCCGCGACAGTTGTCGGTCTCCAAGGGAAACCGGGCGATCTCCTGAAAAGCGAGAATGACTTGATCGTTGCCGCAGGGAAAGGGGCTATCTCATTGCAGGAAGTCCAGTTAGAAGGAAAACGGCGGATGAACGCGAGCGAATTTTTACGCGGACACCGCGCATTGTCATCCTGAGTGAAGCGAGGGCGTCATGCGAGCCCGTCGAGGACAATAATATGCTTGTGTGCGACGAGCTTTGCGGGCGAAATCCCATCCCCATCTCCGCGGCCCGGGATGACATGCGTGTTTGTGCTTTTCAAGAGTTGCTATCTTCTGTTTGATGTTGGCTTAGGGCCATGCAAGCCGAAAAGCCAGCGTATAAACGCATCGTTCTCAAGCTGAGTGGCGAAGCTGTGCAAGAACGCGGCGGACGCGACAACATTTCACCAACGGTCGTGCGTGAGATCGCTGAACGGATAAAAGAAGTCCGCGATCTCGGAGTGCAGGTATCAGTCGTCATTGGGGGCGGAAATATCTGGCGCGGTTTGTCCGCCTCGCATCGAGGTATGGACCGCACTACTGCGGATTACATGGGTATGCTTGCTACCGTGATCAACGCACTGGCGTTACGCAGTACGCTTGATCAAATGGGTGTCGAGACGCGTGTCCAGTCCGCCATCGACATGAGAAATGTGGCAGAGCCATTCATCCTGGGACGCGCCATTCGGCATCTTGAACTTGGTCGTATCGTCATATTTGCTGCCGGCACTGGTAACCCGTACTTCTCTACTGACACAACGGCCGCACTTCGTGCAAGCGAGATCCGCGCTGATGTGATCCTGAAAGCTACCAAGGTTGACGGCGTCTATGATCGCGACCCAAAGATGCACCCAGACGCGCGACGCTTCGACGAGCTCACTTTCTCGGAGGCGCTCGCGAAACGTTTACAGATTATGGATTCGACTGCGTTCAGCCTGTGCATGGACAACAAAATACCCATCGTCGTTTTCGACATGAATAACCCCACCAATATCCGCGATGCCGTGCTTGGCCGAAAAGTTGGGACTCTGGTTTGCGATGAACTTCCACCGAAGTAAGAATTCAGCGACATGAACAGGGATGACATTCTTCTGGAAGCCGAGATGTCGATGGAGAAGAGCGTCGATTATATGGTGCATGAATTCGCTGCAGTGCGTACCGGCAAAGCTTCGCCCGGGTTAGTCGAAAACGTCGATGTCCACGCGTACGGCTCGACCATGAAACTTAAACAACTCGCGTTAATCACGACGCCTGAGCCGCGTCTACTGGTTGTTCAGCCTTTCGACGCCGGCACCGTACAGGACATCGAGCGAGCGCTTAAGGAATCAAAGATCGGCATTATGCCTGCCGTTGAAGGGAAAATCATTCGACTTCCAATTCCGGAATTATCAGAAGAACGGCGCAAAGAGCTGGTCCGTTCCCTGCACAAAATGGCTGAGGAAGCGCGTGTGCGTGTGCGTGCCAACCGGCGCGCTGCACTCGACGAAGCGAAAAAACTAAAGGCGACAGGCGAATTGACCGAAGACGGCTTTCGCGATGCGGAGGAAGAAGTGCAAAAACTCACCGATCGCTTCGTCAAATCGGTCGATGATCATCTCAAACACAAAGAAGCGGAGATCTTGAAGGTGTAGTGGGTCCGATTCCCCGAAGGAATTGCGCCTTCGTCATTACAATAGCTTGATGCAGGACGTCGTTGCTCAGATCCAGGCACAAAAGAAGAGGAGCGGCGGCGAGGAGGCCACGGCAACTGAACAGTTGGAACGAATATGAACTCCTTCCAGTCAGACCGCAAAACTTTCGCCGCAAGAACAGTGAGCGACGGCGTTTGGATTCGTGACTTTGAAGCCGCCCTTTTGCAGGTCTTCGCTGTAGTCGAGCACTGAGCCGCTGACAAAAAGCGCGCTTTTTGGATCGACAACCAGCCGGACATTCGAGATCGGCACGAGAATATCGCGCTCCTTCGGGCCATCCACCAGATCCATGACGTATTGCAGGCCGGAGCATCCGCCACCGACCACCGCCAGGCGCAACGCGCCGTCCGGTTTGCCCTTTTCTTGAAGTAGCGACTCCAACTTGCGGGCTGCCTTCTCTGTAATTCGGATCAGGCGTTCGTTGCCAATCTTATAATTAACAGTCGGTGTTTCCGTAGTCATCAAACAGATTAGTTGGTCGTTTTCTTGTCTTGCGTCGCTGCACGGAGCAGTTCGGCTACTTCGTCTTGCACAGCTTCCAATTCGTCCAGGCGTAATTGTGGATCAGGCACGACGAAGACATCGCCAGTTGCCGGTTGCTCATAGATCAAGACGCGTCTCCCGCCGTCGCGGGACTCAGCCTTTACTTGTTTCAAAATGCGTTTGCGCTCGAGCATCGCGGCCAGGACGTAGCAAGCATTCGCAGGCGGATTCTTGGATGCAATCAAACGGCGAAAGAGTTGTTCAGCGTTTTCCCTCGGCAGGGCCTCCGGTGGCTTTGGCGGAAATAGTTCGTAGCGCGATTTCCAAAATGAAAATGGCTGAATGTTTTCATTCCGACTTTGCCAGGCCTCTTCGCTCAAATCCTCGCGGCGATAGCCATCCGCGCTGTGATAAAGCAGCGTGTAGAAATATTCTCCAGGAACAAACGGCCGATTCGTCACGGCGCAGACGTCGGCCCGATGTGTGATCGCCCATTCGTTTGGAAGCGGGTTCATCGTGATACGATACGACGCTGGGCGAAAAGATGAAAGCTGGGCGCTTCGCGGTTGGATGCCCGTAGATAGAGCAGATAGAGGCCGATCGCGGCGAAAAGAAGATTCGGGGTCCAGGCCGCCACCCATGGAGAAACGCGGTCACCCTCGCCGAGCGCAAGAAACAGGTGCACCAGAAAGTTCATCGAAAAGACGAGAAAAACTGCAGCGGCGACACTCGATAAGACGCCCCGGCGTGAATAGCCGATTCCAAGTGGCGCAGCAATGCAGACAACAACCAGACAGGTCCACGGCAGAGCAAGCCGATATTGCAGATGTGTTCGAAACGGCGCTAGTAACGTAGCGGGAAAATCCGCGTTGAAACGCAAATACTCTCGTAGTTCTGGGAGGCTTAGAAATTCCGCGCGTTCATTCGCGCTGCCGAGCCGGAAGGGGGTTTCACTCCAGTGATCGATCTTGAGTGAAGGATAAATCTGCTCGTCAACGATATTTCCCGCGTGATCGTAGTGGACGACCTTTACGTTCTCCAAATCCCAGGTTTTGGTTTCGGAACGGTAGGTAGCGCGACTTGCGACATAATTCGTAACGATATTGTCGTTCGCGTCCTGTTGAAGAACCTGGACGTTATTGAACGTATTACCGCGAGGGATGAAATTCTGAATAAACCAGGTGCGCAAGTCGGTTCGATTGCGAAAAATTTGCCCCTGGATGTAACGACTAGGGCGTGCCTGCGCTTCCGAGAGAAAATTTTTGCGGGCCAGTTCTGCATGCGGCGCAAGCGAATAGTTGAGCGCCATGCTTGCTCCTACGGTAAGCAACCCCATGCCGATCAACGGCAGCAGAACGCGCGGGAGACTTATACCCGCGGTCAGCATGGAGACAATTTCGTTGGCCCGCGACATCCGACCCAGAGCAAAAAGGAGCGACAGCAGAAGCGAAACCGGAAGCAGAATGATGAAAACCTGCGGGATTTGCGTGGCGTAGTAACGAACGACCAGAAGAAGACTGACTCGCTCATCGATAAACGTCGAGATGTTATCGCTCACGTCGAAAATGAGCCAGATGGAGATGAAGCCGGCGATGCAGTAAAGATAGACCTGCAAGAAATTACGAATGACGTATCGGTCGAGAAGTGTCATTGCGATTTAGAATGGTCCCGTTCCAATTAGCGTACTCAAATCAATGGCGCGTGCCAAATCACGACGCGAAAGGAATGACGAAATCCGAATGACGAAGTTCGAAGGAATGACGAATAATCAAATGACGAAGTATCGCGATGTTGCGTTTTCGTCATTCGGGCTTTGGGCTTCATTGGTCATTCGTCATTCGTGCTTCGTCATTTGTAGTTGGACATCATGATCGCACTGAAAGACAGCTTGGACAGCGATTTTGTCGAACGTGTGCGCGCGTTTTTCTCCGAAAGCGGGCCATTGTCGAAGGCCAAGAATTTCGAGTTCCGCCCGCAACAGCAGGAAATGGCGGCGACCATCGCGAACGCGCTTGAGGAAGAGCGCCATTTGGTAGTCGAAGCTGGAACCGGCGTAGGCAAATCGCTGGCTTATCTCACGCCGGCAATCTTATTGGCAATCGAGCAGCACAAAAAGGCAATCGTCTCGACTCATACCATTAATCTCCAGGAGCAACTTCTCCACAAAGACATACCTATTTTGAAGAAGATTCTGCCGGTCGAGTTCAGGGCCGCGTTGATCAAAGGGCGCCAGAATTATCTTTGTCCGCGACGATTGGAACGCGCGCTGCAGCAAGCCAACGAGCTTTTCACCGGGCCGGAGCAAAACGAGCTGCAGGAGCTGGCGGAATGGGCGCGTACGACGCGCGACGGTTCGCTCAGCGATCTATCGGTCGAGCCCGACCCGAAAGTATGGATCCAGGTCTGTAGCGAAGCACACATTTGCACACAGAAAACATGCGGGCAGGATTCGCGCTGTTTTTATCAACAAGCGCGCAAACGTTTATTGGCGGCCGACGTTCTGGTGATCAATCACACGTTGCTGTTTATTCTGCTGATAAGTCCTGAAGTACAGGAAGAACGCGAGAGCGGCTTCATTTTTCCGAATGACTTCCTCATTTTGGATGAAGCACATACCGTCGAGCAGGTCGCCTCACGGCAGATCGGCATCGGCATTTCGCAATACGGTTTAAGATCAACGATCCAGCGGCTCTACAATGCCCGCACCCGCAAGGGCCTGTTTACCGTAACGCGCGATGCCGAGGGCGTAAGGCTCGCGGCCGAGCTAATCAACGGCGCAGAGAAATTCTTCGCCACGGTTGAATCGAAATGCGATTTCAAGAAAGGTCGCGAATTTCGTGTGCGCGATGCCGATCTAGTGCCCGACACGATTACGAGTCGGTTGGCGGCGTTGCAAGCGCGGATCGCCGAGGTTGTGAAACGAACGGACGATGAGTTTCTAAAAGCGGAACTACAAGAATACGGCCGGCGGATTCGCGACGCTCGCATTGGGATCGCAGCGTTCCTTCAGCAAAGCGCTCGCGAACATGTTTACTGGGTCGAGCGCACGGGAAAGGCCGCACAATTTCTTACGCTCAATGCTGCCCCCATCGACATCGCCCCCAAACTGCGAGGGATGATTTTTCGCGACAATTGTTCCTGTGTCATGACCAGCGCAACACTGTCAGTGGGTCGCACAGATCTCGCTTATTTTCGTCGCCGCATAGGCGCAGACGAAGTTGAGCCGGCATTGCTAGGCAGTCCGTTCAATTTTCAGAAGCAGATGAGAATGTTTATTGTGAAGAAAATGCCCGATCCACGTGATGTTGGTTACGAGGAAGCGCTGGAACACTGGGTGGCGCATTTTGTCGAGAAGACCGACGGTCGAGCCTTCGTGCTTTTCACAAGTTATCGGGGCATGCAGCAGGTAGCCGATCGAATGGCGCAATTCTTTTCGCAAAAGAAATTCAACCTCTTGGTGCAAGGCGGCGGTGCGCCGCGCGGAAAACTTCTCGACCAATTCAAGACCACGCCGCGCAGCGTTCTTTTCGGCACTGACAGTTTTTGGATGGGTGTCGATGTTCCTGGTGAAGCGCTTTCGAATGTGATCATTACGCGTCTGCCGTTTGCGGTGCCTGATCATCCACTGATCGAAGCGAAACTCGAATTGATCGAGGAGCGCGGCGGCGATCCGTTCACCGAATATTCGCTGCCGGAAGCAATCCTGAAACTGCGACAGGGCGTAGGCCGCTTGATCCGAACAAAGAGCGACCGCGGCATGATCGTTATCCTCGACAATCGGATCGTGACCAGACCCTATGGCCGCGCCTTCCTGCAAGCGTTGCCGAAATGTCCGGTGGAAATAATTTGAGGGCGGCGGCGGAAATGTTCACTTGAACATATCTAATGGCGGATTTAATTTGAGCGCATGGAGCGTTCTGATCCGTCGAATTTCTCTGCAGCAAGAGATCGGCAGAGCGAGGTCCGCCAAATTCTGACCATCTTGCATAAGTGGGGCATTCATACGCTTGGTCAGCTCGCCACCCTGGATAAGCAGCAGCTTGCGGCACGACTTGGCCCCGAAGCCGTCCGAATGTGGGAGCGCGCGAACGGGCAATCCCATCGTGTGCTTAAATTGGATCGGCCACCGGAGACATTCGAGGAGAGCTTCGAATTTGAGAATGAAGTTGAAACCGCCGAGCCACTTCTCTTCATGCTCCGCCGGTTTTTGGAGCAGCTCGCCATCCGGTTGAGTGGAATTTATCTGGTCGCAAAAGAACTGACCCTGCGAATCACGTTCACGGATAAACAAATTTACGAGCGCATTTTCAAAATTCCGCAGCCGACCAACAAAGTCGATCTTCTCTTCCGGATGCTGCACACGCATCTGGAGAATTTTAAATCAAAGCATCCAATCGTTGCGGTCGCGCTGGGCACGCAGCCGATTAAGCCGTTCAAGGAACAATTCGGATTATTTGAAACTACATTACGCAATCCGCATCAGCTCTCAGAAACGCTTGCACGTTTGACCGCTCTTCTGGGTGCTGATCGAGTCGGTACTCCGGTTTTGGAAGAAACGCATCGCCCCGATGCATTTCGCATGGAAGCATTCGCATGGAAGGTAGGGGCGATTGACCTCAATCGCCCGAAGGCAGTCGAACCAACATCTCGGATTGCCCTCCGAAGATTTCGGCCAGCAATCTCTGCATCGGTCCTGTTGGGTGAAGACCGCCCCATGTACGCTCGCAGCGCAGATATCCGCGGCAAAACCATTGATCAGCGCGGTCCATTTTTGATTTCCGGAAACTGGTGGGACGAAAAATCGTGGGCGCGCGTGGAGTGGGATCTACAACTGGAGGATGGGG
Organism: Verrucomicrobiota bacterium; assembly: GCA_046725285.1. Lineage (GTDB taxonomy): Bacteria > Verrucomicrobiota > Verrucomicrobiia > Chthoniobacterales > UBA10450 > Udaeobacter. Next base: position 18,838 of record JBKOYG010000042.1, read on the forward strand.
AACTGGTTCTCGCTCATGAAAGCCGAGGAACTTGGAAGTTGGATGGGGTGTATGACTGAATCTTAGATCATCCTGAGGGGAGCTCGGAATGACCATGCGTTACGTGGAGTTACATGCGTGCAGCGCATTTAGTTTTTTGCGAGGCGGTTCATTTCCCGAGCAATTAGCTGAGGTCGCCGCCGAACTGAAAATGCCCGCGATGGCTTTGCTCGATCGCAACGGCGTTTACGGGGCGCAACGATTTTCTGTCGTCGCACGCGAACATAATGTCCGCCCGATCATTGGCTGCGAACTGTCGATGGAAGACGGCGGCATTTTGCCGGTGCTGGTTGAAAATCGCACCGGCTACAAAAATTTGTGCGAACTGCTGACCCAGGCGCATCTGCGCAGCGAGAAAGGAAAATGCGCAGTGCGATGGGATGAGCTGCCGCAATTTGCGGAAGGACTCATCGCTTTGTTCAACGCCTCGCTCGCAAACTGTAGGGCGTCTGTGTCAGACGCCAATTTTTCCCGGCGTTTCACAGAAACGCCCTACAAACCGATCGCAATGCTAATCGATACGTTTCGCCACGAAAATGTTTTCATTGAACTTCAGCGGCATTTCATTCGCGGCGAGGAACGCGTCAATCGCAAACTGATCGATCTGGCGCGCACACACCGATTATCGCTTCTCGCAACAAACGGCGTGAAATACGCAAAGCCATATGGGCGCGAAGTGCTGGATGTTTTCACCTGCATCCGCGAACACACACATCTGGATGCTGCCGGCAAATTGCTAACGCAAAACGCCGAGCGCTATTTGAAGAGCGATCGGCAAATGCGAGCAATTTTCGCGGATTTGCCGGAAGCAATTGAAAACACGTCGCACCTGGCCGAGCGGCTCATGTTTTCGCTCGAAAATCTCGGGTACGAATTTCCTGAATATCCGGTGCCCGCTGGTCATGCAATGGATTCATTCTTGCGCACCATTGTCTGGTTTGGCGCGCAACAGCGTTACGCTGCGATTAGCGGGAAAGTAAAACGTCAGCTCGAAGAGGAACTAGCGCTCATCACGAAGCTCAAGTTTCCCGGCTATTTTTTGATCGTCTGGGACATCGTCAATTTCTGTCGCGAACACAATATCATGGTCCAGGGCCGAGGCAGCGCTGCGAACAGCGCGGTTTGTTATTGCTTGGGGATAACGCCAGTCGATCCGGTGGAAAATCATCTGGTGTTCGAACGATTCCTAAACGAGAGCCGAAAAGGCTGGCCGGACATCGATCTGGATCTTCCCAGCGGCGATCGGCGTGAAGCAGTGATTCAGGAAATTTATCGTCGCTACGGCAAACACGGCGCGGCGATGACGGCGAACGTGATCAGTTACCGGGGCCGCAGCGCGGCTCGCGAGATCGGCAAAGCGCTCAATTTTTCGCCAAGCATCATCGATCGTTTCTCACATCTGTTTGCCAGTGGCGATTTCCCGCACACGCTCGAGCTCGAATCGCAGATCGAACAGGCAGGCTTGCCGAAAAACCATCCGCAGATGCCGACGTTCATCCGACTCTATCACGCAATTTATGGGTTGCCGCGGCACCTGGGCCAACATTCCGGCGGCATGATTATCTGCCAGAACAAACTCAGTTCGTTTGTGCCACTGGAAAACGCCTCAATGCCGGGGCGCGTCGTGGCGCAATGGGACAAGGATGATTGCGAAGATCTCGGCATCGTGAAGGTGGACTTGTTAGGCCTGGGTATGATGTCGGTGATGCAGGATGCATTTGAGTTATGCCGCGAACGGGGACGGCCACTCGATCTGGCGCACATTCCGAAAGACGACGAGAAGACGTTCGAGATCATGCAAAAGGCAGACACGATCGGGGTATTCCAAATCGAAAGTCGCGCGCAAATGGCCACCCTGCCGCGGATGAAGCCGGAATGTTTTTACGATGTGGTGATCGAAGTGGCGATCATCCGGCCAGGACCGATTCAGGGTGATATGGTGCATCCGTATCTGGCGCGTCGCGCTAAGAAAGAGCCCGTGACTTATTTTGATGATCGCTTGAAGCCGGTGCTGAAGCGCACGCTCGGCGTCCCGCTGTTCCAGGAACAGATGCTCAAGATCGCGATGGTAATGGCGGATTTTTCCGGCGATGAAGCGGAAGAGCTGCGACGCGCGCTGAGCTTTCATCGTTCCGAAGAACGGATGAACAAGGTTTGCGCGAAATTGCGCACGGCAATGGAACGCAAAGGCGTGGCGCCGGACAAGATCGACAAAATCGTCCAGTCCATCTCATCGTTTGCCCTTTACGGATTTCCTGAATCGCACGCGATCAGTTTTGCCATTCTGGCGTATGGCAGCGCGTATTTAAAAGTGCATCGCGCGCCGGAATTTTATGCGAGCCTGTTGAACAATCAGCCGATGGGTTTTTACACGCCCGCGACGATTGTGAAAGATGCGCAGCGACATGGATTGAAGATCAAGCCGGTTTGCGTTTCCCAATCTGACTGGCGCTGCACAGTTGTCGATGACAACACGGTGCGCCTGGGTTTTTGTGTCGTGAGCAGATTACGCCAGGAACAGGCTGAAGAACTCGTTAGGCAAAAACAAAATAGACCATTCGATTCGTTGGAGGATTTCAAACGACGCGTTCCGCTCGCAAAAGACGAATTGCGCACATTGGCCGAGTTAGGAGTGTTGAATTGTTTTGTCGAACATCGGCGCGCGGCAATGTGGAAGGTAGAAGAAACGATCCACGACGATTTGCTTAGACACAACGGGTGTTATCCTGAAGTCGTCGCAGCGACCAAAGGACCTCTCCCACGAAGCTTCGATCACATAGCGGACCAAGAATGTTTCACCGCTCTTTGTGAGGTCCCTCGCTTCGCTGGGGATGACTCGCCTTTACCCCGTATGACCTTACCTGAGCGCGTAAAAGCGGATTACGAGACAATGAACCTGACGACCGGCCCACATCCAATGAAACTGTTGCGCGAAAGTTTGCCGAATATCTGGTGCGCAATCGATCTTCTGCACGCGCGGCACGGTTCCATCATCCAAATTGCCGGTAATGTCATTTGCCGGCAGCGTCCCGGGACCGCGAAGGGATTTGTTTTTGTCAGCCTGGAAGACGAGACCGGTGTTTCAAATGCAATTGTCGACCCAGAATTATTTGAACGGTTTCGGCTCGTCATTACTGAAGAAGCCTTTCTGCTCATCGAAGGCGAAGTTCAGAATTCGGACAACGTGGTTTTGATCAAAGCGCGTGTGATTAGGCCGCTTATGCACCAGCAATTCGTTGGGAGCGAGTCGCACGACTTTCGGTAGCACCATCGCCCCGCGATGTTCGCTCAGCGCAGCGCGCTAATTCGTCACTCCCCCGCGTGATGCGGCTCAGGCGTTTTGGGCTCGGTTGCTTTCTCAGCGGGTTTTTGATCGGACTCGAGCCATTCAGTGTGAAAAACGCCGGGCTTATCGATTCGTTCGTAGGTGTGTGCACCGAAGAAATCGCGTTGCGCCTGCAACAAATTAGCCGGTAATCGAGCGGAACGATAACTATCAAAGTAAGCGAGCGACGCGGAAAATGCGGGGACAGCGACGCCCTGCTTAATGGCAGCTGATACCGCGACGCGCCAGTTGCGCTGCGCTTTTTTGATGATCCTCGTGAAATACTTGTCGAGAAGAAGATTGTGCAGCGTGGCATCGCGCTTGTATGCCTCAACGATTCGGTTCAGAAATTTCGCACGAATAATGCAGCCACCCCGCCAGATGGTAGCGATGTCGCTGAGGTTGAGGTTCCAATTGTATGTTGTGCTTCCAGAGCGCAGAAGGTCCATTCCCTGCGTGTAAGAAACAATCTTCGATGCGTAAAGCGCATCGCGTATTGCATCGATGAACCGTGGTCGATTGCCTTTGAATTTTCGAACCCTCGGTTGTGGCAGAATTTTGGACGCGGCCACGCGCTCCTCCTTTTGCGCAGAGACAACGCGTGCTTCAACAGCAGCGTTACTTGTCGAAATGACGACAGATTGCCTGATGGCCGCTTGAAGCGTCCAGATACCAGTTCCCTTTTGTCCGGCTTTGTCAAGAATCATGTCGACAAGCGGCCTGCCAGTGTCCGGATCGATCTTTCGAAAAATTTCTGAGGTGATTTGGATCAAATAGCTGTCGAGGTCGCCTTTGTTCCATTCTGCAAAGACATCTGCGAGCTCCGGAGCTTGCATCTCTAGGACGTCTTTCATGATTGCATACGCTTCGCAGATCAATTGAATATCGCCATACTCGATGCCGTTGTGGACCATCTTGACGTAATGACCGGCCCCGTCCGGCCCCATGTAACGGCAACACGGTTCGCCATCCACGTGCGCAGCGATCTTGCGAAAAATGGGGGCAATAATTTCCCAGGACTCGCGCGAACCGCCGGGCATCAGCGAAGGCCCCTTGAGGGCGCCCTCTTCGCCTCCAGAAACACCCATGCCCACAAAATGAATGCCTTTCTCCTCGAGTTCCTTGCCGCGCCGTTGCGTGTCGGTGAAAAGGGAGTTTCCTCCGTCGATCAGCACATCGCCTCGCTCGAGTAACGGTGCGACTTCGCCAATAACAATGTCCACGGGCTTTCCGGCCTTGATCATCATCATCGCTATCCGCGGTTTCTTAAGCGCAGCGACAAATTCCTCCAGCGTACGAGTCGGCTGAATGTTTTTTCCTTTGGCACGCCCGGCGGCGAATTTTTCCGTGACTTCGGTGGTGCGGTTGAACACAGCTACAGAAAAGCCCTTCGATTGGAGGTTCAAGGCGAGGTTCTCACCCATGACAGCTAGGCCGATCAGTCCAATATCACATTGATTCGTATTCATTTTGATATCTTCTTTCCAAACAGCTTGAAACAAGGAGGGGACTCACTGTAACGAGCACTTGAACCTTATGGCAAATCCGGTTTGCGAAGTTTTAGTGACAGACGCGCAACTCAATGCGCCAGAGAATCAAGTGGACTCTGCTGCGGGCGCGAGAGTTGACTTTCAGGGGATTGTTCGCGGCTCTGAGGACGGGCGCGAAATCGAGGGAATCGATTACGAAGCGCACCGGAAAATGGCCGAACATCAGCTAAAGCAAATTGCCGAGCAGGCCACAATCCAATTTGGCCTTCGATCCGTTATCATTCATCACCGAATCGGATTTGTTGCTGTTGGTGAACCGTCGCTCTTCATGCGAGTTTGCAGTGGACATCGCGAAGCCGCATTTCAAGCGAGTCGATGGATCGTGGATGAGTTGAAGAAAAAAGTTCCGATTTGGAAACGGCCACGTTTTAAGAGCGAGGCTTTGCGCCGCGCCTCGCGCAGCGAGGCGGCTACAGTATGAACTGGGCGAACCGAATTACTTTGAGCCGTCTTGCGCTGACGGTGGTCTTTATGGTGGCGCTTAACTCTTCCTGGCAATATGCACGCACCGCAGCGCTTATCATTTTTCTCATCGCAGGCCTGACCGATTTCATCGATGGAGAAATCGCCCGGCGTTACGGGGTAATCACAAACTTTGGCAAGTTGATGGATCCGCTGGTGGACAAGATCATGATGGCAGCCGCCTTTATTTCGTTGGTGCCTCTTAAGGCCGTGCCGGCGTGGGCGGCCACAACAGTGGTAGCGCGAGATTTTTTAATCACAGGCTTGCGCCTGATGGCCAGTGCCAAGGGCCGGATTCTTCCAGCAGAACGGTTGGGGAAACAGAAAACCTCGTGGCAGATCATTACGATTATCTTCTTTCTTGCTCTCCTTTCGATGGTGGAACTGCGATACGCCAATGAAACGTCGATATGGTGGGTGCGAGCCTGGAGCGAAGCCGGCCCGGTTCTGGTATGGATTACAGTCGCGCTAACGATTTATTCCGCCCTTGGCTTCACCTGGCGGAACCGCGAGTTAATCGCACCCGATCAATAGCGGACAACGTGCCGCTTACTTATAATTGATCGGAACACTAAACTTCACTCGGCTTATTGGCGAACTTTCGACACTACGTTTAGCCTGTCCCTTGCCTGAAGCCGGCGGTAGAACCGCGATGCTACCAGCGGCTCCGTTTTCAGTCGCGTCCGAGGTAGTGACCGCCACGTCGAACTCGACTAAGAAGACGCCGTCTGAGTCGGCAAGTGTGCGGAGTATCTTAAGATCATCCTGGCCCACGCCAATCCGTGGAGCGATACACCTGTCATAGTTTTTCGCCGTTGCCACTCCGGCCGAAATCTGGCAGAGCGTCGTTGTAACAAAGTCTTGAAGATCCATATGGTCAGCGACTAACCATCACGGACGTATCCCCGAATGCTGGATGACGGCCGGTCTTTTCATGCCTTAGGTTGTTCTCCGGAAACTACGGAGCGAAGTTCCCGAAAAAGCTTGAATGGCAATAGAAAAGATTGGGGAATCTCTATCACCAGTATGTGTTCGATGCCACCTTGCAGATATCCCTATTTTCTGTGATTCGCGTTCACGACGCAGCAGCAAGGTCATAGAGACACACGACAGACAGCTCAAACATGATGAGTTTCGCTCTTCTGCCATCGCATCACAGATGTGGTACGATTGGAAGCAACTTGGGCTTAAAATCGAGTGAAAACGTCACTTGCCATCGTACAGATTTTTAGCGGATATTTTTCTTTACCGAGTAAGGGGATACATTGTGTAACTGAATTCGAGGTAGACTCTCACTGAAATGGATCTTCAAGAGTTTGTTGCAACGACGTTGTCACAGATTTCGCTCGGCGTGACAAACGCGAAAACCCATAATGAACACATCGCTCCAAAAATTGGCGTCGGCGGCGACAACCCCAAGGTTCTTCGCACATTTCACGGCGCAGATAGCGTCTTCTTAGTCGAGTTCGACATAGCGGTCACTATTGAAAAAGGAGCCGCTGATGGAAGCACGGTTCTATCGGTCGCGTCAGCGAAGGGAGCGGCTAAACGTAGCACCGAGAATTCATCGGTGAATCGAGTGAAGTTTAGTGTTCCGATTGGTTATTGGTGATTCGACGTGATTGAGATGCGCGAGCACGCGAGAGCAGTTGCGCTCGGCCTGGCATGATTAAGGTTGTTAGCGAAGGCGAAGCGCGCCCAAATGAGAAAGCTGCAAAATGTCGCTGTTTCTTGCCGCTAATAGAACAGAAAACGCGTCTCATTGGCGATAATTTGTAAGTCCACACGTACGGCGCGTGCACGCGATCGACGTCAGGCATGTTTGATCGCCTCCAGCTTCTCGAACGAGCTACCTTCGTTTGGGCGTTGGCGTCGGCTTTGGCCGGAAGAGCGAGCGAAAAAATTCCCCGACCGGGTCTGTTTTTCTCATGATCTCGGGTGGAGTCCGGCGTTTTTTACGACGTCGCTCTGTCGGCATTGGTCTCGGTGTTGGCGAGATAACCGTAGGCACTGTTGGCGTGGCAGTGAGCTCTGGCTCAGCGGTTGGTATAGCCGTTGGCAATTCCATGAGCGTGGGTGTAGCAACAGTTGGCGTTCCAATAGCCGCAGGCCAATTCTCGTGAGTTGGATTGTTTGTGCGACATTGCGCAACTCCAGAGATAATTGCGAGAGCTACCGAAACCATACCAACGCCAATTGCCCAGCGCGCGAGGCGCTGGGTTTGCCCATGACTGGCATCGCCGTGCCTTAGATCGATCTCGCTCCGTATTAGTGTCAGTCGTTCCGAAGCGGTTATGATTTCATTTGGAGGAAGCGTCGAGTCAGACTGGATTTCCAAGAAATAGTCCTGACAATCCCGAAGTTCGCTTGCCGCAAGGAAACGAAGCTTACTGGGCTTAGTGCGATCGATCATTTTCCAAAAATTAGATCGATCTGCCACAACCTATGTCTCGATTACATTGCTTGCTTCACCGTAAACGAACTCAGGAAGCCCGCACCGGAAACGATGGTGAACAACCAGCAAAGCAGCCTCATTTTGCACAATCAGCCGTCGCGTTTCATCAGCGTGGCACCTTTTTGTTGCTCGAGATTCGAAACATAATTCGAAGACGCTGGCTTCGGCTGGTGGCGCAGCGCGTGCTCATGGCTCCATACAGTTACCGATTTGCTCGCGTCCGGGTCCTTTGCCTCCGTTGCTTTTGTCTTCGCACTCCTCTGCTTCGGGGATGGCAGCGCCCCATTCCCGCTGTTTCTGCATGTAACACTCCTGCCAGTATTCAGGCGTGCGGATTCGGGGCGGCCACGCCTTTTAATCTCCATACGGTCAACAATCGATCGCGCACCCGGACAGATCGTAGGTTTGCGTTCTTTATGAAAAACTCGCTCTTTATTATTTTCTCCGGAAACCATGGAGCGAAGTTCGCGAAAAGAGAGGAGAGTCTCAGAATGCGAGAGCGTGCAAAGAAACCTATTCCACATCCGAATGGGTTTGGCTGCTCGCTTGCTGTTCCGCGACCCATCGCTCTCCCCAATTTTGTGAGAGCGACTTTAACCTGTTGGGTCACAGTTTAGGCGGGAGTGTGGGTAGGCTTCAGAACTAGACCAGAGACCAAGCCACTACTCCGGGTTGCAGTCTGACGCGCACGCGTGAGATTTGTTCGAAAGTCTCCTAAGGACGGTAACCTTCGACGAATGCGCGATAGCCAGCAGAAGATCGAGATATGAAAGCAAGGCTGGTCAATTTTGGCGAGATCGAAGTCGAGGGAAAGCGCTACACGCATGATGTGGTGATCGACGGCGGCAAAGTGCGCAAGCGGAACAAAGGACCTTCCAAAGAATTCCGCAAACAGTTTGGCCACACACCCCTTTCCGCTGGGGAAGAAATTCCCTGGGAAGGCCAGCAGCTCCTTCTCGGAACCGGCGCCTATGGCGCGCTTCCGGTAATGGACGAGGTCCTAGCGGAGGCGAAACGGCGCGGGATTGAGGTCATTGCGGCACCCACAGCGGAAGTCTGTCAGATGCTAGAGAAAGTAAAGAAGGGCCAAGCGCACGCCATCCTGCATTGCACGTGTTGACCGGCGATTGCGACTCGGGTCTGAAGGTGTGGCCAAGCCCTCATGCCATTGGCCAATACTACGGAAAGCGAGCAAAAAGCGCGTCAGCGGAAATCAGCGGATTTTAGTGGACGTGTTATGACCTTACAGCACATAGGTTATGACCCAGCCTGTGATTTCGGGCCATTTTACGAGTCAAGTGAGCGGGCAACGGGAATCGAACCCACTTTCGAAGTTTCGCGATGTTGCGCAATTTCAGCACAAATATGCGCTAGACTGTGCGTTACGAGGAAAAATGTAAATCGGGCAGCTTGCACGAATCGCGCAGAATTACGCAGTTCGACTGTCCGAATTTGTCCGAAAAGCTTAATGATGCCTAAGGCGGTGCTGCTACTACCGGACGTAACGAACGGCTAAGGCGCAGGTTGCTCGGGCAGCGGCACGCCGTTTTCGTCAAGCCACTGCCCAGTAAGAGTGTTGTACCGACTCGGAGGCTTTGATTCCTTCCATTTCGAGTACGCTTCCAACCAAACAAGATCCACCTTCACGTCCGTGGACTCGCCAATGGCTATTGCTCTGAGGCGCCGGTCGCATTCGTTCAGCAACTCGCGCTCCTGCGGCGTCGGCAGGCTGATTATCGCAATGTTTGTGCTTGGAACCTCGCCCGCCAACGCGAGCATCTTGTCCACAGCGATGCCGGTTCCGATCGCTGCATCACGCAAGCTGGCCTTGCCGATCGTTTCCTCCATGCGCCCCGCTCCGAGTTCAGCCACGTTAGCCAGCATTGCAGCGAGAGTTTTTTTTCGCTCGGCTATGGTTTTGGCTTCTCTCGCCCGGATGGCGCGCACGGTGTGAGTGGATACGCGGTGAAGCTTGGCGATTTGATTCACGCTGGCGTGTGGGTCGGCCAATAGCTGCACAATAGCCCGATAAGTTTTGGGGCGGGTTCTCAAGACGCGTTCCGCCGTGAAACCCTGAGCGGCTTCGGAGCTCTCCGTTATTAGCGCCTGGCCGTTAATTTGCTCGCTCATGTTCAAACGAACAGATAAGGTCGATTGGAGGAAAATGCAATTTTTATCGTGACCGTCATCGAAATCAGACCATTCAGGAACGGATGGCAAGTGTACGACAACTAATGGATCAGGACCGGGACGTCGCCCTTCACTTTTCCGACAAGTCGTACCATATCCCGACTCGAAAACCGCGCATTGCCGCGGGAATTGCGGCGCTGCTGGGAGCCTGGACGGTCAACTACTCGGTCGCGGCAAGCGGCGCCCATGATGTCGCGGGCGATCTTGGCTTTTACGTCGGTAGCCATGGTTGGCACACAAGCATCGTCGTGCCGCGCGCACAGATTCCTGCGGGCACATGGCCGCGCGGCATCACGGAGCGAACGTTCTCCTCCTATCCGTATCTTGAGATCGGATGGGGCGATCGGAAGTTCTACACCGCGCGGAAGCCAAACCTCGCGATGGCGATTCACGCTGCGTTCCTGCCGGGACCGAGCGTGCTCCACATCGTTGGCCTCAAGCCGCCGCTCGAACGCGCGCTGCCCTGGAACGCACTGGTTCGGGTGCCTTGCACACGGACCGAGTTCGCCAGCCTCTGTCGCGCGCTTGGCAATACGTTCCAGCGTGATGCGACTGGTCGCGCACGCGCGCTGGGTCCAGGCCTCTACGGCGAAATGAGCAGATTCTACCAGGCGCTTGGCCGCTATTACCTGCTCAATACCTGCGACACTTGGACGGCGAAAATGATGCGCGCTGGAGGCCTTCCGGCTAGCACGAGCCCGGCGGGAACGTGGAGCGCTGGCGCGACCATCGCCCAAGCGCGGCGACTTGTAGCCCAAAAGCTACGTGCGCAGCACTGTGACCACGTCTTCGACCGCGTTCTAGTTAGGATACCACACAGGCGACCATAAGGCGGCCCGAAAACAATCCTTTTTCTATGCCGCGTCTCGCGCGCGTAGGGACTATTGCGAAAGACTCCCCTCGCCATTGCGAAAGCGTTGGCAAGAATCTTTTATGCCGCCTTTACGCGCGCGTGGAGATTATAGCAAAAGCGTTGCCGACCCTCGTATGAGCTCTCGCGCGTGCGCGCGCGTGGAGACCTTTGCGAAAGGACTCCCTTTGTGGCTCGCGCGCACGCGTGAAGGTCTGTCGGCAAGAGTCGCCGGGTTGCGCCTCACGCGCGCGTACTAGGTTTGTGAGAAATCGTTGCCAGCGCTCTTCGCCGCGTGCCGCGAGAAGTAATTCACTCTGCGCAAGCGCGGCTCCGGGATTTGGGAGATTCGTTTTGAAACCGTAACGCTAGATCATCGCAGACAATCTCAGCAAACAGGGATGCGCGAGCAGAAAATCTTCTAAAACTGCAAATTGTAAGGCGGGTGGCCCGCAGGATAGTCCTACCTCTCATCGGCGATTCCCTGACGGTCTACTCAGGTTGACGAGTACCATGCTGCCTAAGGAAGATAGTCTACCGCCCGAAACATTTGCGCGGCGGTATGAAAATTCTCGCCAGACGAATCAGGCGCCGCTTGCGGGCACAAACTCGCAGATTGGGACACTGCGCCATTTACGAGAGTGAATTGCAACGTATCTGGCCGCTAAACGAGGAAAACCGAAAAGCAAAGATCGCGCAGTTCGCGAAGGAATACGGATTCCATTTGAGCTTCTACAAGCAGGGACTATGCGCCATCTTTGAGAAAGAGCTGCCGCCAAGCGCGGAATATGGAATCGTCTAAACGCGGCCACACGGAGCACAGAGCCATGTTCCCCAGAAAAAGTTTCCTGAGCGGAACCAGCGCTCTCGACATTGCCTTACAAAATGAAAAAGCAGAGTCACTTCTAACCACACGGGAAGTTAAAATCGTAAGTGAGCTAGGGCTGAAGGCCCGACCCGCCGCAGAGTTCGTCCGAGCGGCAAACGTTTTTCGCTCCGAAATTTGGATCATTAAAGGCGAAGAGCGCTTCTCCGGTAAAAGCATCATCGAAGTGCTAACCGCCAACCTCAATTACGGGAACACAGCTATCATCGAAGCGGAGGGGCCGGATTCAGAGAGCGCGATAGCGGGCCTCGCCAAGTTGGTGTCCGAATTCGGAGACAAAGATTCAAAATATGGATGGGATCGGTGCATCTGTTCAGAAGACGATTATTAGATCGAGAGCCACGGTAAGATGACTGCGAAGTCCATCGTTTATCCCCATTCTCGGCCCCGCCCCGCCAACGTTCTGAATAATTAGTAAAACGCCGGTCCAGTTGGACGTGGGGCTGTGTCGCAACCGTGGATCACAAAGGGCGAGCAATTTGGGTTGTAACCGCGGAGCGCACAGACGCGGGGCGCTTCATTGCGCACGCGGATGAAAAGCTGACTGCGTTTGTCGAACTCGAATCAGCGATTCGAGGCGGAAATGGCAAACGCTGCATGTTGCAGCGCACCCATCTGAATTAGCCGCGGGCCAAGATAGCGGGCCGGGATTTATCGGCGGGCGACACCTAGCGCGCCGAGGGCTGCCCCGAGCAGCATTATCGTGGCGCCGCCGTCTGGCAGGGCTGTGACAGGAGGAAGCGGATGACGGTCGGCGCTGGCGCTCTGGTTAAACCCAAAAATTGCGGCAGCAAAATCAAACGCAACCAATTAAGTAGATTGAGGTTTAACTAAATCGCTAGGAGACCACGCTGGGTTGGTGCGTGTCTCCTTCCCGCGCGGCGCTTGGGGCTTTTGCCGCGCGTCAAGGAGGCACGAAAGGCCACACGCGCCGCGAATGCGCACGTCGACGAAATAAACAACCCTGCGTTGGACAGGCTACCCTTGCGTTGGAACCGTCCTGAGCGCGGCCAAAAAAAAGCCGGCCTGGAATCGCTTCCGAGCCGGCTCAGTCGATTACGTCATCTTAGTACCGATAGTAGTAATGATGACGGTGGTGGCGGTAATAGCGGTGCCCGCCGTACCAATAGTAAGGCCGATAATAGCCATAGTACGGATACGGTCGGTAATAGCCATAGGGGTAGTAACCATAATAACCCGGATAGCCAACCCCGATTCCGACCGAAACCTGAGCGTCAGAACGCTGCACGGGGACGAAAGCCAATCCACTTGCCACCAATGCAATTAAGAGAAGTTTTTTCATATAATTTTCCCTTCTTGTTTGTTGTTTTGCTAGGGATGGAAGCTCCTGCTAA
>JBKOYG010000077.1:0-38532 GCA_046725285.1 Verrucomicrobiota bacterium
ACTGGGACGCTGTGGCTAATATTTACTGTTTGGCGCCCCGGTGCTTTCTGGTTTAGCGGGGTTCTGTCACCGCCGATAAAATTGTACGCGTTTGGCGGTCACAGACCGCCGCTACAGTAAATGGCTTATCTAAACGAAAACTATCTTAAACTTCAGGCAGGCTATCTTTTCCCGGAAGTCGCAAGGCGGGTCCGCGAGTTCTGCGAAGCGAATCCGGCCGCGGCCAAGCGACTGATTCGCTGCGGAATTGGGGACGTCACCGAGCCGCTCCCACGTGCGGCAATCGATGCGATGAAGCAGGCTGTCGAAGAACTCGGCCATCACGAGACGTTTCGGGGCTACGGTCCGGAACACGGCTACGAATTTTTGAGATCGACGATTGCTCAGCACGATTACCGCGATCGCAATATCGACGTCGCTGACGACGAGATTTTTGTCTCGGACGGCTCAAAATGCGATTGCGGTTACGTCCTCGACATTCTCGGTGATCAAAACAAAGTCGCGGTGCCCGACCCGGTATATCCGGTTTACGTCGATACGAACGTGATGGCGGGCCACAGTGGCCTGGCGAGAAAAGATGGGAGTTACGAAGGAATTCTTTATCTGCCGTGCACAGTTCAAAACGGATTTGTTCCCGACCCACCGGTAGAACACGCCGATCTTATTTATCATTGTTTTCCCAATAATCCAACGGGGGCCGTTGCATCGCGTGAACAGCTCTCGCGCTGGGTCGATTATGCGCACAAACACGAAGCGCTACTGCTCTTCGATGCCGCGTACGAAGCCTATATTTCTGAACCGGATGTTCCGCATTCCATTTTCGAAATTCCAGGCGCGCGCGACTGCGCGATTGAATTTCGCAGTTTTTCCAAGAGCGGCGGGTTCACGGGTGTGCGCTGCGGATTTACAGTCATGCCGAAACCCGTACTTGCGCGGACGGAGAACGATCGGCGGATTCCTCTCCATCTGCTGTGGCAGCGGCGTTGGAGCACGAAGTCGAATAGCGTGAGTTATCCGGTGCAGCGCGGCGCCGAAGCCCTTTACTCGAGCGAAGGCCGCAGGGGAATCCGCGTACTCATTGATCATTACATGGGTAATGCGAAGATTCTTCGCAGCGCCGCGGCGAACGCTGGTCTGGATGTTTTCGGCGGCATAAACGCGCCGTACATCTGGATCAAAACACCCAATGGCCTAACGAGCTGGCAAATGTTCGATCGGATGCTGCGGGAGTTGAATGTCGTCATCACACCCGGTGCCGGTTTTGGTGCACAAGGCGAAGGTTATGTTCGCATTTCGGCGTTCAACACCCGGGAGAATGCGCAGGAAGCAGCGCGCCGGTTACAGAAGCTGTAGTCGCTTTCGCTCAAAACGAGGGCAGCAGTCATGCGAGATAATCGAATCGCCTCTTGTCGATGGTAGGTAGCTGCGTAGAGTGCGCTAAATTTTGCACAGACGAAGGATTGGAGAGTGTCGGATCGAAAGCAAAATTTGCCACAACTGTATCGCTTTTGTTTCTTGATGCTGGGCGACTCGCGCAAGGCGCAGGAAGTCTTTAACACGACGCTGCGCGAAGCGGGTTTGCGCGCTGCGCAGGGAGAATTGCCCAGGGAACCCTTTTGGCTTTTTCGCGAGGCGCGCTGGCGCTGTTTGGAAGCAAGTGAGACGGACCTGCAACCAGAATCGCTCGAAATCGAGGAGCACGACATAGCTCCACAGGCTGCGTCACAGATCAAGCAGCTCGAGCCCGCGCAACTGGCCATTTGGATTTCCGCTGCACCCGATCCTCAGCGGACCGCGCTGGCACTCTTTTATCTCGACGAATTCGATTACCTCGAGATTCTCGACATCGCCGAGCTCAAGCTGAGCACGCTGTCGCGATGCCTGTCACAGGGGCGGCGACAGTTACAGGCGTGGCTGGACGCTAAGCACTCCGGAGCGCACAAGGTATGAGGACCCTGCGGCTATTACGTCGGCGCCGGGCTCTTTTGAATTGCGCGCCTATCAGCCAAGACCATTTGGCTGACCGTTCCATGCGAGCCGCGGTCTCACGTGAAGACGGGTCCGACGAATTTGTTAATCAACAGAACTTTGATCGAGCGGTGGCGGAACTGGTTCGTCTAGTCCCGATACCATCCGAGTCGGCTGAATGGTTTCTGGACAAGGAGGCGGTTCGCCGCTCGAAATGGACATGGCGAAGAATCGTCCTCAATCCAGCCGTAGTCGCGATCAGCATTGCGCTCTTAGTGATCGCCGGGGTGTTCGCGTTCCACTTGGTTAGTCGCCTCAATGATTTTCCAGGATCGGCGACGGCGCGGAAATTATTGACCGTGGCCGGCTCTACTCGATCGGTCATGCTCGATCCGGTGAGCGCCGAAGCGGGGACGTTAAGTGATCTGTTTTTTATGAAACACGGGCTGGAACACTACGACGTTCCAGACGAGTTCGCCGATTTTCGCACAATCGGCTGCCGCGTTTTTGACGACGACGAGTCGCAGCGGATCGCCCAAATCTGGGTGGCTGAAAAACGCATGCAGTTTTTTCTATTCCCGGCAGAGAGAGACAGCAAGACCGGGGCTGTCCTGCGATTTCCGGGATGGCGCTACGTTCATCAGGAAGGTTGGGTCGGCGCGGTCAAAGAACAGAACGGCGTCTGCTTTATGGCCGTGCTGCGCGGCCGTGAGAAAGACTTGGAGCCGTATCTTTCTGGGCCAAGGCAATAACACGGCTCAGTCCGCTACTGTTATTCTTGCTCTTGCTAGAAGATCGGTTGATTAAAAGATCAAGAGCATGAGCAGGAGAATGAGCAGGAAAACTAATGCGCAATTTGTGCGCGCCGCGTTGACAGCACAAGTGATGGAATTGACGTTTGTCGCCGCAAATTTCGCCAGGGTAGCTCAGTGGTAGAGCAGGGGACTCATAAGCCCTTGGTCGGGAGTTCGAATCTCCCCCCTGGCATTATTTCGATTGCGGAGTGCGGATTGCGGATTGCGGATCGATCATTCGACGTTGGACGTTAAGCGTTGGGCGTTGAAATGTTCCTGCGCTGCGGCGCAGTCATGAACAGCGAAGATTTCGTCAAAAAGCTCTTTGCGCTTGGCAATTCTTATTGGCTCACGCGCTTCGTAATTCTAAGACTGCTCGGTTTTGTTTACGCGGTCGCTTTCCTTGTAGCAGCGCAACAGTTGGTGCCGCTTGTTGGCGAGCATGGATTAACGCCGGCCAACCATTTTCTCGAGAACGTCCAAAACCAACTCGGCTCGCGTACTGCCGGTTTGCTGCGAGTGCCGACGCTTTTTTGGTTTGGAATTTCCGATAATGCGTTGTCGATCTTCGCTTGGATCGGTCTCGGATTGTCGCTGGTTGTTCTTGGCGGCTACGCCAATGCAATTCTGCTCGCGGTGCTTTGGGCGATCTACATGTCGATCGTGCACGTTGGACAGATCTGGTACGGTTACGGCTGGGAGATTCAGCTGCTCGAGACTGGGTTTTTGTCGATCTTTCTTTGTCCGTTGCTCGATGGACGGCCGTTTCCAAAATGCAGGCCGCCAATTCTCGTTATCTGGCTCTTTCGATGGCTTGGGTTTCGCATCATGATCGGCGCGGGCATGATCAAATTGCGCGGCGACCCCTGCTGGCGCGATCTTACTTGCCTTTACTATCACTACGAGACCCAGCCGATTCCGAGTCCCGTCAGTCGCTACCTTCACTTTGCCCCGCTCTGGTTCCACAAATTCGGGACGGCATGGAACCATTTCGTCGAACTCGTCGTGCCGTGCTTTTCATTTGGTCCACGACACGTGCGGCACGTCGCTGGCGTCTTGCTCATCACATTTCAAATCTTTCTCATCATCAGCGGCAACCTCTCGTTCCTCAATTACCTGACGATCATTCCGTTCCTGGCGTGTTTTGACGATACCTTTCTTCGCCACCTTCTACCGAGGTCAGTGGTGAAACGCGCCGAGCGCGCCGCACAAGAATCGAAGCCGTCGCGCATCAACAACACAATCGCAATCGCCCTGTCGATCCTGGTTGTCTATCTGAGCGTCGCGCCAGTGCTGAATCTCGTTTCGGGACGACAGTTGATGAATTACTCCTACGATCCGCTCGATCTCGTAAATACATATGGAGCGTTCGGCACGGTTGGGCGCGAACGCGACGAAATCATTTTTGAAGGCACCGAAGATTCAATCATCACGGGCGACACCAAGTGGAAGGAATACGAGTTCAAGGCCAAGCCGGGTAATCCAAATCGGCGGCCGCCGTTCGTCGCGCCATACCAACCGCGGATTGACTGGCAAATCTGGTTCGCTGCGATGGCTTCACCCGACGAATACCCGTGGACGTTGCATTTTGTTTGGAAACTTCTGCATAACGATCAAGGCACGCTCTCGCTTCTCGCGAACAATCCATTTCCTGACGCGCCGCCTCACTATATTCGAGCGCGGCTTTATCGTTATCAATTCGCTCCGATTGGCGAGAAAACATGGTGGAAGCGCGAGCCAATCGGTGAATGGTTGCCCGCGCTCTCGACAGACGATCCCGAATTTCGCCGATTGCTCGAAGCGATGGATTGGTTGGATTGAAAGATTGACGGTGACAAATTCCGTCAATCCCGAGAGCTTTCAGGAGTAACTGAGGAACTCATGAAGAGGCCTGTTCGGGTGATTAGCGGGGAGGTTCTGAGACGGATAGCTGAACCATCGTCGCCACTTCATTCTGATTACCTGGCTTACCGGAATCAGGAGATTAGCTGGAATGAGTTGATCGCGCGGCTGCCGCATGTCGCCTTGATCGGCGACAGTATTTGCACAGGAGTCTATATCTCATCGATCTGGAGCACGTTTTGGCGCGCGCGCACTTGTAGTGGGAACAACTGGTTTCTCGACACTAACCCTGCGCCAGCGGGCATTCAGAGCGTTTCTAAGAGGCTGGAGCAGTTGACTCCATTTGTTGCGATTGAATGCGCCGGCATCGGCGCACTCGTCGATCACAAAGGCCAACGCCAAAACGTTTTTCGGAGAATCCTTCGGACCCGCAATTTCTCGGGACAAATTGGCGACTTGCTGGCAATGAAACGTTTTCCCGATTTGATTCTCATCTCGATCGGACACAACAATGTTGATTGGGCGTGGCGGTGCGCTCCCGCCGAGCTGGAGCAGCCGGAGAACCGTTTGCGACAACTGAGTTGGCGATTCCGGGAAAATTTCGCGCGACAGATACGCGCCCTGCTTGATCACGCCGGCACGCAGTGTCACAAGGTCGCGGTCGTCGTGTACGCTCTGGTCAATTTCGAGTCATACTTTCAAGGCCGCGAAATCGCAGAGCGCCTGCGAGCACAGGACGCATCTCGCTATCCGCATCTGCACACCACTTACAAATACTTCACATCCTTCCGGCCAGCTTACCGCTTCAATCTGATTCGCCTTGCAAGGATGGTGAATCAGGAGTTACGCGCAATGGTGAGTGAATTGAATCGCGAACTCACAGACAAGGCGAAGGTGCACGTGCAATATTCGGATGCGTTAGCGACAGCCGATTTGAGTCGCGCGGAACTGCTCCATCCAATCGATGGATGGCATGCTTCGGCCGAAGGTCACAATGTTCTCGCAGCTGCCGCCTTCCGCGATCTTGGACAAAGCCTGGAATTTCTTGGACTTAAATGATCTAGGAAGGGCGGTTTCCACCTCGCCTTTTGGGGTGGCGGACCAGAGACAGACCGCCGCTCCTTGCTTACAGATCTCCGCGCTCGTGCAGTCGCTTGATCGTGTCGGGCAACATGCGGTAACCAAAATGGCCCTGGCGAACCCGCAATAATTCAGAGCCGCGCCACTTTTGCTGAATCGACTCGAGCTGTGCGAGTGGCGCGATCGAATCGAACTCGCCTGCAACAAACAATACACGCGCCGAGTCGCATAGCGGCAGGTTGTGGATCGGCGAGCTCAGATGGAAATGCCGGGCGACGAGAGACGGCTCGATATTGGCACCACGCAGTTCGCGACGGATCGATCGCGCTGCAGGGCTCTCCCAGATCGCGTGCTCGATATTTACGATCGGTGCCATCAAGGCGGCGAAACGCAGGTCGCGCTCGACCATCGCAAGCAACGCACCGATCCATCCGCCATAGCTTGTTGCGAGCACGCCGAATTCGTCAGAGCCGCGTTGGCGCAGTGCACTCATCAATTGGCGCAGCTCCACTACGCCCTGGCGCAAGCCTTCTGCGTTGCGGATCAGATCGCAGGTGATCGCGAGTTCGCCGTTCCAATAGCCGCGCGGGACACGCGAATAGTGGTATGGCAGCTGAACAAAGCATGCGTTCCAGCCAAGTTCGTTGAAGCGCTCTGCGCAACGTCGATAGCCGATGCGACTCGCCGACATTAGCGCGTGCAGGATAAGAACTGTTGGCCCATCCCGGCGGCGTCCGGACGGAAAGAAATCTGCGTGCGCGATATTGTTCGCTGGGAATTGGGTCTTGATTGGACTGCGCCATGAGATAGTCGCGCGACCGTTTTCCAGTCCTTCAACAAGATTATCATCGTGTGGCGAGGCATAATACTCCTGGGCGGTGAGCCGTTCGCATTCCTCCACGTAGCGCTCCATCTCGTCGCGGCTGCGCCCGTGTAGGCGGTGGCGCGTATGAAGGAAATTGATCGATGCACATAGAAATCCATCGATTCCGGTTGCCGCCAACCGGTGAAGTCCGTTCCCCTCGGTTTTGCCACGAAGCACCCGCAGATCGTGATTGGAACGAAGCATCTTAACAGGTTCCAGGAGTCTGCGCGGCGTGCGGATGCCGCCGGTTCTCCGTTCTCGCGGCGGGCGCGGCAAGTCGTCCGTCGTCAGGCGAAATGCTTGTTGTAACTCAGCGTACAGGCTTTTGAACGCGCACGCCAATTCGCATTCGATTCGCGCGCGCGCCTCTGATTTTTGCAACTCTGGGAAATGTGAGATTGGATTTCCGAACGCGATCCAGACTGGCGTGCGCCCGCCTGAGGCGGACAGCCAACGTCTGATCGAATAGAGGCGATCGCTGCCAAGGACGACGCATGGCAGAATTGGAACGCCGGCAATGTGCGCGAGCGTTGATGTGCCCGGCCGCAGCGGCGCGCCTTCGAGCAGTGATCGGGCGCCGTCGCGAATCCCGCCTTCGGGGAAAAGACCGACGATGCGTCCGTCTTTCAGCCGCGCTATCGCCGTTCGGATGGTTTTGCAATCAGCATGATCTCGCTCCGCCGGGAACGCATCAACGCCGCGCAGCAGAAACCCAACGACTGGGAACCGAAAAAATTCCGCCATCGCCATCCAGTCGATTTTTCGCCGGATCAGTAACGAAATAATGAATGGATCGAAATGGCTGATGTGATTGGCTGCCAGCAAAAATCCGCCGGTCCGATTTGCATTTTCGGGCCGGATTATGTGAATACGCGTGACACAGCCAAGCAGCAGTCTCACCAACAACTTTCCAGCGCGATAAGATGTCGTTTTGCCTTGCACTGCCTGAGTGTTTCGCTTAATCGCCGCCATTGGAAAGGCAATTTTTCAGGCTGATTCCTTTTTTGAACGTGGTATCATACTCGACGGTTCCAATGCGAGGCTGGTTATGAAACCGAGGAGTCCTTCGACGGACAGTAAGGGGCAATTTCCGCAGACAGACTACTTTTTCCATTCTGGTTTCGGCCAATGGCACGGCGGCTATTTTTCGCCTTACGACGGAGAGGACAGATACGGATTCAGAAATTTTTACAATTTGGGACGCGAATTCCGTATCGAAGCCGCACGGGAACGTGCCAGGGAAATGGCGGTGTTTGCACTCATTGTTTTGGCCTCGGCGTGGCCGGTGCTCTACATGGTGGTCACAGTGGTGAAACTGCTGAGCAAGGGTCGCCCACTGGATCAGTAGCAATTTTTCTCACCTCGTTCCAGACGCGCGCTTCCCGGGGGTGACTATGGCTTTGGCCAGACAAATTCGTCGCAGTATTCGGACGTTTTTTCCGGCACTAAACCGTGGCGCGTGACGTTTTCGGTCACGACTCGTGGGATGAGAAAGTTCAATAAATAATCTTCGCCACCGGCTTTGGTGCCGCCGCCGCTCATCTTGAATCCGCCAAAGGGATGGCGGCCGACAATTGCGCCGGTGCACGGCCGGTTGATGTAAACGTTGCCGGCTTCCAACTGCGCTTTGACGCGCTCGATGTTGGCCGGGCTGCGCGAGAAAAATCCGCCCGTCAATGCGTAATCCGTGCCGTTGGCGACTTCCATCGCTTCATCGAGGTCGCGCACCTTGATCACACTTAGCACTGGGCCGAAAATCTCTTCGCGCGCGATCCGCATGTTTGGTTTCACTCCGGTGAAAATCGTAGGCGGAATGAAATACCCGTGTGGCGGAACGTCCTTTGCCTGATACGCGAGTGTCGCCTCGCTTTTGCCGACGTCGATGTACTCCAGGATGCGTCGGTACGCTGTCTCGTCAATTACCGGCCCGACCACGATGCCCGGTTCTTCTGGATTGCCGACGCGCACGCTGGCGGCGGCACCGAGCAAACGTTCAACCAAGCGGTCGTAGTTTTCTTCGAGAACGATCAGCCGCGAGAGCGCGGAACATTTCTGGCCTTGAAAACCTAACGCGGAGTAAATCGAATAACCGACTGCTTCACCGAGATCCGCGTCGGCATCGACGATCATGGCATTTTTGCCGCCCATCTCGCAAATGACGCGCTTGAGCTCGCGCTGGCCTTCCCGCGTTTTGCCAGCACTCTCCCAAATCCACAGCCCGACCTCGCGCGACCCTGTGAAGGCGATCAAATCAACGTCTTTGTGATCAACCATGTGCGCACCGATGACCGAGCCTTTCCCGTTGACAAAATTCAATACCCCGGGAGGCACGCCGGCTTCCTCGTAAATTTCCATCAGCATGACGCCGGTGATGACCGATTGCTCCGACGGTTTCATGATCACGGTGTTGCCCGTGACGAGCGCGGCGCTGACCATGCCACACAAGATTGCCATCGGAAAATTCCACGGCGCGATGACGAGTGCGACGCCGCGCGGCCAGTAATGTTGGTAGCTTTCTTCGCCCGGCACGTTTTGCGTGAGTCGCGGCCGGCCTATCAAGCGCATCTGGCGGGCGTAAAAGGTGCAGAAATCGACGGCTTCGCGAATGTCGCCGTCCGCCTCGGTCCACGGCTTGCCGACCTCGAAGACTTCGAGCGCGGAAAGCTCGAATCGGCGACGCTCGAGAATTTCGGCGGCGCGTTCCAGTAATTGACAGCGCTCTTCAAACGAAGTGCGACGCCATTTCTCGAACGCTGCGCGCGCAGCGGCGATGGCGCGTTCAGCTTCGGGAATGTCAGCTTCGGCGGCGTGCCCGACGATTTGGTCCGGCTGGCTCGGATTGACCGACGAAAATATCTTATCGGTCCAGATCTTTTCGCCGTTGATCGTGAGCGGAACCTTGCGCCCAAATTGTTTGCGCTGTTCGCGCAGCGCAGCCCGCATTTTTTCCTGGTTCTCAGGCAAGGCGAAGTTCGTTAGGGGCGCATTTTCATAGGGAGCGCCCAGCTGTGTCTTTGGTGTGGTTGTCGTCATATTTATCGTATCATTCGATGGCGGTAGAGCGCCGTTTCGGCTTCGGCGCAAAATTTCGCATGGATCGCGCAGCAGTTCTTCCGCAGGAACATTCTCGGAAAATTTTGCGCGCAAAAATCCTTCATTCGACGTGTTCTCGAGCAAACGTCGCACCAGATAGGACATCCCGGGAAGCAGTTCGCCGATCGGGCAATACTCGCGGACGCGGTAGCCCATCTCCACCAGCGCCCGCTTGATCGGGCCGGCCATGCCATAAAGCAGTTGAAACTCAAAACGGCTGCGGTCGATCCCGAGCTCCTCCGCGACAGCCTGCGCGTGCGCGATGCTGCGGACATTATGCGATCCAAATGCAGTCGCAACGATGGACTCATTTTGGAAAAGCACGCGCGTGAGTATCTCGAAATTCACGTCGCTCTCGGGCTTCTGAAGAAAGACCGGAGAATTCGATCCGTTCTGACGCGATTTCGTTGTCTCGTAGTCCCAGTATGCGCCTTTCACGAGCCGGACTGCGAAGCGCGTGCCGCGCGCGCGGCCCCACTCAATCAAGTCGCGCAAATCGGCCTGTGAATCTCGCAAATAGGCCTGGATAACAATCCCTGCATGCGGCCAGTCTTTGAATTCTGCCTCGCCGAAAATGGTTTTGAACAGTTCCAGAGTCGTATTTTTGAGCGCGTAACTCTCCATGTCGAAATTGATAAACGCGCCGAGCTCGCGCGCGCGGCGCAGAAGCGGGCGGAGCTTGATTGTGAGATGAGTAATGGCATCAGCCGGATCGGCGGGATTGATTTGCGAATAGAGCGCAGAGAGTTTCACCGACAGATTTACAACCGGGAAAAGCTCCGCGTTCTTCCCCAGCGGATCGGTCCAGTTTTTGGTTTCGCGCGCGAGCTTCTCCAGCAAATCCAGATAACGCGCCGCGTATTCATCCGCCTCCGCTTCGCTGAGTACGGCTTCCCCCAAGAGATCGACGGTAAAGCCAATTCTTTGTGTCCGGCGCTTGCGCAATGTCGTTATCACCTCGTCTGGATTTCGTCCGGCAATAAACTGGCGTGCCGTTTCCGAAACGTTCCAGCGCAAAAGCGGACCGCTTATCCAGGGAACGATGCGCGCCAGTCGAACGCCGATGCCGACCAGCGGATGGAAGCCATCCTGCGTATTACTGAAATATTGTTCGAGATGCTGAATAATCTCGCTTGATCGACGCAACGAGGGCAGAACGGCGACAAAGCGAAACAGTTGCGCCTTGAACCGCTCGTCGCGCATCGAGAGCGTCATCAGACGCTGGTAAAATCCCGCCTTGCTGAAGAGCGACTCAGGATATTTGTCGACCAGTTCGAAAATCTGCCTGCCGCGCTGCTCGATTTCGCTTTGGAGCGACCTCATTTGACGAAATTAGTTCGGCCCAATGCGTTAAGCAAAGACGGAACCAAGCGCCTTCATGGGTCCAAAAAAAATTACATCCGGACACGCTCACTTTGCGGCCGGTTTCCGAAATGAGAATGAAATTGCTTCAAGCAATTTTGAGGAGCAAGTGGAGGAGATTTGCCTGGCAGACTCTGGAGGCCCAGGGCTCGGATCTGTCAGGCAATCTCTTTTTGCGCTGATTGATCGGGCGCAGAAACTCGGTTGCAAACAAGTGCGATGATCGTAGAGCACCAAAGAATTTGCGAGTGATAACACCGCGGCGATTTGCCCCGAGGCGTGGGCCGCATTGCAGGAAGCCAATGCCGATTACGCCGCAGCATACGGCGAGGACAGTTGGACGGCGGCCGTTTGCGATCGGATCCGTGAAATGTTTGAGACCGATTGCGACGTTTATTTTGTTTTCACTGGCACGGCTGCAAATGCACTGGCACTCGCGCAGTTGTGTCAGTCATTTCGCGGAATTATCTGCCACCAGAACGCCCACATTCAGACTGACGAATGCGGTGCGCCCGAATTTTTCACGGGAGGATCGAAGCTGTTTTTGGTCGGCGGCAGAAATGGCAAGATCGATATTGGCCAGGTGAAGGCGCTGCTTATGCGCCAGAACGAGCTTCACTCGCACAAGCCGGGTGTGATCAGCATCGCACAGGCGACCGAGTTCGGGACGGTTTATACGCCCGGTCAAATCGCGGCGATCACTGACCTTGCGTGTTCCTATGAATTGTTTGTGCACATGGACGGTGCGCGTTTCGCCAACGCGATTGCGTCGCTCAATTGCGCGCCAAAGGCGATCACGTGGGAAGTTGGTGTTGACGTTCTGTGTTTCGGCGGGACAAAAAATGGGGCGGCTGCCGGCGAATTGGTGATCTTTTTTGACAAGGAGGTGTCCCGAGAGTTCGACTATCGGGTGAAACAAGCCGGCCAGCTCGGGTCAAAGATGCGCTTTTTGGCTGCGCCGTGGCTGGGACTTTTGGCAGCGGACGTTTGGCTGCGGAATGCCCGACACGCTAACCACGTCGCCCGCGAGCTTGCAAGCCGGCTGCAAGGTACGGCGAAGGTCGAGATTGTTTTTCCCGTGGAAGCAAATGCGGTGTTTGCGCGGATGGATGATCAACTCGCGCGCGACCTCCAAGCGCGCGGATGGCGTTTTTACAAATTTATCGACCCTGATGTTTACCGGTTGATGTGTTCCTGGGTTACCACTGAGAGTGATATCGGCAATTTCATTGGTGACGTTAGCCTAAATCATTGAACGAATAGCGATCAGTGACATCTGTATGAAGGTAAAATGAATGTGCTTCTGCGGATTTTGATGGTTGCCCCCATTCTGCTTGGCGGATGCCGGGCGACCCACGACGTCGCCACTACTTCCTACCACGTGACGCGCGGCGCAGCCGTAGGCTCTTACAAAGTGGCCCGAGCTGTCGCGGTCGGTTCGTATCGTGTTGCCAGCGCTCCGGTGCATTATGCCACGCGGAATAGGGGCGATGAATCACCAACCATGGTGGGAACGGATACCCCGCCATCGGATGTTACCAATCCCGGTCAACCGATTCCGCCACCGGAAATGGCGTCAGCGTCGCAACAGCAACCGCGCGTTGAAGTCGAACGCCGCCAGAGCCGAACATCGGGCGCTACCTTGCGGACGACTCGCGGAGAGACAGGGCAATCATCGACGAGCACGAGTGCATCGCACGCTTCGTCTTCCCAGGCGAACTTTCCAACAGCTAAAACGGTTCCAGACAAACCTGGATATGTCTTCAGTCCGTTCGACAAAGAAGGAAGATACGTCGATGTAAGTGGCTTCGCGCCTGGCACCAAGGTGAAAGATCCCTGGACCGACAAAATTTTTCTGGTCCCATAAGCTGCTGGGCGCTTGGGATGGCGCCCTCCTACCATCGTCGATTGCCGCGAACTGGAGCGAGTGCTACGTAATAACATGAGACTGGCATCGCGGGTTGCGACCTTCGTGGTTGCTTGGTCTGTCCTCGCTTTAACGCCGCAGAGTCCAGCGCAGGTTTATCAAGGAAAAGAACTCGTCAAGGCCGAGCTTCTGGCTGATACGAGCGCCATTGTTCCCGGAAAACCATTCACTGTCGGTTTGTTGCTTCGAATGGCTACAGGCTGGCATACCTACTGGGCGTTCTCTGGCGACGCTGGTCTTCCCACAGAATTGAAATGGAAACTGCCATCCGGCTGGAAAGTTGGTGAGATTCAATGGCCAATTCCGCTGAAGACGATCGATCCGGGCGACATTGAGACTTACGGCTACGAAAACGAAGTCCTGCTCATGCAGGAAATCACGCCCCCACAGAAGATTGATGATCCATCAGTTAAACTTTCCGCTGAGGCAAACTGGCTGGTCTGCGAGAAGATCTGCATTCCTGGTAGCGCAATATTGCACTTGGTGTTGCCGACGTCGACAACGAGCCGGTTGGCCAACTCGGAACTCTTTGCGCGTTACCGGCGCTTGTTGCCTCAAAACTGGCCAGAATCGAATGTAGCTACGGCAAACTGGAGTCGGGCCGGCGCTGACCTTCGTCTAAAGATCACTAGCGAATTGCTAGCTAATTATCCGGCGCTGGATTTTTTCCCATTACCAGGACAAGACATTGTCGTTGGCCATCCAACGATCGAATCACGCAACAAGAAAGATGAAGTTGTCTTTCGAGTTCCGATTGAGTCGTCGAACAAAAATTTGTCGTCCCTTCCGGGCCTGATCGTTTATTCCCAGCAACCAAATGGAGAGGACCGCGCGGCGTGGCAAATTTCCTCTGCGCCGATTGTTTCGGCGGCTGCTCCAGCGCAATCCCGTGGGATCCTGACTTTTCTACTCTTCGGCTTCCTGGGCGGCATTATTTTGAATTTGATGCCGTGCGTTCTGCCGGTGATTTCGCTCAAAATCTTTGGATTCATTCAACAAGCGGGCCAGAGCCCGCGGAAAGTTTTGCGGAGTGGTATCGCGTTTGTGACAGGGATTTTTGCGTGGTTCGTCGGGCTTGCCCTGCTCCTGATTGTGCTCAAGAGCGCCGGGCGCGACGTGACCTGGGGCGGATTTCAATTCACTAACGCATATTTCGTTCTTGCGTTAAGCGTGATAGTCCTCGTTTTCGCTCTAAATCTCTTTGGCGTATTTGAAATTTCGCTGCCGCAAAGCATGACACGCGGCTTGCTGTCAACCGGCGAGCGCAAAGATGATGTAGGCTCATTTTTACAGGGTGTGTTCGCGACTGTTCTGGCAACGCCGTGCACTGCGCCATTCCTGGGCACCGCGCTCGGTTTTGCGTTTTCGCAGTCGCCGGCGGTTATCCTGGCGATGTTCGTTGCAATTGCCGCCGGCATGAGTGCGCCGTATCTGCTTTTGAGCGCTCAACCGGCCTGGCTGCGATTTCTGCCAAGACCAGGGCCATGGATGCAGCATTTGAAACAATTCATGGGCTTCCTCCTGCTGGCCACACTGCTGTTTCTTCTTTATGTGCTCGGCGCTCAGCGCGGCTTGGAAGGAGCGATATGGGCAAGCTGCTTTCTCCTGGTGATCAGCATCGCGTGCTGGATGAAGGGCGCCTTCGTTCTGCCGGGCGCATCAGCTACGAAGCGCAGCGTCGTGCTCATGCTCATGCTTGTGCTCGTGCTCGGCAGCGGCATCTATTTTATCGGCGGCAAATTTCGATCTACCAATATTGCGTTAGCAGATTCACGACTTCGCGGAGACTGGCAGGCGTTCACGCCCGAGCGTTTGCAAGCGGGGTTGGACCAAGGCCATTCCGTGTTTGTCGATTTCACTGCAGCGTGGTGCATTACCTGCAAATTTAACGAGGCTAATGTGCTCGAGAGCGCAGAGGTACGAGAGGCATTTCAGCGTCACGCGATTGTAAAATTAAAAGCGGATTGGACTAACGGCGATCCAGCGATCACGAAATTGTTGCAACAGTTCGGCCGCCCGGGCGTGCCGCTCTATGTGCTCTACCCCGGCAAAAACGAAGAACCGATTGTGTTCCCCGAAGTGCTTACCAAGAGCATGGTTCTTGAAAAACTCCAAACGGCTGTGCGCAGAGTCGCTGCACAATAAGTGCCAGAGGATGCCGCGGGTTCTTGTGAGCGGCGCAATTGACGCGCCTGCGGAAGCGGTATGGGCAATCATCGATCAGCACAGGTATGGTGTTGGGAGCTCGCGGTTGTCACAGCGCAAATGTTCCGATACCAACGCTGCTGTTGAACCTGCCGGTGGTGACGCTTTCTCCGAAAGAACGCGCCAAAGTGTCGAGGAAAATTGGCGCCGCAGCAGCCGGGTAGCTCACGCGTCGCCACGTGTTTGGGGACCTCCTACTGCGATCGCGAACTTCTCCTATGCGCCCGCCAGTCTCATGATTCGTATTTAAGGGAAAGTTTGTTTCGACGCGACGTCGAAACTAGGCACGCGGGACGCCTACGGTCCTGATGCCTTAGCGTGTACCCACTCGCGGGCGGGGGCCGGTCGATTTCACGAAATTTCCGGGAAGGCGCTTTTCATCGTCCCGGACTGCGCCAGCCGCGTTGCCCAGCGCTTCTTCCTCGGGGGACAGAAACGGTCTGAAACGACTCTTGTCGATTGCTTTCATGAAAGCCTCGTGAGGGGATACAATACCTTTTTCGAGCAGCGCCCAGATGGCGTCGTCCATGAATTGCATCCCCTGCGCCTTGCCGGAGACAATCACGTCCTGGAGCTTTTGCGTTGCCCCTTCGCGAATGATCGCGGCCACAGCGGCATTCGCGATCAGGATTTCGTTGACTGCAATTCGGCCGGGACGGTCCGCTCTTTTCAAAAGCAATTGGGCAACTACGCCGCGCAGTGAGTTTGCGAGCATGGCACGAGCCTGAGGTTGACGGTCGGCGGGAAAAACGTCCACCATTCGGTCGACCGTTTTGCGCGCATTGTTCGTGTGCAGTGTGCCGAATACGAGAAGGCCCGTCTCAGCCGCGCTAAGGGCGAGCGAAACTGTTTCCAGATCGCGCATTTCCCCCACTAACACAATGTCGGTGTCCTCCCGCAACGCTGCCTTGAGCGCAGCGGCAAACGAACTGGAATCAGTCGGGACTTCCCGCTGAGTAATGGTGCTCCTCTTGTTCCCATGTACGAATTCGATCGGTTCCTCAATTGTCACGACATGTTTTGCAAAGTTTTGATTGATGTAATCGATCAATGCCGCTTGCGTGGTAGTTTTTCCGGAGCCGGTAGGACCAGTTACAAGGACGAGCCCGCCGCGTAGATTCGCAAACTCTCTCACAACCAGTGGAATTCCCAGTTCTTCGAGCGTAGCAATCTTGGTAGGAATGAGCCGAAACGTTGCGCCATAACCTTTTGACTGCTTGAAGTAGTTACTGCGGAACCGAGAGGCTTCATCCATTTCATAGGCAAAATCGAGGTCTCCGCGTTGCTCGAACAGCTCCCAGTTTTTCGCTCCGCAAATTTCGCTCATCATCTGCACGGCTTCCTCACGTGAAATCGGCTTGGCGCGAATTGGCATGATGTCGCCATGCACACGCATTTTCGGCGGCTGTCCCTCGGCAAAGTGCAGGTCGGAGCCACCGTGCTTGACGATTACACTTAGAAATTGGTCGAGGTAAGCCATCGGTTAATCACGAATGACGAATGCCGAATGACGAAAGAATGACGAAGCTCGAATGATGAAAAGCTGTCTAATGTGATTGCTACGAATGCCCTTTGGTGCATGCTGAAAGCGTGCGCTTCCCATTCGGATTTCGTCATTCGTCATCCTCTCAGGTGTTGGCGCACCATTTGTTTTTGGTCGGCGCGCGCGTATGCCTCCTGGGCGCTTATCAAGCCGCGTTCATACAGTTCGATGAGTGTATCGTCCATCAAACGCATGCCTTGTTTCTTGCCGGTCTGAATAATGCCCGGCAACATGTAGGTCTTTGCTTCACGAATAACATTGGCCACTGCGGGTGTGTTCGTAAGAATCTCCAAAGCCAGCACGCGTCCGGTGCCATCTGCCCGCGGTATCAGCTGATGACTGATCACTCCCCGCAAGGATTCGCTTACCATTACCCGGATTTGTTCCTGTTGATGTGGTGGAAACACGTCGAGCAACCGGTCAAGCGTGCGGGAAGCATTACTGGTATGCAGCGTTGCCAAAACAAGGTGGCCGGTCTCGGCAGCAGTGATGGCGAGTGAAATCGTTTCCAAATCACGCATTTCTCCAACCATGATCACGTCAGGATCTTCGCGGAGGGAAGCGCGCAGCGCTGTGGCGAAGGAATCGCTGTGAGTGAATATCTCTCGTTGGGTAACGTGACAGTTTTTCGATGTCAAAATATACTCGATCGGGTCTTCCAACGTGATGATGTGATCGCGGCGTTCCATATTTATCTGCTCGACCATTGCCGCCAGAGTCGTCGATTTGCCTGTTCCTACTGAACCTGTCGCCAGGATCAGCCCGTTCTGGTATCCGGTGAGCAGCTTGAGGCGCTCGGGCAACCCCAGTTCGTCCATAGTCCGGACGTGAGTGTTAATCACTCGGAAGACAATTTCGATCCCAAGCCGCTGGCGAACCACACTGGTGCGATAGCGGGCGAACTCGTTTTCGTACGCAAAATCCGAATCGCCGCGCGTATTGAGCTCATTTTTGTAGGCACCTGGCATGAAAGCCTCAGCCAAAGCGGCGGTTTGCTCGGCAGCCAGCAGCGGTGCGTCAGGCCAGATGGGCTCCAGCCGTCCATGTAACCGCCATCTTGGCTGCGCATTCACAGCCAAATGGACGTCAGACGCGCCAGCTTTTTGGCCGACCTCGAGATAATCATCCACATGCCGCATCGGCTGCGATTCCGCGGAAGTCTCCGGAGACTTAGCGATCATGGACGCCTGCAGAGATAATTACGCAGCTCACCCCAGCGCGTAAATCCTAAAAACGAGCGCGTCCCATAGAACCCGTGAATGCACGGGAGTTATGTTTTGCGGCGTGGTCTTCCCGCAAAATCGGTCAATCGATTCTTGACCAGTTGGACAATCACCGGCCGAGCCAGGCTGGCGACGACTTTCAACGCCGCCAGAGCAAAGCCGGTTTCGAGCAGCTTCTTCTGTGTCTTGCGGCTGCTTTTTGCGTCCACATAAATTTTCTTCCTCCGCATCGGAGCCAAAGCGATCAGAGCGCCGACCGCAGCCGCAGCTGTGATCCACGAAACGGTTTGTTCTCGAAATGATCTGCGGAATTTTGCGGGGAAATCCAATTCATGGCGCAGGCCGCAAAAATCGCGCCCTACGCGCTGGCGGGAACGCTCGATTTCTGCTCTCAGTTCGTCGATTGATTTGTTGCGTCCAGATTTCTCAGCCATTCGCGATCTTTCTTTAATTCAGCCAAAGTGGCGCCGAAAAGCGGTTTGGTGATTCGGCTCCGCACGATTAGGAGCAGCAGTAGCGCAATTATGAAATGCAGCGCAGCGGCAGCCAGCGCTATCCATGGCCATGAAATCCCAGCGAGGTGGGCCAACCCTGCAACGGCGCCGGTTATGAGGAAAACATATCCCAGCGTACAGAGGAGCACCGCCAAGATTAAGCAACTGGCCAGTATCAATACTTGCACGGCGGCCGCTTTTGATTCCTGGGCCAGAAGGACAAAGCGACTTTCAAAAAACTCGGCAAGTGCACCGGCGAGTGCGAACAGATTTTGGAGCAAACCGGCATGCCCCGCAGGATTGCGGGACCGAGAGCTTTCGCTGATCATCTCCGAAAGCCTTCGGAGTTAACGCCGGAAGATCAGACCCAGAACAAACCCGATTCCAAGCGCGGTAAATATCGCCTTCGTTGGGTTTTCGCGCACATATTGCTCCGCGTCTTCGTGGAACGTGCGGGCGCGATTCCTCGCGTCCCCCCACGCTTGTTCTGCTTTGCCGCGTGCTTCGCCCCATGCCTGCTCTGCCTTGCCGCGATACTCTCCCGCGATGGCGCCTGCTGCTGATCTCAAGTCTTCAGCCGCTTTGCGCGCATGTTGTTTACTGCTCTCAAGCTTGTCGCGAACGTCGCCCGTGGCGGACGTCTTTTGTTCTGCTTTATTCTCTTCTGCCATTGGTAGTCTCCGGTTGATTTTCGCTGCAACTATCCGCGCGCTTTACAAATTGGGCAAACAAATCTCGTACAGACGGGTGGAACGACGTTGTAGCCACGACGCTGTGTCGCGGTGCTCAGTATCGACTGCTCCTGGGATTCGCCTGGACACAACGACGCGGCTACAACACCTGGATTAGGGTACAATACCCAGTGCCGCGCGCTCACTGTTCGCGGAAAACGATGCGCGCTTTTGTAAGATCGTAGGGCGAAAGCTCGACAGAAACTTTATCTCCCGGCACGATCCGGATGAAATGCTTCCGCATCTTACCGGAGATATGTGCAAGGACATTGCGTTGTCCCGGAAGATCGACCCGAAACATCGTGCCCGGCAATACCTGAGTTACCGTGCCTTCTGTTACGATCTGTCCTTCCTTCGACACGCGCCGAATATATCCAAGTGCGCATGTGGCTCAAGGTGGATCGGTCCGCGGCGGCGGGACGATGCCAAATAGATGTAGTTCCACCGCCTAATCTAACTACGCGTCGAAGAGAACGCGTTCCACCCTCTCGCTATTGGCGCAGCTGATCCAACGAGATCGTCGGCAAGTATTCGCGAAGTTCCTGGCGTTTCCACCACGCGCCGGTTTGTCGACGCTCCTCCCTGGTTGTAAAGCGATAGCGATAAAACATCGCGCGAACGAAGCGAGGCGGTCTATCTGGGAATGGATTGCGTGCAAGCAATCCGTCCACATCTCGCGAACCCTGCAGCAGCCTGACGATTAGTCCTGCCAACCACTGATTTTGCTCCGGAGTTTCTAGGGCGGCAAACCACATCTGCCAGTCGAGTCTTGGTTGGTGCGGTGCACACCAGCCTGGTGCGCGTTTCACGTCGCCTGGTTTCCATTTGAATTCATAAGGTGCCCAATCGATGCCATCGTTACTGCCTTCGACTACTATCTCGCAACGGTCCTTGGTCATCACTCGGAAGAGTCCGTAGCCGTTCACGATGCGAAATGCTTCGAGTTGTTCGTAGAAGTTCGCCACCCAGCCTGGCGGTCGGCCCTGCGGGTTGAATGCGCTGAAGATGAGCCATGCGTTAATTGGCAACGTGACAATGATCACGACGACGGCGCCGTAGCTGCATAACCGATCCTGTAGCCGTTTCGCTGTGCGAAACGTGCGCGCGTCGTGCAGCGACGCAGCTACAGAATCATCGATCAAAAGCAAGCACAACGCGATCGTCAGCAGATTGAAGAAGCAATAGTTACCGGTGAGCGCGATTACGATTTGAAGGAAGACCATTAGTCCCGCAGCAACCAGCCGCGGGCGTCGCGGTGCCCAGATAAAAAATGGCGCGACGACCTCCACGGCGAGACAAAATGCGACCGAGAAACGTTTGAACCACTCCGGACTCTTGTCTGCCCACCAAGCGAAGACCGTGGGCAACGGTTGCGACCAGTAGTGATAATCAAGCGCGGTGAGCGCGCTCCAATGAAACGAATGATTCAGCCAACCCCAGGAAGCGTCGCCGCTGGTCAGCTTCACGACGCCGGACATAAGCATTAACTTAAAGAGAAGGAACTTGAGCAGAAACAACCCCGCGCGTGAGACTGGAGAAACTATAGCTGAGGCGGTCGCTGGAGCCGGGATTGTCGATCCCGGCCGCAACAAAAGGTCCCGCGGCCATAGTCGCCATGGGGCAAGAAAGATCGACAAAAAGCCGGTCTCCAGCAGAAGAACATCCCATTGAAAGTTGAGAAACACTTGTCCAGCAACGGTGAGCGACAGGTAAAAGACAAAAAGGCCGACGAGGGAAAGCGCGGGGGCGGTTCCGAAAATCAGAAGCAACGAGAGAGCAACGCCGCCACCGCAAAGGAAATGTAGAAAGGCGTTGCTCGAGTCGAACCAGCAAAGTGTCGGCAAAAGAAAGTAAGCATCCGTCCCTAATTGCTGCCGAACTGCCGGGAGAAACTGACTCACCGGCGACATTCCGTTGCTGCCAACAAGTCCATCGATTTGCACCCAAAGCGAGACGAATGCGATGAGATAGACGAGACCAAGCACGCGGAGAAACCAACGGCGCGCCCAAAAATAAGTCGGCGGTCGCACATCTTTGCCCCAGAGCAATCGAGTGAAGGTTGATCCCAGACGGCGATGGCGAGCGATAAATTTGTAAGCAGTCTCCGAAATGATTGCGTAGCCAGGCACGTGATCGTAGCTCCATGCCAGCCATTTCCGCGAAGATCGATATCGCAACGAACGATACACGGCTTCGGCAGCAAAGAAGGTTTCGCCATCCGGCTCGATGAATACGACCGAGCGCTTGAATTGTTCGATTGGAATTTCTGGAAACCGCGCGCCCGCCTGCTGGTAAGGGTCGTAGTCTACTTTGCCAGCCGTGATTTGTCGCCAACGCTCGATCCACCGCTTGCAAAAATGACACTGGCCATCCCAAATCATGAGAGGCTTTGGCGGCGGGTTCGAAACGCGGAGGTGCGATTCGTTAGCCATCAACGCCCAACGTTCAACGCTGAACCCGCCTCCGCAAGGCTACGGTGCGGAGAGCGCTCAAGCCACAGACCTATGTTCCGGTGAACTCGGCCCAAACCGGCGCGTGATCGGACGGCTCTTTGCCTTTGCGCATTTCAAGATCCATTCCTGAAGCACTGCACTTCTTCGCCAATGTCTCGCTCGCCAGGATCGTGTCAATTCGCAGGCCGCGATTTTTTTCAAATGCGCGCATCTGATAATCCCACCAGCTGAAAAGTTCACTCTCTTTGTGATGAATTCGCAAAGTGTCGCATAAGCCGATTTCACACAATTTCTGAAACGCGGCGCGCTCGCTATCCGAACACATGATAGCACCACGCCAGAGGTCCGGATCGTAAACATCGATATCTTCCGGGGCGACGTTGAAATCGCCGCACACCACAACATCGGCAGATTTTTCCTTCGCGATGCAATCCCGCAGGCGGTGGTACCAACGCAATTTGTATTGGTACGCTGGCGAACCGACCGCCTGGCCGTTGGGCGCATAAATCGAGAACACGCGAAGGTGACCGACGGTCGCTGCAATCACTCGCGCCTGTGGATCCACTACTTCATCGCAAAGCGACGGACGCACATCGCGAAGCTGCGTCTTCGCCAGAATCGCAACCCCGTTGTACGATTTTTCTCCGTGATAAGCCGAGTGATAACCAACTGCCTGCAAAGCGAGTGCCGGAAATTGGTCGTCCGTGCATTTTGTCTCCTGCAAACAAACGATGTCCGGCCCGGTCGCCTCCAGCCAGGCAAACAAGCGGTCCTGGCGTTTGCGCAGCGAATTAATGTTCCAGGAGACGATTTTCACAACCGGGTCATTCTGAGCGAAGCGAAGAACCTCGCATTAGCTGGTTGATCCACTACCTAACCTGCCTAGCCGTTCGCGCAATTGTGAGGTCCCTCACTTCGCTCGGGATGACCCGCGGAGAAATCATTTTGCGATAAGGCAGGATCATCCGGGGCGAAGCGCCACTTGCTTGTCACAACTCTACCTCCACTCCCGGCTCGGGCACAATCACATCCGAGCCGGGAAGCTCGCCTGATAATGTGGTCCGCATCCACTCCACCGCTGGTGGATCGCCATGCACAAGAACAATTTTGCGGGGTGAAAGTTTTTTGGCGTAATCGACCAACCCCTCGCGCGTCGCGTGCGCGCTGAACTGAAACTGTTCGATGTTGCAGCGAACGCGCTGGGCTGGCTTGTCGGGATCAAGAGCTACCTCGCCGTCCGTGCCTGACTCCCGCAGAAAACCGGCGGGCGATTCCGGGCTGGCGTAACCAACAAAAAAGATCGAATGCTGTGGATTCTCGATTAACCGACGCGCAAAAACATTGGAAAGTGTTTTTGGTATCATCATCCCACTGGAGAGGACGTAAACCCTTCCGGCCCGCAGCGGCGCGTCACGTACTGTTTCATCATTCAAAATGAATGGCGCCGCTTCCCTCATTAGTTGCAGACGCGGCAATTGCCGGCGAGTCATGTGTGCGCGCCGATCGTAGATATCCGTCATCTTCGAGCTGAGACCGCCAATATAGATTGGAAACTCAGGGAGGCGCCTTTCACGACGGAATTTGTAAAGCATTGCGAGGATCTCCTGCGTTTTTCCCAGCGCGAAAACTGGTATGAGCACGCACGAGCGACGGTCAAAAGCAGCGCCGATTGCTTCTGCCAGACGTCCCTCTTCACCGGCGCGCGTCCATCCAGCCGGTTTGGCGTGGTCGCCTCGTGTGCATTCCATGATCAGGACGTCAATTTTCTCTTCAGGAAAAATTGCCGCTTCCATGATCGTTTGATCATCGAAATTGACGTCCCCAGTGTAAAAGACGGTTTTGCCTTCCGCGCGCAGCAGAATTCCGCTTGAGCCCAGCACGTGTCCTGCGTCGAAAAACTCAAATGTAAGAGAGTCTTTTTCGCGCTGAGGCGCACGCTCGCCGGCAATGGAGATGCGCTGGCGCAATGGACACCGACGCCAGCGTTCCGATGCGCGATCGGTTTCCCGATGCGTGAAAAGCGGATACAACCCCGCGACGGCGCGACCGATCTCCTCGCGTTGTCGGGTCATCACATTAACCGAGTTGTGCAAGAGCACGTTGCCAATCTCAGCCGTGGCTTCCGTCATCAAAATGCGCGCGGTTGGAAAGCGTCGCATTAGTACCGGTAATGTGCCGATGTGATCTTGATGAGCGTGCGAGATCAGGATCGCCCCGATCTCCTGGCCCGCGATCGCCTTGAAATTCGGCAGTGCATCTTCACCGGTGTCCTTAGGATGCATTCCGCAATCGAGCACCAGTCGGTGGTTGCCGATCTCAAGATAATATGAATTCGCACCAATCTCGGTGCGGCGCGTCAGGTTGATGAATTTCAAATGCGTCTTCGTTTAGTGCGCCTTTTCAATTCTTTTATCAGCCGCGCAATTCTCTGAACAGTCACTTTCGCAAGTAGTCTAAACACTGGTCGCATGAAAGGAGAAAGGCAGCCGCGACGCGATGCAAACAGCCACCTCGAGCAGGATATTTGCATCCACATCTTCACCGTCTCTTCCGCGATGGTCGGCGTTTGCCTGACCGTTATTGGATTGATCCGCGTTGTCATCGCACTTGGAACCGCGGACACGCTGGCGGATGATATGCTGGCCGCCGACGCACTACTGTTTCTGATCTCTTGTTTGCTTTCTTACTGGGCGCTTCGCTCGCGAGGCCTGCGCAGAATGCATAGTCTTGAAAACTCGCGGATGCGATATTCATCATCGCCATGATTGGGATGGTGGTGATTTGTGCGTTGATCACTTATACCATTTCCGTTCCGGCACGGTAGGGCGCTGGCTAAAGAAGCTCTTCGAAAATCCGCAGCCAGTTTCCGCGCGGGATTTTTCGATCTCCTCGCCGCTGAAACCGCGGGTTTAACGCTTGTTGGTCCTCCCGCCTAGGAGAGGCGCTTTGCCTTTCTCAGGGTTAACCTAGTGCCTGCCTCGGTCGTGGGGCACCGTTACTGTCACGCTCTCGCTCGAGGAGTTACCGCCGCTGTCGATGCAGGTGATAGTGATTGTATAGATGCGCCCATTGCCGTTGCCCGCCCGCTCGGCTCGAAGTAGCACATGATGATCATCCAAGACAATCCAGTCTGGAGACGTATTACCATCTCCTGTGCCATTGATCGGCTCATTGCTGGTCACACTGAGCGTGCAGGAGCCAGGGGGCAACGGACAGTTATCGGTAACGTCGTAGCTCACGGTCACATTCACCATCCTGTGGTTTGGTGGCCAGAGAACTGATGGATCTGCTGCTGCACCAGTGATCGTGGGAGGCGGATTGGAAGCTGTCGTAGTTGCTGTCGCAGAGTTGTTAGTTGGATCAGGATCAGGTGTGAAAGCACTCACTGTCGCCGTATTGCTTATTACTGTGTTGTCGGCGACTGAGCAATTCACATTGGCTACAAAGGTTATGGTCTCAGACTCGCCTAATGCAAGGGACGCGAATGTAACCGTGCGGTTGTTACCTGAGCCACCACAAACTCCTCCTCCGGTCGAAGAGCACGAGACAAAGGTTGTCTCAGGAGGAAGGTTGTCCGTTACGATAACTGATATCGCTGTATCCGGCCCGTTGTTGGTTACAGTAACCGTGTAGGTCAAGTCATCCCCGGTCGTCACAGGATCTGGCGAAGCGGTCTTGGTGACTGACAAATCGGCGATTGCGTTAACTTGGAGCGGCAAAGAGGGAATACCGTTCGCAACAACAATCAGATCGCTCGGGCCTGGCTCGAGGCCGAGCGGTACATCAAACTGCGTCGTTACGATTTCGCTGCTGCCGACCGCTTCGACGCCCATCCTGCTGTGGTCGTGGGTGCGAGCATAGAAGACATGTCCCGTCGCGTGATTCCTGATGCGTACCAGCGGATAATTGGTCGACGACTGCGCGTCATCCCCGTACGAGGCACCCTCCGAGAATCCGTTGAAGAGCGTGCCTGAGATCGAATAGGTATTGCCGGGGACCAACGTCGGAGGGGCCGTCGTAATGACCGGCCTCCAAGCGTCCTGGGGCGCTCCACCGTTCGAGTAGAGCTGAACGTCGGCTGTGGCGGCCTGATCGTAGGCCGTGAGAAGCACGTCCCCGGAAGGAAGCAGGAGCATGCGCCCCTGATAAGATTTGAAGCTCGCTGCATTAGGCGAATCCGCTACCAGTATCAGGTTGGTTCCATCGAACTCGTAGAAGTGGCTGGGGGTCATCCAGTTGCCACATGGCGGTGGGGACGGATTGTGATCAAAGGGGGCCGCCATCACGAGCACATTCCCATTCGGCAACAACGACGCGGGACCATCGGCAACGGTCTCATTGACGTTCGGGAAACTAGGGCCAGCTGCCCAGCTGTTCGCCGCAATCGTGTAAACCGCGTTTTGTCCCGCCGGGTTGCCCGTGAAGTAAATCAGCGTGCCGTCAGGTCGCAAGACCCCCGGCCCCACCTCCGCCGAAGTACAGCTGCCGCCGACGTCCGCCAAGTTCACCACCGTGGATCCAGCGGTCCCCCACGAGTTGGTCGCGGGATTATAGATTTCGAAGGACGCTTGGATTCTTGAGTCGACAGTCAGCACTCTCCCGTCTGCTAATATGTTCCAGTTTTCCTGGTCGTTGCTGTCGTCCTTGCCCGTCGGGTTGAGCGCCGTGAAGTTGAGCGTCGCGGGATCGAACGACGCGATATCCGTGCTTGCGGTGCTCGCGAGGAGCATCGTTCCGTTTGTCAGAATTGTGGACTGGGCGTCGCCGATACCTCCGGTGCCGTTGCCGTTGGTACAGCACCACGTTGCTGGTACAGTTATCTGCCCTGACCACATGTTTGTCACCGGATCGTACATGAACCCGATGTTAGTCCAGACGGCGGGCATGCCAGGCGGATTGTATTCGCCGCCGATGACTACCACGCGCCCATCTGGCAGCACCGCAGACGCGAAGTACAACGGCTTGTACGGGCAGTTCACGCATCCAGTCGTGGGATCGTTGCCGTTTGGCATGTCCGCGACGGTGAAGTCTGGGACATCCCATGAGCCATTTTGATAGCTGCCGTTGATATCCGGCTTCAGGCGATGCCAACGATTGGTGTTGTACTCGTGGCACATCACGGTGCCATCGGTGAGCAGTACGCAGGTTGAGGCGAATCCCGATGGAAACGCATTTGCCAGGCCGGTCCATTGTGCACTGGCGACAGACAACCAACCCACCAGGATGCTGAGCGCGACTGCCGACCTTAACATGTTCTTCAGACGGTGTCTTTGGCTCACCGTGCTGATTATCTTTATCTTTGCTTTACTTATTACGCTTGTCATTGTGAGTCTCCAGTTGCCGAACAGGAAAGGGAGCTAGCAAAGAAGTAGCTCCACGTTCCGATTCGATAGCGCGGAGATTAGCAACTGGCGCGTTCAACTGCCTATCCGGGACTTGCCCGGATATTTCGGGCATCTGATCCCCGATTGAGCTATCGGGGCTTTCCCCGGAGTTATTTGCCGGTGGCTCAGTTGGAACCACTCTCGCGCGCCTTGGTGGAGCGCATCAGCATCGGGATATCCTAACTTGAGCTTGATATGTTCATGATAGGTTTCCACCGTTTTGGGGCTGATCCCGAGTTCTTTTGCGATCCGGGTGGTCCCTAAGCCGGCGCCAGTCAGGGCAAAGACATGCAGCTCGCGGTCAGTCAGGTTAGGAGTGTTGGGATGTGCTGCCGTCTGCTCGACGACCTCGTGAACGGCGCGCAATGCGATCCGCGGACTTACATAAAGTTCACCTGCGAGAACAGTATCAATGGCACGGATCAACTCTTCCCGCGTCCCGGTTTTCATCCAGTAGCCAGACGCGCCCGCGCGCAGCGCACGTTCTGCATAGATTTCTTCAGGCTGTCTCGATACAGCTAGCATCCGCGTCCGGGGAAAACGCGCA
The DNA here is from genome assembly GCA_046725285.1 of Verrucomicrobiota bacterium. GTDB lineage: Bacteria > Verrucomicrobiota > Verrucomicrobiia > Chthoniobacterales > UBA10450 > Udaeobacter. The sequence goes on from JBKOYG010000077.1 coordinate 27,512, forward strand.
GCGAGTTGTTTGAGGAGAAATATTCCGTCGTGATGGCCGAGAAATGGTTCAACTACGAGCAGGTCTGGCTGGTGTTTTTCCATCAGCTCACTCGTGGTCCTTTGATCAGTTGCGAGCCCGCACAATGTGTAGCCCAGGTCCCGGTGGATGATCGCAGCGACTCCTTCTCTGGCGACCGTGCTGTCGTCAGCGATAACTATAGAAGGCTGTCGCGAGGAGAGCGCGGTGGGAGGGGCCCTCACAAGTTTTTGAGGGTGGCTAAAAATTGTTCAGATGACAAGCAAAATTCGTTACCGGCGAGTTACAGTTCGGTTACAGCCACTCTTCGAAGATCCGCAGCCAGTTTCTGCGCAGGATTTTTTCGATCTGCTCGTCACTGAAGCCGCGCTCGATCAATTTGCCTGTGAGGTTACGGGCATGTGAATGGTTCCTCAGGTCAGGAATGAATTGGGGCGTTGTAAACTTTTCGGCGAGCTCTTTTTTCGCCGACTCGGGCCATTGGCTATAGATAAACTCAAAGAAATCGAAACCAATAGCCACTCCATCAATGCCAATCAAATTGGCTACGTGTTCGATGTGATCGACGTAATGATCAAGAGTGCTTTCTTCTCCTTTTGGGCTTACTAGGACCGAATTAACGCCAATCACTCCGTGCCGTTCGCCGATAATTTTGATCTGCTCATCGCTGATGTTACGCTCGATATCGTAGTAGTGCCGGACATTGGTGTGCGAAACAATTGGTGGTTTTGTCGTCATAGACAAGACATCGGCGAAACCGGCTGGATTGATGTGGGCAAGATCGACAATCACACCGAACGCCTCGCATTCTCGAACCAGATCACGACCAAACTCGGTAAGACCTTCCTGCGATGAACCGCTCGAAGCAAAGATTCCACCATGTCCCGCCGCATTGCTTCGCGCATGTGTAAGTCCGATTGAGCGGACGCCGAGCGCATAGAAGATGCGCAGAAGATTCAAGTCGGTTTCCAGTGGTTCTGCTCCCTCCATCGTGATCAGCAGCGCGATTTTGTTCGTTGCCCGTGCCCTCTGAATTTCACTGAAGCTTTTGCAGATCGCGAATTGCTGACACGCCTGCGTCTCAGCATATAGCCGTGCGATTTGATCAAGTGCCACACGCAGGCCCGCGTCTGGCAGATAAGGGTCCTCGATGTAGATTGCGACACCGACTAGGCCGATGTTCCCGGCTTTGAGTTCCGGTAAAAATTCGGTTTCAAGCACGTTTTTGCACTTACGCTTCTCGTACAAATCCATCGGCAAATCGAAATGCAGATCGATAATGCCGCCGGCTTGCAATCGGTCGATCCGTTGCTCGATGGATTCTTTGGTGTGAGCCTTCATCTTAGCCGAAGAAAGCGCGGATTATGTGGATGTCGCGGATAAAGCCTGGAACGTGCGATTCGTGCTCGCTCTGAGCAATTGGGAATGGAAAGCTGAGCGTGCAAGAGCAGGTTGCTACTTGCTTAACTCGAGCATCCGTCGAATGGGTAGCTCTGCGCGCTTGCGCACCGATTCCGGCAAAGTGATCTCTGGTTCCATGTTCAAGAGCGCGTCGTACGCTTTTTCGAGCGTGTTCATCTTCATGAACCGGCATTCGCCACAGAAGCAGTTATCCGTCGGACCGGGAATGAATGTTTTGTTAGGAATTTCCCTGCGCAGACGATGTAATAGGCCAGCTTCAGTAACGACAATGATCTCGCCTGCTGGTGATTCTCTGCAAAAAGTCACCATCTTTTCGGTAGAACAAACTTCATCGGCCAGCATCCGCACGGCGTAGGTGCATTCCGGATGGGCTACAACTGGTGCATTAGGATATTGCGCCCGAATCTTGTTAATACTGCGCGCTGTGAATTCGACGTGCACGTAACAGTTGCCCCGCCACAAATCCATTTTGCGTCCCGTCCGCTCCATCACCCATGCGCCGAGATTTTGGTCCGGAACAAAGAGAATGTTCCGATCAACTGGAGCGGCACGTACAATCTTGTCGGCATTGCCGCTGGTGCAGATTACGTCAGCCAGCGCCTTCACTCCGGCACTGCAATTGATGTACGCGATGACATAGTAGTTCTTATCAGCGTGCTTGCTTAAAAACGCTGCGAGCCTTTCCGGCGGACATGATTCGGAAAGCGAACAGCCGGCATCGAGATCTGGCAAGATCACACGCTTCGTCGGATTAATAATCTTGGCCGTTTCGGCCATGAAATGAACACCGCAAAACAAGATCACGTCGGCGTCTGTTTTCGCCGCTTGATAACTCAAACCTAACGAGTCGCCGACGAAGTCAGCAACATCCTGTAACTCGGGCACTTGGTAGTTATGCGCGAGAATAACAGCGTTTCGCTCGCGCTTTAGCTCTTGCAATTCTTCTGCCAGATCAACACCAGCCCGGGGCGGACTGCCAAAGTTTATACCGGCGCTTACCATCGGTTAATATGGCTGTTTTGAAGCGAATTACAAATACGAGAGGCTGAAGCGATGCTGTGTCAGCCAGCGGCGCGCTCGCCGCGGCGAGCGCCACTAGAACGGCAGGGCTTTCCGCATCGCGTCGATCGGTGGCTCACGATCGAACCAAATGGAAAATGAGCGCGCGCCTTGATGTAGTAACATCGATATTCCATTCGTGCCGCGTGCGCCGGCTTGTTCGGCCGCGCGCAGCAGAGCGGTTTTCGATGGCCCATATACGCAATCAAAAACCATGTGATGGGGGGCAAGCAATCGGGCTGGGACTGCTGCTGGATCGCTCGGATTCATCCCAAGGGGAGTGGCGTTGACGATAAGATCCGTGTCCCCAAGTTGCATGCGCATTGCCGATTCCTCCCACGCTATAGTTTCAAGACGCGCTGCGGGGCCAAGTACGCGTGGTTCCATAAAAAACGGGCGCAGGCGCTCCGCCAGTGCATTCGCTTTTTCCGGAGTGCGATTAACAAGGATGAGGCGTTCGCAATTCTCAAGCGCACAGTGCCACGCAATAGCGCGCCCAGTCCCGCCGCCAGCGCCAATTATCATGATCCGTAGATCCCGCACATCGACCGAGAATTCCGCGCGGATGGCGCGCAAGAATCCTTCGCCATCGGTATTCGATCCGACCAGTTTCTCATCGCGAAGGCGAATCGTATTCACAGCTCCGATGCGACTCGCGGATTCATCGGCCTCGTCGATCTGCGCGAAGCCCGCGATTTTGTGCGGCACCGTCAGGTTTATTCCCACGAGATCTAGATTTCGCAAAAAGCCCAGGGCCGATCTCAATTCATTCGCTCGGATATGAAAGCGCGCGTATTGAGCGTTGATCCCACAGGCGCGCAGCGCGGCGTTCTGTATGTCCGGCGAAAGCGAATGCGCAACTGGATCACCAAAAACGCCAAGGCGAATCGGCGGATCAATGTCGCATGCGATGTTATCCCACTTCTCAAGATCGGCGAGCGTGTAACGTTCGGTCGTCTGCATGTTTTTCATTGTTCCGGGATGCGAAAATCAATGTGCTACATTGGCGCTCGTTACAATGACGATTGAAACTAAAACACCTTCGGATTTTATTCGCGATATCGTCGCGGACGACCTTCGTGCGGGCAAATACAAACAAATCTGCACGCGCTTTCCACCCGAACCTAACGGCTATCTGCATATCGGCCACGCGAAATCGATTTGCCTGAACTTCGGAATCGCGCGCGAGTTTGGTGGCATTTGCAACATCCGGATGGACGATACCAACCCGATCAAGGAGGAGGCGGAATATGTCGAGTCAATCATGACTGACGTGCATTGGTTAATCGATGGTTGGGCGGACAAGCATGTCGGTGGCGCGCCATTTTACGCATCGGATTATTTCGACCGCTTTTACGAATACGCAGTCGATCTCATACGCAAAGGCAAAGCATACGTTTGCGATATGACTCCTGAGGAAACGGACGCCTATCGCCGGCTCGGTAAAGCCAGCACCTTTCGCGATCGCTCGGTCAAGGAAAACCTCCATCTCTTTGCGCGAATGAAAGCAGGCGACTTTCCCGACGGCGCGCGCACGTTGCGGGCGAAGATCGACGTAAACGCGGCGAACGTCTGGCTGCGCGATCCAGTGCTCTATCGCATCCGGCACGCATCGCATCATCGCACCGGCGATAAATGGTGCATTTATCCAATGTATGACTGGGCACACACTCTCAGCGACTACATCGAAGGGATTACGCACTCGGTTTGCACGCTGGAGTTCGAAGTACACCGGCCGCTCTATGATTGGATTCTGGAGGCGCTCGAATTGCCGGAGCCGCGTCCGCATCAGTATGAATTTGCGCGGCTTAATCTCACTTACTCTGTCATGAGTAAGCGGAAACTGATCCAGTTGGTGAACGAAAAGCTTGTTAGCGGCTGGGATGATCCTCGCATGCTTACGATTTCCGGATTGCGCCGACGCGGCGTGACCGCAAGCGCCTTGCGCGCGTTCGCTTACAACATTGGCATCACGAAATATCCGAGCATGACTGACATGGCCGTGCTGGAACACACGATGCGTGAAGAATTCAATCGCACCGCCACGCGCCGCCTTGCTGTGTTACGACCGATTAAGGTTGTGCTGATCAATTATCCCGAGGAAAAAGCTGAAGAGCTCGATGCGGTCAACAATCCCGAAGATCCAAATGCAGGTACGCGCAAGATTCCGTTTGGTCGGGAGCTTTACATCGAGCGCGACGATTTCATGGAAACGCCGCCGCTGAAATACTTTCGGCTGCGACCGAGTGGTGAAGTGCGGCTGAAATACGCCTACATCATCAAGTGCAGTGAGGTCGTGAAGGATGCGGCCGGCAACGTGACTGAGCTTCGCTGCACAGTCGATCTGGATAGCAAATCTGGCGGACCGACTGCCGGTCGGAAAGTAAAAGGGACCATACATTGGGTAAGCGCGGCACAGGCAATCGATGCAGAGGTTCGATTATATGACCGTCTGTTCAGCATTCCCGAACCCGACGCGGGCGGCGATTTCAAATCATTTGTTAACCCAAATTCGCTGGAGGTGGTGACTGCAAAATGCGAACCAGCCCTTGCGAGCGCGCGACCGGAACAGCGCTATCAGTTTGAGCGGCTCGGCTATTTTGCCCTCGATCCGGATTCCACGAGTGAAAAACAGGTGTGGAACCGCACGATTACGTTAAGGGATACATGGGCGAAGGAAGCGCGAAAATAGATCGCGTGTCATCCTGAGTCGCGAAGACGACGAGGATCTCTCGTTAGGCGGTCGATCACACAGAGCAGTTTGCGTGACCTTCTGGGGCTTGTGGGAGGTCCGTCGCTTCGCTCGAGATGACGGCGAATTAGAAGATAGATAGTGCGCGATCGATGCGTGCGATGACTTTTTCTTTTCCGACAACTTCGAGCAAGTGATACAGACTCGGACCAACGTTCCTGCCAGTGACAGCGAGTCGAGTTGGATGGACGATCGCGCCGATCTTTACACCCAGCTTTGCGGCCGTGCCTTTCAATGTCGCTTCGATTTCGGCGACATCGAATTTCTTCGAAGCACTTAGCGCGTCGCGAACGGCTTCGAGTCTTGGCTTGTTCGCAGCGGTGAAATGCTTGGAAACTCCTTCTGCATCGTAATCGAAATTGTCTGTGAAGTAGAACCCGCAATAAGCCGGCAGCTCATCAAAGGTATTGATCTTGCCTTTGCACGTTTGCAGGGCGTCGCGGACGTATTTCTCCGGAAAATCATCAAGCTTCACACCGCTAGACTTCAGCTTGGCGATGGCCAGATCGTAAAATTCGGAGTCGCTCAATTCGCGCGCGTACTCCCCATTCAACCAATGCAGTTTGTCGGGATCGAACGTCGCCGAGCTGCGCCCGATGTTTTCGAGATCGAAAATCCGGATGATTTCGTTGATATCGATCTTCTCCCGGTTGTCCTTGGGCGACCAGCCAAGCAGACACAAATAGTTGCGCACCGCCGCTGGGAGGTAACCGCGCCGGATGTAGTAATCCACGCGCGCGCCTTCGTCGCGTTTGCTCATCTTGGACCCGTCACGGTTTAGGATAAGGGGAATGTGCGCGTAATGCGGTGGTGTCGCACCCAGCGCGCGAAAGATCTCGATGTGCTTGGGCGTGTTCGAGAGATGATCTTCGCCGCGGATCACGTGCGAGATTTTCATCTCCAGGTCGTCGATCACATTCACGAAATGAAAAATCCACGAGCCATCTGGACGACGGATTGTCATGTCCGGGTGCGTGGCAGGGTTGCTGAGGTCGAAATCGATTTTGCCGCACACGATATCGTCCACGATGACGTGCTCGCGCGGCGAACGAAATCGCAAGGCCCCCTGGTCCTCGAAGATGTGACCGGCGTCCTGAAGCTTCTTGAAATAACGCTCGTAAAGCTCCGTCCGCTCACTTTGCAAGTAAGGTCCGAAATCCCCGCCGACGTGTGGGCCTTCGTCCCAATTCAGCCCCAGCCATTGCAAGCCTTGGTAAATGGCGGCCATGGCTTCTTCGGTGTTTCGCTTGGTATCGGTGTCTTCAATTCGCAGAACAAATTTCCCGTCGTGATGGCGGGCAAACAGCCAGTTGAAAAGCGCAGTGCGCGCTCCGCCGATGTGCAGATAGCCCGTAGGCGAGGGGGCAAAACGAACGCGGATGTCAGACATTGGATTGATGGGGGTTCTAGGAGTAATGCATTTCTTTCATGTGTCCGCTAGCGCATTGCTCCAATACTCCATTACTCCACAAAAATCCTTCCGGCGCGGCGGCGTACATGCCGATCGCGTGCCAGGTTGATCTTTGCCACTCGGCCAGTTGGATCGAGCAATGAGCGCACGCGCTCAATCACGTCGAAGCCAACTCCAGAAATATTTTGCGCGCGCAACCATTTCAGAATTGCACGACGCTGCACCGCGACGGGCAGAGCGCGAAGTTTTGCCACCGGGAGTTCTACGTCGCTAGAATCGGAGAGCTGACCATCGATCCACTCTTCTTCTTCACCGGCGATTGCAGCAGCTCGCCAAATGGCGGGACGAATGTTTCGGCCAAGGATTTTCTGCAAGTAAGGAATGATGCGGTGACGAACGCGATTACGAAGAGGATCAAGATTCTTGTTCGATGCGTCCTCGCGAAATTTGATTTGATGCTCGCGCACATAAATGTCGATCTCTTTGCGCCAGACACCGAGAAACGGCCGGACAATGGCAAGATCGACATTATCGATCTGGCGTGTGGAAACTTCGCGCATTCCGCTCAAGCCTGCAGTCCCCGAACCGCGAAAAAGATTGATCAAAAAGGTTTCCACAACGTCATCGGCGTGATGTCCAAGAAAGATCGTTTTGCATCTTCGGCGTCGTGCGGTTTCGGCGAAAAATTTGTAGCGGGCATCACGCCCCGCGGTTTCGAGCGACAACTTTTTTTTTCTGGCGAGCGCGCGAACATTTGCGGAGCCGAGTTCAAAATCGAGCTGATATTTTCCCGCGAGCTTTTGCACAAAACGCGCATCGGCATCGCTCGATCGTCCGCGCATTTGATGGTTCAAATGACAGACGATCAGCTTCTTGTAACCAAGATTGACTAGCCAGTGCAGTAACGCGACGGAATCGCGGCCTCCGGAAACGCCAATGAGATAGCGCCCATTAAGTGGGAACGCCCGCAACAAATTCGTTTTTGTTTGAATCCGATTCATGGCGACGCGGCATCCAACGTTCAAAGCAATCATGAACGATCAACCAACTTTAGACAAAAGCGGAGACCGCCGGCGTCTTTAGAAGAAAGGATTCAACGATATGAATAATCACACCACTTACGCGTTGCTGGTCCAGTCACAGGAGAAGGGTCGAACCATCATGGAAACGGCGGTTTATGCCATGTGCATTTTGAGCGTGGTCGTCGCCATCTTTCAATTCATCGGGCAACCGACCCCGGATCCTTTCGCCGGCTTCGACTCACCGGCGCAACCTACGCCGGTTGTGTCGCATCACGATGTCGAAACGGTATTGGATACAAAATCGTGAGATAAACCGCGGCGACCTGCTTTCGGACTAGGGTCGCGGCGATCGGTCGCCCCTACGACACGCGCCAGCGCGGGCGCCCGAGCAACGCATAATGTTTACCAGAGCCCAAGGACGGGAACTCTCCGGAAGGCCTGTGAGAAAAACATAATCGATTTGCGAAGGAGGATTTGACAATGAATGAACGTTCATTCATCCTCCTAAGCTTATGTCACAACCCCACATAGATTCTTCCACCCCAGATCGGCGTTCGCAAATCCTCGACGCTGCTTTGGTGTGTTTTGGCAAGCGCGGGTTTCACCAGACCAGCATGCATGACATCAGCAGCGAGGCTAGGATCAGCGTTGGGCTAATCTATCGCTACTTCGAAAATAAGGAGGCGGTCATTTCTGCAATGGCGGACCAGCATAAGAAAGAGATCAGCGAAATGCTGGAGCGCGCGCAGCAGGCCCCGACGCTGCTCGAATCATTGGAGATTTTGTTTACGGCGCATTGCTGCGAAAACCAACCGCGAGTCATCTCGGCGTTCGTGGTCGATCTTTACGCCGAAGCTTCGCGTAATTCGCACGTGGCCGATCTGGTGCGCGACGTTTTGAAGGCGTACATGGATGGCTTGAGAGAGCTGATTGCGCGAGCGCCGGAAGCGCAAGCCGCGTCGCATGGACTGACTCCGAACGAAATGGCGGAATTAATATCTGCCGTCGAGCGCGGAATGTTGATGCTGGATGTGCTGCGTCCAGAAGAGATGACCGCAGGCGAACGGCGCGCCCGGCAACTGGAAGTAACACGCAGACTTTGGCGTTTGTTATTCGAATCGGAAACTCACAGCGGTCGTCCCGATGGATCGGGGCGCCAACTCGAAACAGCGTATGCATGACCTAGCAAAAAGTGTGTCGTTAGAACCGAGAGTGAAACAGAGGGTGAAAAAGAGCCGTAAAGGTCTCGGTGTGGCGATCAGTTTGCTCGCTGCGATATTCATATTCGTTGTCGGCATCAAAGCTCTGCAAATCGGCAAGATGATGAGCAGCCCGAAGATGATGCCGGTGACGACTGTCACCAGCGCTCCGGTGAAAGAAGAAGATTGGCCTCCGAAGCTGTCGGCGGTGGGATCTGTGAGCGCCGTGCAAGGCGCCGTCATATCCACCGAGCTTGGCGGGACGATAGGCGAGATCCGGTTTGAAAACGGTGCGGAAGCAAAGAAGGGAGACGTGCTCGTCAGGCTAGACGTCTCCCAGGAGGAAGCGCTTTTGCGATCTGCACAGGCTGAAGCCGAGCTGGCGCGCACGGACCTGGAACGCGCTCGCGATCTTGCCGCGAAAAAGGTGGTTTCGAACGCTGAACTCGATGCCGCCGAATCAAAGGTCAGGAGACTGAACGCCGTTGTCGATCAGATGCGCTCCAATATTGCAAAAAAGACGATTGTCGCGCCGTTCGACGGGCAGCTTGGTATTCGGCAGGTGAACGTCGGACAAATGATCAGTGCTGGTCAGCAAGTTATCGCGCTGACGTCGCTGGATCCGGTGTACGTCGATTTTGCATTGCCGGAGCAGCACCTCTCGAAATTGACGAAGGATTTGGAAGTGCGGGTGCGAGTCGACGCGCTGCCCGGACGCGAATTTAAAGGGAAACTGACTGCGATTAATTCCATGCTGGACCCAGTCACTCGCAATGTGCCGTTGCAGGCGACATTGGAAAATCCCGATCACGCGCTGCATCCTGGGATGTTCGCAAAAGTTGATGTCATGTTGCCGGAAACAAAAAAGACCATCGTCATCCCCGGCTCGGCTGTCTCATATGCGCCGTACGGCGATTCGGTTTTCGTAATTGAGAAGCAGAAAGACGAAAAGACCGGGAAAGAATCGCTGGTGCTTCGTCAGCAGTTTGTCCGAATCGGCGAAACGCGGGGCGATTTCGTCTCAGTTACGCAAGGCTTGAAAGCAGGCCAGGAGGTAGTGGGCACCGGCGTGTTCAAGCTACGCAACGGAATGGTGGTGACGATTAACAACGATCTCGCGCCCAAACCGGAGCTGAACCCTTCGCCGGCCGATACGTGAGCGAATGACGAAGCCCGAATGTCGAATGACGAAACAATCGCATGAAGTCGTTCACTGATCTTTTCATCAAGCGGCCGGTGCTGGCGATGGTGGTCAGTTTTGTGATCCTCATCGCCGGATCGAAAGCGGTGTTGCCGATTCTTTTTCCCCAGCTCGCGGGCCTGGGCGGTCTGAATGTGCGGCAATACCCGCGCAGCGATATCGCTTCGATCCAGATCACGACCGTTTACGTCGGCGCGGATGCGGAGCTGGTTCGCGGATTCATCACAACGCCGGTCGAGCGAGCGATCGCCGCAGCTGACGGCATCGACTACATCCAGTCACAAAGCAAACAAGGCCAGTCGGTGATAACTGCGCGCTTGAAACTGAACTACGACGCCAACAAGGCATTGTCTGATATCAGCTCCAAAGTTGACGCGATTCGCCGGGATCTGCCTCCCGAATCTGAAATTCCCGTAATCGAAATCGAGTCGGCCGATTCGCAACGAGCCTCGGCCTATTTAAGTTTTACGTCGGATATTCTTCAGCCGAACGAAGTGACCGACTATCTCGTGCGGCTGGTGCAGCCGCGGCTGACCGCCGTCGGCGGCGTGCAGAAGGCCGACATCCTCGGCGGTCGCTACTTCGCGATGCGAATCTGGATGAAACCCGATCGCATGGCGGCGCTCAACATCTCACCGGCGCAAGTCCGCACCGCTCTTGCGCGCAACAATTATCTCGCGGCGGTCGGAAGCACAAAAGGTTCGCTGCTTCAGGTAAACCTTACAGCGAACACAGACCTGCACACTGCGGATGACTTTAAAAAACTGGTCGTCCGGCAGGACAAAGGAACTCTCGTCAGGCTAGGGGACATCGCCGACGTCGTTCTCGGTGCAGAGGACTACAACGCCGAAGTGCGGTTCTCGGGGCAAAAAGCGGTCTTCATGGGAATCTACGTTCTGCCAAACGCGAACTCGGTGGATGTGATCAAGCGAGTACG
>JBKOYG010000004.1:0-121187 GCA_046725285.1 Verrucomicrobiota bacterium
GAGATCAACTGGGACGCGGTCCCAGACGCTTTCTCCGCCCCGAACCAGTTGCCGGCGAATTTCTTCAACAAAAATTCGCCGCGCGGGATCGTATTCTTCACTCCAGGAACAGGGTTTGAGGTAAGTGCCAACCTTGTCAACCCAACAAACACTCCGGTCAGGTTTGGAAATATCAACCCTGTCTATCCCGCGATCTTTAGCGCGTTCAGTCCGCAGAAGCTCTTTACCGCCCTGAAGAGCACCATCACGGAAAACCTCTTCTTTGTCCCGAGCGGAACACCTGGGGTCAATTCTACACAATCAGCAACGGTCAAAGGATTCGGCGTCGTATTCACCGATGTGAATGTTGGCAATAGCACAAAGATCGAATACTTCGATGTTGCCGGTAACCTGCTGTTCAGCCGGCACGTATTGCCTCAACCTACACAACGCGCAGGCTTTTCGTTCCTGGGAGTCGGGTTTGACACAGCCAGCGTGTTTTTGGTCCGAATTACCTCTGGCAATCGCATCTTGAAAGTACCCAATCTGGATGTCGTCGCCATGGATGATTTTATTTACGGCGAACCTCAAGCTTTGCCATAGGTCGCGCACGTGGCGCTGAATATCTTCACCAACTACTTCAACCTAGTCGCTCAAACGGACATCGACTTCCCGAAAGTCCAACTCGGCGCCGCGGCGTGAATTCATAAAGAGCGGCGTGCTCGCTTCGCGATCGCGCCGCTCCTACCAAAACATGGCAAACAAATTTCTCGAGATTGCGCTTACCGAATCCGTTCTGGATGCCCAAAGAAGATACTTCGCCCGCGCCCGCCCAGTGACCGCGTCGCACGAAAGCGATGCGCTCGGTGATGATGAGATTGGTTTCATCAAGGCGCGTGATAGTTTTTACATGGCAACCGTAACCGAAAATGGTTGGCCTTATGTGCAACACCGTGGCGGTAAACCCGGGTTTCTGCATGTGCTCGACTCACACACGCTTGCTTTCGCGGATTACAAGGGAAATCGCCAACTCATCTCAACCGGAAACCTGATGCACAATGATCGCGTCGCGCTTTTTCTAATGGATTATCCAAACCGGGCGCGACTCAAGATTCTCGGACACGCACGCGTTGTGGATGCGCGCGAGCATCTCGATCTTATCGCGCAAATCACCGAGCCTGATGCTCGGACCTTGGTCGAACGATTATTTCTTATCGAGGTTGTCGCGTTAAATTGGAACTGCTCCCAATACATCACGCCGCGATACACAGTGGAGGAGATTCGGGAACTGAGCGCATCATCATGAACGCACTTATGCCAGACCCAGTTGACGCGTTGATCCTTGATCTCCTCGAATGGATCGGTCCCAAAGCAAGATCGTATCGAGAGGTTATCGAGGCTTGGCGCACGTCTTGTCCCCAACTTCCGGTTTGGGAAGAAGCCAATGCACGCGGCTTCGTTGAACATCATCATTCGCCCGGTTCGGAGGCTATGGTTTCAGTATCGGTGTCCGGCGCGAAGCACCTCGCCGAGCGCAGGCGAGAAGACGCTACAGCAGTGAGGACTACACATGATTGAGTCACAGATCAGGCCGCCTAACAAATCGCTGCAAGCAACATCTGCTATGCGTTGCAGATTTACATCTGATTGGAGTCACACGGCTGTGGTCGCAGGCGCGAGTGCGATGCCAGCGGCTATGCCTGAGCTTGGACGTTAGGCGTCACCATACGCTTTGCCAAATGAGCATACGAATTGGAATTATTGGTGACTACCATGCGGAGTTCGAGCCTCACCGCGCGACGGATGCGGCTCTCACTCACGCCGCTGCTGCACTTTCGCTCCCCATCGAGTCGGCTTGGCTGCCCACTCCGTCACTCGACGCACCCGACGCCATTCGGTCGCTCGCTACGTTCGATGGACTTTGGGTCGCACCCGGCAGCCCGTACCAGAGCATGAGTGGGGCACTTCGAGCCATCCGCTTTGCGCGAGAATCCGGTTTGCCACTGCTGGCCACTTGTGGAGGCTTCCAGCACATCATTCTGGAGTACGCCCGCCACGTTCTTGGCTTCATCGACGCGACTCACGCAGAATATGACCCGTATTCCTCCAAACTCTTTATCTCGCGCTTGGCCTGTTCGCTGGTCGGACGGACACTGGTCATTTCATTGCAGCCGGGCAGTCTAGTCGCCTGCATCTACGGCGCGACCACCGTGACCGAACAGTATTACTGCAACTTTGGTGTAAACCCCGACTATACGGACACGCTTTCTTCCGGCGACCTCGCCATTGTTGGCTCGGATGCTGAGGGCGAGGTGCGGGTCGTTGAGCTACGCAGCTGCCCGTTTTTTGTCGGCACGCTTTTCGTGCCTCAGCTTCGTTCGCAGCCCAAGAGTCCACACCCATTGATTCTTGGCTTTCTCAACGCGACTCAAAATGTCCACAACCCCTAACAAATCGCTGCAGCCAACAGCCACAGCGCTGGTCGGTCGAGCCGGCGCTGGAAATTTGATCGTCATGGTTGCATCTCGGAGTCAGTCTCCGGTGGCTGCGGCTGAGCTTGGTTGTTAGGCTAAGAAGCACACGCGCATGAAAGGTCGTGAAAGCGGAATGCCCGAGGAAGTCTGCTGGCAGTCGTTCTACGATGCTGACTGTATCGTCGAGAAGCTGGAGTGCGCGAAGGAGAAGAGGGAATCAATCGCCGAGTTTGGCAGTGGCTACGGCACCTTTACGATTCCGGCAGCCAAACGCACATCGGGCGTCGTTCACGCATTCGACATCGAGCCTGAGCTTGTTGCACTTGTCCGACGCCGGGCGCAGGATCTCGGCTTGTCGAATATCCGCGTTGAAGTGCGTGATTTCGTCGCGCAGGGGACCGGATTGCCGAGCCACAGCATCGACCACGCGATGGTCTACAATTTACTCCATATCGAAGAGCCCGTCCGGCTGCTGAAGGAAGCATTTTGCATTTTGAAGCCCGCTGCAGCGCTTTCGATTATCCACTGGAAGTATGACCCGATAACGCCACGCGGCCCGTCCATGGGCATTCGTCCAACACCTGAGCAGTGCCGTGCATGGGCGGAAGCTGCAGGCTTCAGCTTTGTCCGCGATCAGGATTTGTCAGCGTGCTGCCAGTATCATTATGGGATGCTCTTGGTGCGTCCTCATGCGAAAGAAAAAGCAGCCTAACAAGGCGCTGGGTGACCTCATATGAATCTCGTGAATCGGGCTCGCTGTCTTGACCGCACGATGTTTGCGGTGATGATCTCTTCTCCGCCGAAGCTTCAGCGAAGGTGGAACCTCAACCGCAAACCAAGCTGAAACGCCATGCCTACTGAAAATTCAATCGCAGAACTAAAGACAAGCCTGAGAGGCAGACTGATCGAACCGGGCGACAAAGACTACGATGAAGCCCGCAAGGTGTACAACGGGATGATCCACAAAAAGCCGCGGCTGATTGCCCGTTGTGCCGATGTGGCCGACGTCATTAACTCAGTAAATTTCGCGAGAGAAAACGATTTGCTTCTTGCCATCCGAAGTGGCGGTCATAACGCGGGCGGATTGGGAATTTGCGATGACGGTTTCGTCATCGAGTTGAGCCCGATAAAATATACACGTGTCGATCCCGCGGCCCGCACCGTGACAGTCGGCGGCGGATGCACATGGGGCGATGTCGATCACGCAACGCATGTGTTTGGAATGGCAACTCCAAGCGGAATCATTTCTACGACCGGCGTTGGAGGATTGACTCTGGGCGGCGGAGTGGGACACCTCACGCGTAAATGTGGACTGAGCATCGACAACCTCCTTTCAGCTGATGTTGTATTGGCCAACGGCGATTTTGTTAAAGCCAACGCCGATGAAAATTCCGACTTGTACTGGGCGCTTCGCGGCGGTGGCGGGAATTTCGGCGTTGTCACTTCATTCACCTTTAAGCTGCACCCAATCGACATGATTTATGGCGGCCCAATGCTCTATGAGCTAAGCGAAACAGCCGACGTGATGAAATGGTATCGCGACTTTATTCTCGCGGCTCCTGATGATTTGAATGGCTTTTTTGCTTTTCTCACAGTGCCGCCCGCGCCGCCGTTTCCGGAGCATCTCCACATGAAAAAAATGTGCGGAATTGTCTGGGCATACACGGGACCACAGGAAAAAGCAGAAGAAACATTCAAGCCAATTCGGGCTTTCAAAAAGCCTGCTTTGGATTTTGTCGGCCCGCTGCCGCAGCCAGCGTTACAAAGCATGTTCGACGCGCTTTATCCTCCCGGCTTGCAATGGTATTGGCGCGCGGATTTCGTCAACGAATTAAGCGACGACGCAATTGCCAAGCACATTCCCTTTGGCGAGGCGCTTCCATCGATGCATTCCACCATGCATATGTATCCGATCGACGGTGCCGCGTCGCGTGTAGGCAAAACGGATACTGCCTGGAATTATCGCGACGCTCAGTGGGCGCAAGTAATGGTCGGCGTTGATCCCGATCCGGCGAACAACGAGAAAATCATCTCATGGACGAAGAGTTACTACGACGCGCTTCATCCCTACTCCGCTGGCGGAGCGTACGTAAACTTCCTGATGGGCGACGAAGGCGAAGAACGCGTGAAAAAAACGTACGGCGATAATTATCAGCGGCTGGTCACGATCAAAAATAAATACGATCCCGATAATTTCTTCCGAGTGAATCAGAACATTAAGCCGAGTTAGTTGTAGCTGAATGGGCATTTGACACAAACGCCCTACAATGACAACTGACGTCAGCGACTGGATCGATGAACGCTGACGATCTGAAATCTTTGCAGGCGCCGTGGAAGGCGCAGTATCGAGAGCGCCCTGAGACGGCGCTCGTCACGCTGCACGCTCAAGGACACATCGGTGAAAATATCACCTGCAAAATAGAGACGGGAAAATCGCGCGTCGAAGCGGGGCTTCATCCTGCGACAGGAGGCGATGGAAAGAGCGCGTGTTCGGCGGACATGTTGCTCGAAGCTCTGGTTGGATGCGCGGGAGTCACCTTAGGTGCCGTCGCAACCGCTTTGAACATCTTCTTGCGTGGCGCGACAATCCGAGTCGAGGGCGATCTCGATTTTCGGGGAACGCTCGGCGTGTCCAAAGATGTGCCAATCGGGTTCAACGAAATCCGACTAAACTTCGATCTCGATACTGACGCGAACGAGGAACAGGTCGCCACCCTACTTCGCCTGACCGAACGCTACTGCGTCGTTTACCAAACGCTAAGTCAGCCGGTTAGGATCAGCGTTTTGCACCGCACAATATCTCGCTAAAATCTGCGCGTATGCCGGTATACATGGACATTCACAAGATTCCCGAGGATATGACTCCGGAGGATCTTGCCAAGGCTCACGCGAAGGATGTCGAGACACAGCGGAAATATGGTGTCGAATACAGCAAGTATTGGGTCAATGAAAAAGCGCGCAAGGTTTTCTGTCTAGTCCATGCCCCAAACGCCGAAGCAGCAGTGTGCGTGCATCGCGAAGCACACGGCATGGTGGCCGAGAAGATTATTGAAATACAACCGCCCGAACTTGCAGAAGGATTTCTTGGAAGCGCCAAGGCAAACCATGCTGGAGCCGTTGTGCTGCCAGGTGGCAGACCTGACGCGCGGGATCCGGGAATCCGAACCGTTCTGTTCACGGACATTGTGAATTCAACAACGTTGACTCAATCACTCGGCGACGAGGCGGCTATGGCTTTGCTCGGCGTGCACGACATGATTGTTCGCGACGCCTTATCCGCTCTTGGCGGCCGCGAGGTCAAGCATACTGGCGACGGCATTATGGCATCCTTCGTCTCGGCAGCAGGCGCTGTTCGATGCGCAATTCAGATTCAGCGCGAATTAGACAAGCATGCGAAAGCGAATCCAGAGCGCTCGCTTAAGGTGCGAGTCGGCGCCGCAGCGGGGGAACCTGTCGAGCAACACGATGATCTCTTTGGAGCGACAGTCCAACTGGCCTCTCGCCTTTGCGCTCACGCGAAGCCGGAACAAATCCTGGTATCGAACGCCATCGCCGAGTTATGCCTCGGCAAAGGCCTCCGATTCGAAGACCTCGGCGAAATCGCCCTCAAAGGCTTCGGCTATCCAGTCCGCGCCCATGCCGCTGCATGGAAGCAGTAAATCGGACGACGAAACATTCGTGACTGCCAAACATGCCGCGTTTCTATCTGTTGGAACACCACAACGAGAACGCCCATGAGGCGCGATTATCGGTTACTGTTTGGCCCTTTGGCCGCAGCCATTCTTGCTTTCGGCATAGTCGGTTTAGCGCCGCTGATTCCTGGTCATAGCCACGTGCATCAGACGGTCAGCGAGATTGGAGAAATTGGTTCGCCGGCCAGGCTTCCCTTCGCCATCATGTTATTTTGCGTTGCCACTTGTATCCTGGTCTTTGCATCAGCCGTGAGCGATGTATCCATTGCAACCCACCACTCACAACTACCTGCATACCTAATTGGATTCATGGCTGTGCCGGCTGCAGGGACGGCAATCTTCGCTCACCCGCATCCGCTTCACAACGTTTTTGGCATTTCGGAATTGATTGCATATCAAGCACCACTGGTTTTCGCGCTCACCTGGAAACGCGATCCACGGACGAAAACACTGGTCGCATCTTCGTGGCTCCTATTTGCGTTGATATGGGTCGCGATTGCTCTGAACCTTAGCTCGCTTGACAGACAAGGAGCGATTTGGGCCTACGTGAAACCCGTTTACGGCATTGCACAAAGAACCCTTTTCGCTGCCTGGTTCGGCTGGTGCGCGGTTGTCGGCATCTTACTATTTCAATGCATGGGACGTATCGGTAGAGAAGAGAAAGTTTCGCCTCACCACTCGATGAAGTTATGACATCAACTTGCCTGGGTCTGGTCTTTCTTTGTTAGGCTTATGCGAGCAACGCCTGCGGCCGCCGTCTTAAGCGCACTACTTTCCGGACCGTGCATTGCTGCTGGCCCATCGAGTCTCACTGTTTCGCAAAGCTCGATCCGCATTAATGGCGTTGAGCTTCGCAGCGGGGCGCAAGGTGAACAGCGGCCGATATATCTCACTCGCAGCTGCAGAAAAAGCGCTCAGACGGCCACAGGATACGTACGTAGCAGGACTCGGCGTGCGCGTTTATGCATGGCGCGACGCGGGCATACACGTGCAACGAGGTTTCCGCGGTTCAGACAAAGGAAAGATATTCAAGTTGCAGGTCTGGTTTGTCCACACTTACGACAAAGATGAAAACAAACATTCGGGTAAGTTCAGCGGCCACGTCCAACTAGACGGATTGGACATCACTTCGGACACCACATTCGACAGCATTCGCAGCCAGCTTGAGAAGGCAGGTTTCGAGATTACTGAAGATCAGAATGTTATCAGTGCAAAGAAGGGAGAGATCACCATCTTCACAGTGGAAGCTACAAACAAGATCGAACGCATTGAGGCGTGGTGCAGCTAGGCTTAGCTAAGCGCATGAACCGTATTGCTGTTTATCTACTTTTCGCCGTCGCGATACAGGGCTTGTGCCGCGCAGATGTGACGAAGCTCTCGGCGGAGGATCGCAAAATATTGCAGGACTCCTCGCGATTCCACGAAGTTCATTCCACCAAGGATTTTGCACCCGCAGTGGTTGCCCTTTGTGCTGACGACAAAGGCAAACTCGCGGACCCGGGCCAGAATCGGAACGCGACTGATGCCGTCACGGACCCAACGCTGCCCTGGAAGCGCTTAATTTGGGCAGCGGTTGGCGGCGATTATTACGTGGTCCATTACGAGCGTGGTGGAATCGATCACAGCTTTCACATCTTGGTGGCCAAACTGCCCAAGGGTGACGCGAAACCAAAGGTAATTTGGAGCGGTGTTGGAAGTCCGCTCAAAGATTACGCAGCGTTTCTAGATGCCCTGCAAAGCCGGGAAGTTGGACGACCGTTTGAATTATCCACGTTGAACGGCATTCGACACGCCTTCGCCACGGGCGAGCAGACTGTGGTTGCGCGCTACCCACCATCGCATTTCCTGTTTTATAACGTACGCTCTAAGTTCTAGTTCTATCTCTTATGCAACTCGAAGGAATTGATCACGTAGCTCTCGGCGTGCACAACATCGAACGATCGGTGAAATGGTACACCGAGGTTCTCGGGTTCGAGCGACTTCATGAGGGCATGTGGGGCGGCGTGCCGACCTTTATTGGCAAAGGAAATACTGGAATTGCGTTGTTCCCTGCGAGCCCGACTGCAAAATCGACATCGCCTAGTCACCGCGAACTTCGGATGCTTCACCTTGCTTTTCGCGCAAACAGGGAAAATTTTCTCGCCGCGCAGCGCGAACTGGAAAAACGCGGAATCAAATTCGAATTCCAAGACCACGAAATATCGCACTCCATCTATTTTCGCGATCCCGACGGTCACCAGCTCGAGATTACGACTTACGAATTGCCCAAGCCGTCCTGACTTGTCATGCCGAGCGGAGTCGAGACATCTCTCGATATTTCGAAGCAGCTAGAGATTCCTCGACTTCGCTCGGAATGACAGGCGTCGAGACAAGACGGTGCTAAATTTACGCGACTCTGCCGCAACAGTTCTTGTATTTTTTCCCGCTGCCGCAGGGACACGGTTCATTGCGGCCAACTTTGGGCACTGAGCGACGAATTGGTAGATCGATTGAAACTTCGCCCGCGCCATCGCCATCTCCCGCCGCGACTGCCGCCATCGCCTCAACGGGCTGACGCATGCGCGCGTCGGCGCTTGCAGCCGGCGCGCTCGGCGCATGTTCGCGCATCAGGAATTGCGGCAACGTCGCCAGAAAATTCTCGAATGCCTGCAGGTTCGATGTGCTACGGAACAGATTGTTCAGTACTTCATTCTTAATGTTTGCCATTAATTCGACGAACATGTCGTATGCCTCGGTCTTGTACTCGATGAGCGGATCTTTTTGCGCGTAACCGCGCAGATAGACGCCTTCGCGTAGTGCGTCCATGGCGTAGAGATGTTCCTGCCACAGGCGATCGATGGCATTGAGAATGATGTAGCGCTCGAGGCTTTTTACCGCCGTGGGTTCTTCGTAGGCTGATTTGCGCTCGTAAGCGTTCTTGATCTTTTCAACCAGGAACTGCGCGTTTTCATCAACTGCGCGGGTGTCGAACTGCGCTTTCTCTTTGGTCAAACCGAGCGGAAAAGTCGTGTTCACCCAATGGACGAGACCTGTGTAGTTGGGTTCGTCGACATCCAGATATTCTTTCACTTTCGCGGGCACGGCTTCATCGATCACTTCGAAGATCAATTTGCGCGGTTCCTCTGAGTCGATGACTTCGTTGCGATAGGTGTAAACGACTTCGCGCTGCATATTCATCACGTCGTCGAAATCGAGCGTGCGTTTTCGGATGAGGTAATTGCGCTGCTCCACGCGCTTCTGCGCAGTCTCGACCGATTTATTGAGCCATCGATGCTCGAGTTCCTGACCTTCCTCGAGACCAAAGCGCTCCATGATTTTGGTCATTCGATCGGCGGCGCCGAAATTGCGCATCAGATCGTCTTCGAAACTGACGTAAAACCGCGACGCGCCCAAGTCCCCCTGGCGTGCGCAACGGCCCCGTAATTGGCGGTCGATCCGGCGTGCTTCGTGGCGCTCGGTCCCGATCACCATTAACCCGCCCATTTCCGGCACGCCCTGACCAAGCTTAATATCTGTGCCGCGCCCGGCCATGTTGGTTGAAATCGTGACCGTGCCTGGTTGACCGGCGCGCGCCACGATCTCGGCCTCCTGCATGTGAAATTTCGCGTTCAACACGTTGTGCGGAATCTTCTCGCGCTTCAGCATTCGACTGAGTAACTCAGAAGCTTCCACACTTACCGTTCCGACCAGCACCGGCTGAGTTTTCGCGTGAGCTTCTTTGATCTCCTTAATGACGGCATTGTATTTTTCGCGACGCGTTTTGTAGATACGATCGTTGTGATCCGTGCGTCGCACCGGTCGATTGGTCGGAATGACGTTCACGTCAAGCTTATAAATGTCGTGAAACTCGGCGGCTTCGGTTTCGGCCGTGCCGGTCATTCCCGCCAGTTTTTGATAGAGCCGGAAATAATTTTGAATTGTGATCGTCGCCAAGGTTTGGGTCTCGCGGTCGATCTGAACGCCTTCTTTCGCTTCAACCGCCTGATGCAATCCATCGCTCCAACGACGGCCTGGCATTTTGCGCCCGGTGAATTCATCGACGATCACAACCTTGTTATCCTCGATGACGTACTGGACATCCTTCTCGAAGAGGCAGTAGGCGCGAAGTAGTTGCGAGATGTTGTGGATGCGCTCGGCCTGCGCGTCGCAATGTTGCTGGCGCTCCGCCTTTTTATTGTCCTTCTCCTCAGGGGAGAGTGTCTGGTCCAGATCGATCTCGGTGAATTCGTTGATCAAATCCGGCAACACAAACGCGTTCGGATCATCGGGATTAAGAAAGATGCGACCCTGCTCCGAAAGATCGGCTTCATTCGATTTTTCATCGATCGTGAAAAAGAGTTCCTCCTTAAGTTGGAACAGTTCTTCCTTGCGCGTGTCCTGGTAGAACGAGAGCTCCGCCTTATCGACGGCGCGGCGCTTGTCCGGATCTTCCATCATGCGCAGAAGCTGTTTGTTGCGCGGCTGACCGAGCTTCACCTTAAACATGAGACGCCCGCCGGTTTCGACATCGCCCTGTTCGAATTTCTCAATCGCTTCGCTGGCGAGCCGGTTGCAAAGCATATTTTGCTTGCGTACCAACTGCTCAATGAGCGGCTTCCATTTGTCGTACTGATGAGTAGAAATGGTGGCCGGCCCGCTGATGATCAGTGGCGTGCGCGCTTCGTCGATTAGAATGGAATCGACCTCGTCGACAATGGCGTAGTGATACCCGCGCTGAACCTGTTGTTCGCGAGTCGTCGCCATGCCGTTGTCGCGCAGATAATCAAAACCGAACTCGCTGTTTGTTCCGTAGGTAATGTCCATCGCGTATTGCTCGCGACGTTCATCCGGCTCCTGATCGTGTTGAATGCAGCCGACTGTTAGTCCGAGAAAATTGTAAAGTTGTCCCATCCATTCCGCGTCACGTCGCGCCAGGTAATCGTTCACAGTCACCAGGTGCGCACCACGTCCGGTGAGCGCGTTCAGATACAGCGGCAGGGTTGCAACCAACGTTTTACCTTCGCCTGTCGCCATCTCCGCGATCCGGCCCCGGTGCAAAACGACTCCGCCGAGCAGCTGCACGTCGAAATGCACCATGTCCCAAACCATCGGCTGGTCGCACACCGTGAAGGCGTGTTGGCGATTTTTCAACCGGCGGGCCGCGTTTTTCACAACGGCAAAGGCTTCCGGCAAAATTTCATGCAGCTTTTTCCACTGATCTTCCAGCTCGGGAATTTTGGAGATCTCTTCCTTCCAAGCCGCCGTCTTGGCACGCAACTCATCATCGGACAAGCTCTTGAACTGCTCGTCCAGCTCATTGATCCGACGTACAATCGGCGACAGCCGCCTGAGCTCGCGCTGATTCTTCGACCCGAGGATCTTCTTTAAAATCCAACCAACCATTTGAGCCTTTAATATCGGTCAGATTCCAGCAGTATCAATCTGGTAGGGAATCCCGCAGTCGCGGGAAGCCGTTCGCGGAGCGCCCTCGCCACGGCGAGCAGGCTGTGGTCGCGCCTACCATGTCATTGTGCCAGCTAATTTTGCGGCTACAATCGCCGCCATGAAAGAAATTATTTCCACAAGCGAAGCCCCCGGGGCGATTGGTCCCTACTCGCAAGCAGTGCGCAGCGGAAGCTTCTTGTTTTGCAGCGGTCAAATTCCGCTAGACCCAAAATCGGGCCAGATCGTTCCTGGCGACATCACTGCGCAGACCCGGCGCGTACTCGACAACATCGCAGGCATTTTGAAGGCTGAGGGATTAACTTTCGACGATGTTGTTAAGACAACAATCTTTCTTACCAACCTTCGCGATTTCCAGACCGTTAATGAAATCTATGGTTCGTATTTCAAGCAGGATCCTCCTGCCCGTTCCACCGTCCAAGTCGCGGCGCTGCCCAAAGGAGCGAATGTGGAAATTGAGGTTATTGCTGTTGCGGCCGAGAACGGACAAACGGCTTATGATACGTCCGGCTAAAATTGACGCGCCTATTGCGCTCCCAAGATGAGCGACGATATTCTCGTACTTTTTCGCAAGACAGGTGCGCTGTTGGATGGACACTTCATTTTGCGCTCCGGTTTGCACAGTCGCCAGTATTTCCAATGCGCGTTGCTTCTTCAGGACACCGTGATGGCAGCGAAAGTTTGTGGATGGCTCGCGGATAAACTGCGCGAATTTGATTGTGACACTGTGATCTCCCCTGCCCTCGGCGGAATCATTGTCGGCCAGGAGGTCGGACGTTCCTTAGGCAAACGCCATGTCTTTGTCGAAAAAGACGAGGGCAAGCTCGTCTTGCGGCGCGGCTTCCAAATTTCGCCGGGTGAGAAATTCATCGTTGTCGAAGATGTGGTGACCCGCGGCGGCCGCGTACAGCAAACAATCAACATCGTTCGCAACCGCCACGGTATCGTCTCAGCAGTCGGCGTAATGGTCGATCGCAGCGGCGAAGCCAAACCAGATTTTGGTTGTCCGTTCGTTAGCCTGATCGAAATGACGCTTGAGACTTTTCCTGCAGACAAGCTGCCACCTGATCTGGCGAGAATCCCGGCCGTCAAGCCCGGCAGCAAATAGACACCGGACGCTCACAGCTAGGAGCGTCCTACAACTTCAGCAACTCGGCGAGTTGCTTCGGCTCGGTCACCGGCGCTTTGCAGGTGAAATTTTCGCAGACGTAAGCGGCTGGTTTCCCATCAATCGGCGACATTGCTCGGATAGCTTCACTCCTTTCGCCGAGATATTTCTGGCCTTCAGCGCCATCCGCGAGAAACAGGACTGTCTTCGGGAGAAAATGCTGATTCACCTCTCTAAGCAACGCTTTGGTTTCCGGAGTATCCTTCTTCCCAGCAATCACGATCTGGCGCGGCTTACTCAACGAGTAGTCGAGCGCCACCAGCATTTGCGGCATTGCGCTGGGAAAATGCGAAAGCGTCGTCGTAAATGCGTCGATCGTTTTTCGTGCGCGTTCCGCTCCGGCAGCTGCCGGATCATCGCGAAATTGTGCCAGCCGCAAAAGGTTTAGCGCTGCGACGGAGCTGGCCGCGGGCTCTGCGCCGTCGTTATCGTCTTTCATCCGGAGGAACACACTTTCATCTTTACCGCTGGTGCTGAAATAGCCGCCGTTCTTGTCGTCCAAAAACAGGCGGTCCTGCGTCTCGTGCAATTGTATCGCAAATTTTAGCCACCCCACATCGAACGACACCTCGTAAAGATCGAGAAGACCCTGAATCACGAATGCGTAATCATCGGCGAAGCCCTCGATATCGCTGCGACCTCCACGATAGTTGCGATAGAGCAACTTGCTCTTTTCTTCATAAAGATTTGTCCTCAGGAATTTGGCCGCGCGAGTTGCAATTTCCAGATAGCGCCGTTCGTCGATTACTCGTGCCGCACGAGCATAAGCCGAAATCATCAGGCCGTTCCAAGCGGTGATGATCTTGTCGTCGAGATGAGGCCGCGGCCGTTTCGCACGAGTGGAAAATAATTCCTCGCGGCACTGCGCGAGCAATTTGCCGATTTCTTCCTCTGCTTTCCGAAAGTGCTTTGCGGTTTCTGCAATCGTATGGCGCTCAATTAAAATATTTTTGCCACGAAATTCGTCCTGTGGATCGCTCCCCTCCGGCGCGTTGCCGTGCGGCTGCACGCCGTAATGCAAATCGAAAATCTCGGCGGCATCACCAAGCGCAGCGTCGATTTCTTTTTTTGTCCAGATGTAGAATGCGCCTTCCTTTGTCTCGACATGGCCGCGGTCATCCGCCTTCGCCGAGGCTACGGCGGACGAGTCGCCCGCGGCAACCGGGCTGTCGGCATCTTCGGCGGAGAAAAAGCCGCCTTCCTTCGATGTCATGTCGCGAGCGACGTAATTGAGAATGTCGCGGGCGACTGATTCAAATTGCCGATCCTGGGTAATCTGAAATGCATCGAGATACGCGACAGCAAGTTGCGCCTGATCGTACAGCATCTTTTCGAAATGAGGCACATGCCAGTAGCGATCGACCGAGTAACGGTGAAACCCGCCGCCGATATGATCATGCATCCCACCGGCCGCCATTTTGCGCAGTGTGAACAGAGTCATTTCGAGTGCTTGTTTACCCGATTCGGTCTTGGAATCGCGCGCGTAGAATCGCGTCAGGAAATTAAAGGACACCGGTCGCGGAAACTTCGGAGCGTTGCCGAAGCCGCCTTCCTTGGGGTCGTAACTACGGTCAATCTGCCGGTAAGCGGCATCTAAAATCGCTGCATCGATCTTCCCTTCCGCAGTTGCCGCCGATTGAGATTCACGCAGCGCCGCAACGATCTTGCCGCCTTGCTCGACAATCTTGTCGTGATTCTCCTTCCACGCCGCCGCGATTCGTTCGAGCACGGTTTTGAAAGCCGGCTGACCGAACCTGTCCTCGGGCGGAAAATAGGTTCCGCCCACAAATGGCTTCAGGTCAGGCGTCAACCAGACGCTCATCGGCCAGCCGCCTCCGCCGGTGGTCGCCTGAACAAACGTCATGTAAACGCGGTCAACATCCGGGCGCTCTTCCCGATCGACTTTGATGTTCACAAAATCGCGATTCATGATCGCGGCCACCTCATCGTTTTCGAACGATTCGTGCGCCATGACATGGCACCAGTGACACGTGGAATAGCCGACTGAGAGAAAGATGGGTTTGTTTTCGCGCCGCGCCTTGGCAAACGCTTCCTCACCCCACGGATACCAATCGACAGGGTTGTGCCCGTGCTGAAGAAGATAGGGCGATTTCTCCTGCGCCAGACGGTTCGTATGCTCGGGACGCGCAGGCTTGGGCGCAGCAAAAGTGTCGCTTGATGTCACCAACCATGTTAACGCGAGAAATCCCAAAGCGGAAGGGACTTGTCATGAGCCAACCTGCGACAGCAGTTCAAGTTTACATCACCATTGCTTGTCATTCCGAGCGAAGTCGAGGAATCTCTCGCTGTTTCTGGCGGATGTCTCGTTGGCGTTCTTGTTAAACCGAGATGTCTCGACTCCCGCTCGCCATGACAAAGTATGGACACCACACATCTGGTTCTTCTTTTTCTCGCCGTTGGATTGATCGCATTTCTTTATTCATCAGTCGGTCATGCCGGGGCATCGGGCTACATCGCGACGATGACTTTGTTCGGGCTCGCGCCGACGATTATTCGACCAACGGCGCTCGTGCTTAACATTTTGGTCGCGTCCATTGGCACATTCCAATTCTGGCGAGCCGGTCATTTCTCGTGGAAGTTATTCTGGCCGTTCGCACTGCTTTCCATTCCGGCCGCATACGTCGGCGGCTATCTTCAGCCGTCTGCTTCTGTTCTCAGAATTTTGATAGGTGTTGTGCTGCTTTTTTCGGCCGTGCGACTGGTGTTTCGCCGAAGCGACCCGCCGCAAACGGTCACCCCCTCGCGGCCGATGGCAATTAGCGTAGGAGCAGGGCTTGGATTTCTTTCCGGTCTGACTGGAACGGGCGGCGGAATATTTCTCACCCCGCTCTTGCTGTTTTGCCGATGGGCGCACATCCGCCAGGCCGCCGCTGTTTCTGCGTTGTTCATTTGGGTAAACTCGATCGCCGGGCTGGTTGGCTACTTTAGAAAAGTTCATTCAATTCCCTCGCTGGGTTTCATCCTCGCAGCGGCTGCGATCATTGGCGGCGCCATAGGCTCGCATTTGGGCAGCAGGCGTTTTGCTGTGCGGGTTATATCGCTCTTCTTGGCAACAGTCCTCTTGATAGCCGGAATGAAATTAATTTTCACGAGATAGGGCTGCTGCGGCATGCGGTCGGTGCAGGTATCTATTGGCGCTGAGGGCGCCGCCTCAACTCAGCCTGGGGCAACGCCCCAGATGCGCAAACTCAGAACCGCCAGCGCTGAACAGGAACGGCGCAGAGGGCCGACGCTACCCTAATTTCAGTTTTGGCGCGGTTTCAGGCGACCAGGGATTGGTCCTGTAATCGGATGCGACGATTCGATCGGCGCATCCCCGCAAAAGTTTGCAGAATGCAGCGACATCCAGCCCGTGATGTCGCGGACCGAACCGCGAGAGGTTCCTCTCAGCGAGCCGGAACAGGCGAACGGCGGGAGACAAGCGCCTCCCATGTTTGGCATGCAACGGATACTCGAATCGCTTCTGAAGATGAACGAACGCGCCAGCCGCCTGGATCAATCCTTTGAAATAATCTGCATCGGGCGATTTGGTCTTGAGCCAAAGCTGCTCCAGGACATCATGCGCCTCATAATAACGTTTTTCATTCCAGCAATGAAAGAAGGCGCGATAGAATGGATGCTTTGCGATGTCTCTCTGGTGTGAATCGACATCTTCGACAGCCATTTCGGCCACGAATCGCGAAATTCTCTCGCCTTTGTTCATCAAGGGCTTAATTTGCTCGCGGCTCAGATAATGAGCAAACCAGCACGCACCAGTTTACCAGGTTATGGAGCGCGCGGACGCGTCCGCGCTTTCAAGAGTCTCGCAATGGCAGGATCGCCGTACTCTTAAAATGACTGCGGTCGCACTTGCGGGTCTTTTGATCGCCATTGCGATCCTGGTTTTCTGTTCCGCGCTCTTTTCAGGAGTGGAGACGGCGCTTTTCTCCCTTAAGCCGCATCAATTGCGCCGTCTGGAAACAAATCATCCAACGCTCGCGAAATTCGTACAATTTTTTCTGGAAAATCCGCGTCGCGTCCTGAACGTCCTGCTCCTGGGTGACGGACTGATTGATGTTCTTTTAGTAGTGTTGTGTCTCTTTTTCCTGTGGGAAAGTCCACTGGCAGGGCGCATTCCGCAGTGGGCGGCCGCGCTGGTGATCTTCGCTGTTGTCGTGCTGCTTTGCGACCTGATCCCAAAGCTGCTGGCGATTTCGGCTCCGTACCGACTCTCAACAATGGGTGCTTTTGCCTTGCAGATCTCGATGCCGATACTCGACCGCGTCGGTCGCAGACTCGAGAGGGTCAGCGCTTATGTGGTGGATCTTCTCACCCCGTCGCAACTGCGCACTCGTCCGCACCTGAGCGATGAGGAATTGGAGACGCTGATCGAGATGAGTGAAGAGGAAGGCGCCTTGTACGAAGGCGAAGCCGAAATCATCCAGGAAATCATCAAACTCGGTGATAAAACCGCAAAGGACTGCATGACGCCGCGCGTTGATAGTTTCATGCTGCCGGATGATTTAACGAATGAAGAAGCAATTGCGCGCCTGAAGAAAAATCGTTATCGGCGCGTCCCGGTTTACGCCGACACGCCCGATCAAATGCTCGGCATCATCGATGTGAAACTATTCCTCCTGGATCCGTCGGAACATTACACCGAGAAGTTAATCGCTCCCTCTTTCGTCTCCGAGACAATGGGTGCGCTGGAACTGCTCAAGCTCTTTTTGACTCGTCCTCAGGGGATGGGAGTCGTGGTTGACGAATTTGGTGGCACCGAAGGGATTATCACGATGGAGGATATCGTCGAAGAAATCCTTCGCGATGTAGTACCACGGGACGATGTCGCTCTTTACATCGAGCCGCTCGGGAATGGCAGATTTCTTGTTAGCGGCAACGCGCGCCTCGACGATTTAAGCGAATATCTCGGTTTTCAGATCGACGCAGAAGGGATCGACACGATCGGCGGATTTGTTTTCACGCGGCTGGGCTATTTTCCGCCCCCGGGCACGAAATTGGAGATCCCGCGCCTTGCGATTACGGTGCGTCGCGCAGGGCGCAAAAGAATCGAGGAAGTTCTGTTGGAGAAGATAACTCCGAAGGCATTCGAGGCGGCCGCATGATGAACGGTCTGATCATTTTTTGTTGCTGGATTGTTTCGTTTTTATTCAACGGGATTGAAAGCGGGCTGCTTTCGATTGATCCGGTTCGATTGCGACAAAATGTAAAGCGGCGCGTCCCGGCGGCCGTGCGATTGAATCGCCTGTTGAAACACCCAGAGCGGTTGCTCCTGACCGTTCTACTTTTCACAAATGCGGCCGACATCCTCGGTCTGCTCCTGCTGACACGCGAGTTAGTCGGATTATGGGGCTACGCCGGCTACTTCTTCGCTCTGGCGATCGCGCTTCCGGTGTATCTGTTTCTGCTCTCGGTTCTCCCGAAATCGCTTTTCCGGCGATTTCCATTTCGCGCTCTGGCTCAGCTTGCCGGCGTGCTCGAACTCGCTTCGCTCCTGTTCTCGCCGTTGCTTGAACTAGGCGCGCGGCTGGGAAAGCTGCTCCTGCCGGATCGCGCGGCCAAACGTGCTCGTCTTTTTGCCGGGCGCGAAGACCTAAAGCAGATCACTGCGCAAAGCGAGCTTGAGGGCTCCCTGACTGCTACGGAACGGGCAATGATCCACAACGTGGTGGATTTCAGTAGCGTCAAAGTGCGCGATGTAATGTTGCCGCCGGCGAAAGTGGTCGCGTTACCGCCGAGCGCGTCAACCCGGGAAGCACTGGAGCTTGGCGCTTCCTCTGGCCTTGATCGTCTGCCTGTGATCACCCCAGGAGGGCAACCTGCTGGATTGATTAACGTCCTCGATATTCTGCTCGACCAGAATGGAAGCAAACCGCTGACCAATTATGTCCGCCGCGTCGTAACAACTACTGAGGACGAGTCTGCTCATCGGGTTGTGCAGCAATTGCGCGCCGCTCGGCTCGGCCTTGCTGCTGTGCTGGATCGAAAGAAAAATTTTTGCGGCATTGTAACTATCGAGGATTTGATTCGGCGGCTTGTTTCTTCAAGCGAGGCCCGCGCTTAGACATCCAGGGAACGGCGGTCTCCAGTCCGCCGTTCGAAAGAGAGCAAGTGCCCCACTTGCGAAATTTCCCGGAGGGCGGCCGAGGAGACCGCCGCTCCGTGTCCCACAATTTATTCTAGCGTTGTAGTTTCCTCTTCGCCGCCAAGGATTCGAGCGGCAGCAAGGAGCGCAACATGCGAAAATGCCTGCGGAAAATTTCCCAGCTGTCGTTTCTCGCATGGGTCGTACTCCTCGGAAAGAAGTCCCAGGTCGTTTCGCACATCCAGCAAGCGCTCGAACAATTCGCGCGCTTCTTTCTTTCGATCGAGTAGGTGCCAGCAAGCGACCAACCAGAAAGAGCATGGGATAAAAACACCTTCACGTCCCGGCAATCCGTCCACACCGCATTCCTCCGGCCGATAGCGCAGGACGAAGCCATCTTCCATCAGTTCGCGTTCGATTGCCTCGACGGTGCTGCGGACACGTTCGTCCGTCGCAGGCAGAAAGCCGACGAGCGGCATCGTCAGAAGGCTGGCGTCCAGTGCATCGGACCCGTAATACTGGGTGAACGCCTTCCGCCGCGTGTTGTAACCACGCTCACAAACCTCCGCGTGAATTTGCTCCCTAACCTTTCGCCAACGGCCATGATGCTCGCCGGCTGCGCATCCGCACTCCTCAACGAGTTTTACCGCGCAATCGAACGCTACCCAGGCCATCATTTTTGAGTGCGTGAAATTTTTTCGGCCACCGCGCACCTCCCAGATGCCTTCATCTGGTTTCTGCCAGTTTGATTCCAGGAACTTCATCAAATGCACCATCAAGGCCCAATCAGGCTCCTCCATTTTGATTCCAGCGCAATCGGCTTCGAACATCGTAGCGAGTACTTCGCCATAAACATCCAGCTGAAATTGCGTTGAAGCTGCGTTGCCGATGCGCACTGGCACAGACTTTTCGTAGCCTGACAGCCAGGGAATTTCAGCTTCATCGAGGCGGCGTTCGCCACGAACGCCGTACATAATCTGCATCTGGGCGGGACTGCCAGCAACCGCCCGGAGTAGCCACTCTCGCCATCCCTCGGCTTCCTGGCGATAACCAGCACGCAGCAGCGAGAGCAAAGCGAACGTGGCGTCTCGTAGCCAACAGTAGCGATAGTCCCAGTTGCGCGGTCCTCCTATTTGTTCAGGTAACGATGTCGTCGCCGCAGCGACCAGGCCACCCGTCGGCGCGTAGGTCAATCCCTTGAGCGCAATGAGCGAGCGCATCACCGCATCGCGCCATTTCCCCTGACCCTGAAACTGGTTCGACCATGCTCGCCAATACCTTTCTGTGTCGTGCAGGGCATGCTCGTAATGGATCGCCCTCGGCGGATTCTTATGCGATGCGAACCAGGTGAGCACAAACGGGACCTGCTCGCCTTCGCCGATCGTAAACTCTGCAACGGTGGTCAGATCCTTGCCCCGCGTTTTAATTGGCGTTCGCAAGATCAAACCATCCGGTCCAGCGATGGCTTCAAGCCCGTCATCCCGTTGGCGCACCCATGGCACTATCTGTCCGTAATCAAACCGGATGATCAATTCCATTTGCATCGACACTTTGCCGCGCAACCCTTCCACGATGCGGATAATGTCCGGGTTCTCCCCACGGGGCGGCATGAAATCGATCAGGCGCACAGCGCCGCTTTTGGTTTCGATTTCGGTTTCCAGAATAAGCGAGTCACCACGGTAACAGCGACGCGTCGCTTCAGCCTCTTCCTCGGAAAAAAACCGCCAGTGCCCGTTTCTCGTATCGCCCAAAAGCGAGGCAAAACACGCGGGCGAATCAAACCGCGGAAGACAAAGCCAATCAACGCATCCGTCACGACTTACCAACGCGCCGGTTTGCGTGTCGCTTAGAAACGCATAGTCCTCAATCTTTGTTCTTTCCTTCGCCACTGATTTCTCTCCTAGCTCCTGCTCTTACTCTTGGTCTTGATCAACTTGCCCTGAATTCGCGAGTCTCGCGATTCCATCACGTGTCAATCGGAACACCGTCCATTCGTCCATTGGCTTTGCGCCGAGCGCGCGATAAAACTTGATCGCCGGTTCGTTCCAATCGAGCACGGCCCATTCCATCCGGCCGCACTCCCGATCCCGCGCGATTTTCGCAAGCTCGACGAGCAATGCACGCCCATAACCTTTACCGCGCTTCTCCGGCTCTACGAACAAATCTTCGAGATAAAGCCCCGGTCGCCCAAGCCAGGTGGAAAAATTATAAAAGTAAACCGCGAACCCAACTGGCGAGTGTCCTTCAAACGCGAGGAGCACTTCCGCGGCCGGTCGCTTCCCGAATAAAACATCGACGAGTTGTTCCTCGGTCGCGGTCACCTCGTTTGGTGCACGCTCGTACGTCGCCAGATCGCGAATTAATTGCAGGATGACCGGCACGTCTTCCACGCGCGCCGGACGAATCATGAATTCATTTGGAGTCTTCATTTCTGCTTGAGTGGTCTGCAAGGGCTTGGCTGACCCGATTCAGGCCCTCGGCGAACATTTCGGTATTTACGCCCATCCCAATACGAAAATGGTCAGGCATTTCGAAAAAACGACCCGGAACTGCCGAAGTATCGAATTCCGCACGCAGCCGTTCCAAGAAATCATTAGCGTTGCCATCTCGTAGTTGCACGAAGGAAGTCGTGCCCCAATCTGTCCAGACCGTAGAAAGGGCGGATTGACGCGCAAGAAAATCCCGAAGTAGTTTGCGATCCGCGTCCACGATGCGGCGCGCTTTTTCGCGAAGGAGATTTAAGTGCTTAAATGCGGCGACAGCGAGGAGTTGTCCTGGATAAACTGCCGTCGCACTATAGAGATCGTTCAAGCGGCGCATCTTCCACGCAAGGTCCGGGCGCGCCAGGATCCAGCCGCAGCGCAGCCCACTGACGCCATAAACCTTCGTCAGACTGCTGGTCACCACAAACTCTGGCCCGAGATGAAATGACGTTCGCGGCGTCCGCTGGTAAACCGCATCCAGATAAACTTCGTCCACCAGCACAAGCGCTCCAATGCTGCGCGCGATCTCCCCGATATCGCGTAGAACGGAATTCGGCGTAAGCGCGCTCGTCGGATTGTGCAGATTCGTGATCACGATGAGCCGTGTCTTCGGCGTGACGCAATGAATCATCGCTACCTGATCGATGGCCCACCCAATCTCCCTGATGCGCGGAAACCGCTTCACGTTCGCCTGAAGATACTGGGCAACGTCGAGGATCGGCCCGTACGCTGGGTGCTCGATTAAGACCTCGTCGCCCGGCTCGAGGATCGCCGCCATGGCAAGATGATTTGCCATGGACGTGCCCGCGGCCTCTACGACGCATTCGGGATCTACGCCGTGATGCGTCGCGATAGCTCTTTGCAAGGGCGCGTGGCCGTAGCCGTTGTCGCCATTAATTTCGAGTGTCTCCAACTGAACTGGCAACTCGCGGAGAGGAAACGGCGCGACGCCACTCGTTGCCAGATTGAACCGCGCACGGCTCTGCGTCTTGGACCAGTGCATGTAATCGGAATGCTTGTGTCTCATGAACCTGCTCGTTTGAATCTGCTCCAATAACAGTAAACCGGGAGCCCGGCCAGCATGATACCCAACGCGATCGCGCTATTCGGTGGCGAAGCGACGATAGCGCTTCCGACAATCCCAACACAGGACAAAACAAAAAGAATCGTCGTGAACGGATGGCCGGGCACACGATAGGTAACGGTGTCTGATCCGACCTGACGCCAGCGCAACACGAACAGGGATGCCGCTGTCATTGCAAAGAAAATGAAATCGACAGTGACTTCAAAGTTTAGAATTTGACCATACGTTCCCGAACAAGCGATGACGATTGCCGCCAGTCCCTGAAGGATGATGGCGACTACGGGCGCTCGCGAGCGTTCCGAGAGCTTGCCAACGCTTGCAAAGAAAATTCCGTCGCTCGCCATCGCGTAGTACACGCGCGGAGCCGTTAACATGCTTTGGCTAAGGAACCCGAGCGTGGAGATCGCGATACCAGCGGCAATCCATTGCGCGCCGCGTGTACCGAGCGCCGCCCGCATTACGTCAGACGCGGGAGTCGTCGTCGCGTCGAGGCCAACTGAACCAAGGACGCGCAGGCAAACAAAATTGACAGCAAGATAAAGGGCGACAACGCCAGCCACGCCCATTAGCAGGCCGCGCGATAAATCACGGCGCGCATCACGCATTTCACCCGCAACAAAAGTCGCGGTCTGCCACCCGCCATAGGCAAAGGCAATTGGAACCATTGCCGACCCAATGTTTTTCACGAGTCCGAACGAAAGCGGAGCCGCAAGCAGCGGCTCTGATTCGAGGGATCTCCCGCCGAGCGCAAATCCAAGAATCACAAGCCCCGCAATTGCCGCGATACGTAACAACATGAAAACGCTTTGCACGTTGCTACCGGCACGGGCTCCCAAACAGTTAATCCCAGTCAGTATGAACAGCACCACAGCTGCGATCACGCTATCGTTCCAACCTAGTCCCGTGAGCGCGCGAAAGTAGGATGCGAAAATAACAGCTACCGCGGCCATACCGCCGGTCTGTGTCACCAGAAGCAGTCCCCATCCATACACAAAGGCAACCGCAGGATGATATGCCTCACGCAAGTAGAGATACTGGCCTCCCGTTCCCGGCAAACGAGTGGCCAGCTCAGCCCAGATAAATGCGCCGCACATCGCAAATAAACCACCCAGCACCCATACGCCGAGTATCAACAGCGGCGTGTGAACGCGATGCGCTACCTCGGACGGATTAGCGAAAATGCCCGCGCCCACAATGCCGCCCATTACAATCATGGTGGCATCGAATAACCCAAGTTGCCGGCGGGGCTTTAGAGAGCCCACGTTGTCATTCCGAGCGGACCCCGCTGGCGCGGGAGAAGTCGAGGACCGAAGGCTCATGACCATGGGCCGCTGGCTACGTTAATAGCAGCAACGCTCCTAACGTAGCAATCTCGTGGCATATCTATCCGGTAACTTGGCGGATATCTCGACGGAGCTTGTCCTGAGCGAAGTCGAAGGGCCCGACATGACATCATAAGCAACCGGAAACGCCGAAAGAATCTCATCTCACTCCAATCTCAGTTTATAGATTTTGAATTCTGGAGTCGCCTCAAGCAGGGTTGCGGTTTCGCTGAGATGTTGAGTGAACTCAGGATAAGAGTCCAACCACCAAAACCTGGTCGTGGTAAAAACAAAATGCGTTGCCCCCTGGCGACGCAGTCGCTCAAGGTCGGCAATCGCCTGCTGGCTGTCGGTTGGATTGCCGTCGTATATCCCACCCTTTTCAAGGAAGTGCCAGCCCTTGCGCTTCGCATAATAGAATATGGTTGGATTGCCACCGTCGAGGGCGACAATCAATGCATTGCGCGACGTAATTTTGTTTAATTCCAGACCGGCATTGCGAAGTTGCGTGGCTGATGATTCGAAAAGAGGTCGTGCGTATAAGAAGGCCAGAATTGCAAACAAACTTGCAAGCAAAGTCGACAACGTCACGGCCACAACGCCCGAAGAGATTTTCGATTCAAAAAAAGCGCAACCAGCGCCGGCAAACGCAGCTGCGATCGGCACGAGCGGCAGCTGGTACCACGGGTGGCGATTGCCGTAGCCAACCGCTACAACGAACAGAACCATGGCAGCCAGCCACCAATCAAAGAGGTAGCCGAATCTTCCACGTGGTGCGACGAACAAACCGATCAGCGCCATGATCGCCAGAGCCGGCGTTAGGCTCGACGTCACAGTCTGTCGCGCGATCTCCCAGTACCACGAAAAACTTTCCAGCCGAATTCCACCGGCTCCGAAGAAATGATGCGGATAGAATCTCTCGGAGATTTGATATGCATGCGAGTACCACGCAACCGAAGGCAAGACCGCTATCGCGGCAAACGCTGCTAACTGTAGCCGCCTCGCTGTGCGAGGCGCGCCCCCAACGCGTTCGTCGTCACGCGATTTCAAAGCCACGTACAAAAGCGGCGCGGCGATGACGATGCTGGTGATTTTGATCAAGAGCGACAATGAAATCGTGATCGCGGCGAGAAGGAGTGACAACAAGTTGCCATGGGGAACCCAACGCAGGAAAAAATACAACCCGATGATCGCCAGGCTAAGCGACGGCACATCGGGCATAAAAGAGCGGCCGGCAAAGACGCTCAACGGCGCAAAAGCGTAGAAGAACGTAGCCCAAATCGCCGCTGTGCTGCCAAAGATCTCGCGGACGAGAAAAACGAAAAAAGGGAGCGAAATAGCGAAGAAAATCACGGACTGGCTGCGCCCGATCCATTCGTGAATGCCAGCAAATTTGTAACAGATCGCCGCGAGAAAAGACAAAATGGGAAACTCTGTTCCCACGTACCCATCTGAACCGCCAGCCCAGTCGATCTGGGGATAACCGAAACGAAAACCGCATTCGAAAAAGTTACGGGCAATCGCAGCGACATCGCTCTGTCTCCAACTCCAATAATCGACGTAGGGTTGGTTGATCAAAACCAATCGCACCGCAACGGCGAGAAGCCACAAAGCTGCTATGGCCGCCTTGGTCACGTGGCACGCGGGGACCGATCCACCTCTCCCCTTGCGCAAGCGGAGAGGATCGAGGTGAGAGGTTTTCACCATAGCGCAACTACGAAAACCAACCCTCACCCTACCCTCTCCCTTTGGAAAGGGAGAGGCGAAAAACCATTTAACAGGCACCGGCGCAGCGCACGATCCCTATATGGTTACCGACCCGTTCTGGTATGCGCATCCCCAGCGTCTTGACAACGGAGTTAAAGTCAATCGTGTAGAGGAATCTCTAAATGCGGAGAAAGAGGCTAGCATGAAATCGACGGCTCTCCTTCCTCGGCCGAAATTTGGCTCTACCGGCAGTACGGGCTTATTCGTGCTCGTCTTATTCTTCGCTATCGGGATTGGCATGGGGCACGCGCAGAACGAACCCATTCTCGTGCCCGACGCCGTTGATTATCAGAGGCTGCTCCCCATTTTGCCGGATCCGCCGCAAGGCTGGGTCGCTGATAAACCAGAAGGTTCGACCGAAGACGTCGGCGGAGCCAGAATAACCAATGTGCATCGCGATTATCACAAAGGCGAAGGGGACAAAGCTCCAAGCGCGACGATTACCATAGTCGACTTAGTTGCCGCCCCGGACAACGTCAGCGCCACGACTAATGCGTGGAAGGAAAATAGCGAAACCAGCGAAGGCTATGGTAAATCTGTGACCATCGATGGAAACCCGGGTTTTGAAACATACGAGAAAGAAAGCAAACATGCCACCCTGTGGCTGATGCTTGCCAATCGTTACTCACTTCAGATCGAAATGCAGAACCAGGATCCAAAAGAATTGCAGGAATGGATCAAGCGCATCGATTTGAAGAAACTCGCGGCGATTAAATAGCGCTGTAGCCGCGGCCCTGTGGGCCGCGCAGTTTGATCAGACACTATTCGCACAGGGGAAGCGGCTACGTATCACTTCTGCTTCTGCCCCTCGCTTGTCATCGGTACGAACCGCACCGGCAACGTGACGCTCTCTTTTAGCTGGCCGTTTTTCTTTTCCAGCAGGTACAGTTCCTGCGCGAATCGTTCGCCGACCGGAATGATCATGCGCCCTCCGTCTTTGAGTTGATCGACGAGCGGCTGCGGAACCTTCTCCGGCGCGCAGGTCACAATGATCGCATCGAACGGCGCCTCTTCCGGCCACCCCTTGTAACCATCACCGACTTTCACATGCACATTTTTGTAGCCGAGCCGCTGCAATGTCGCTTCGGCATTTTTCGCCAACGGCTCAACGATCTCAATAGAATACACTTCTGACACAAGCTCGGCCAAAATCGCCGCCTGATAACCTGAGCCGGTCCCAATTTCCAAGACGCGATCACTTGGCTTAGGTCGCAACTGTTCCGTCATGAACGCCACGATGTACGGCTGCGAAATAGTCTGGCCATAACCGATCGGCAACGGGCCGTCTTCGTAACTCGCAAAGCGCGATTCCGGAGTGACAAATTCTTCTCG
The DNA here is from genome assembly GCA_046725285.1 of Verrucomicrobiota bacterium. Classification (GTDB taxonomy): domain Bacteria; phylum Verrucomicrobiota; class Verrucomicrobiia; order Chthoniobacterales; family UBA10450; genus Udaeobacter. Next base: position 26,847 of record JBKOYG010000004.1, read on the forward strand.
TGGCACCTTGGCCATCGCAGCGAGCACGCGTTGGTCCTTGATGCCGCGTGTCGCCAACTGCTGCTGGACCATTCGCTGACGCTCCACCGCGAAATCGGAGACTGGCGTCGGTCTTTGCCCGCAACTGGTGGCAGCAAACACTGCAACAATCAGAAATTGCGAAACCCAGCGCACTCAAAAAAAATACCGCGCAAACGAGTTCCGCGAAAGTGGATCGAAAGCACGTTTACGTGACGTCCTCGATCTTTGCCACGGAAACTAAAAGCTGCTGGGCGGTGAAGCGTAGCGACTAATTGTGAATTCGCCGTTTGTATGCGCCGCGAAACTTTCCCATTCGACGCTCAGTGGGTAGTAAGCCGGTCCGCCTACCTCGACCTAGATGCTCCTATTCACAGCATCGCCGGCTAGCAACGTGAGGGGCCGCGCGCTGCGGCCCCACGTCACTCAGCGTTATTGGACCGGCTGGAAGTAATGCTTCTCCAGATAGTGGGCGACCTTCTTGCCGAGGACGGCTCCCTGAACGTCGGCGGTGCGGAAGTGGATCCCGCCCCAGACGCGGGCGTCGATGATTTCCTTGAGCGCATCAGAGAAGTGGTCGAAGCTCCTCGCCGGACAGGGCGCGGGAAAGCACTTGTTGCTTTGCGCCGTGAAGGAGACCCTGTCGGTGCCGAAGAAGGCCTGCAACGCGTACACGGTCGCGCCGCTGATGGCGGTGTGACCCGCCGGGTGGTCCGGGAATGGTGGCGTGACGAGCGGCGGTCCCGACACGGGAACGGACGGGTCAAAGAGCGGCAGCCAGTTTGGGTCGGCCTCGGTGGCCGGGTTGCCGTCGGTGTCAGCCTCGCGGATCGCCGTAATCGGGCGCCAGAACTGCCAGTAGTACTTGTCGTTCCAGCAGCCGATCGAGCCGTCAGCCGCGGCCAGATTAGTCATCGCGAAGAGGCGAGCGCTTTCGACGATGTCCAGCCCGCGGCTCGTCGCGAGGGCGCGGTAGACGCGGTTCCAGATTGCGGGCCCGCTGTCCTGCCAGAAGATCGCAGCAGCGGTTTGGTCCGCCGTTCGGGTCGTGCTTGTGAGTGAGCCGATCTCCTTGATCTCGTTGAAGTCCTCCGCATAGGCGTCACTGGTCAGCGCGTTTGGCCCGTCGGTACGAAGCATCTCAGCGCTCGGGACAATGAACGGTCGCACGTTCCCGACCCACGCGGCGGGGTCGAGCCCGAAGTTCGGTGGCGTCGGACGCCAAATACCCGGCGCTGGCGGATAGAGCGTCGGGGGCGGTCCGAAACGTCCGTCGTTTTGTCGGTCGATGAGCATCGCCCTGGCTGTCACCTCGCCGATAGCGACTCCGGCAGCCCTCGATCCCGGCGGGTCGTCAGGGAGGCCCGCTATGTAGTTCTCGTAGATCGGCTGCAGCGTCGGCTGCTGTCCGGGGAAGAGGCCGGCGAGATCAGGGAACCCCACGAGCACACGGTAGGCCGCTGTCGCCGCGGCCGCGTCCTTCGAGTCCGTTGGATTTGATGGAGGTTGCACGAGGTACGGCTGATGGCCACGGTCCATCGCGTTAACGGCGTCATACACCGCGCCCTGCACCATCGCCAAGCTGAGTATGGCGGCGTGGGGCGGCTGCCCCGCGGTCGATATGATCGAGGTGGCGGCGATCGCGTTCCAGTCGGTCACCGCGTGCGCGCGCGCTACCTGAGGCGCGATGAGCGCCAGTACGAAGAGAAGTGGTAGAATTGGTGTTTTCTTCAATTGAATCAGCGAATTCATTTTTGTTCCTTTCTTTGTTGAGCCTGGATTGTTGTGGGCATGTTTATGTGGCTACGGTTAGAGATGTACAGCCGGAAATTCGGCCTGAGGTTACACGGAAAGTTTGGGAAATTTTTAAATCGTTGAATCGTTAAAACAGTTGAAGCATTGAATCGGGAAGCTCGAGTAGCTGGAAGTAGGGCTTCTGAAGTTAGTGGGCGACTCTTATTGCCGAGCCTGACTCCCTGCTCAAGCCCGCCGCCGCTATAGTCGGTCACTAGGTCGCCCATAACATCTTAACGTTCTGAAGCAGGGACGCGGTCAAAACCGCGTCCCTATTTTGTTATGACTGAGGTTTGCGCAACAGGCTGCTAGGCCACAGTTGCGCGCAGCTCTGCCGCAACACGTTCGCACACGCAGTTCTGAGGGAGACACCGAAATTGCCCGATCTCGGCAAGCTGACGAGACAGGCTGGCAGGCTGTGGCAAAATTAGAACGGTCAACAACACCGACCGCAGATATCTCCGCTAAGTGAAACTCGGTTGGTTGTTCTCATTTTACTTAAGGCGCGATTAAGCTCCAGGCGGCCGGAAGAGTCGGACCGTATGCGCCGCTGACGAAGATGTTGTTGTTCAGATACCATATCGCTGTTTGGCGGGTGCTCGCCTTGTAAATGACATAGTCCGGCTTGCCATCTCCGTTAAAATCGGCAGCCCCTACTAATGTCCAACCGCCGGGCAGGGTCGGGCCATAGGTGCCTGCCAGAAACGTGACTCCCGACAGATACCAAATGGCTGACTGACCCGTGCTCGCATTGAAAAGTAAGTAATCAAGTCTTCCATCACCATTGAAATCCGCCACACCCGCTAAGCTCCAGCCAGCCGGAAGAGTCGGACCATAAGCGCTGCTGACAAAGACGGCGTTGTTCATGTACCACACCGCCGTTTGTCGGGTGATCGTGTTATACAGCACATATCTTGCTTGGAATCGCCGTTAAAATCGCCCGTCGCTACCAATGTCCAGCCGCTGGGGAGAGTTGGACCATAGGCGCCTCCGAGAAACGTCACTCCAGACAAACACCAGATGGCTGACTGACGCGTGCTAGCATTGAAGAGTAAGTAATCCGGTTTCCCATCGCCATTGAAATCCGCCACACTCACCACGCTCCAGCCCGCTGGAAGAGTCGGACCATAAGCGCCGCTGACAAAGACGGCGTTATTCATGTACCACACCGCCGTCTGCTGCGTGCTGGAATTGTAAAGGAGATAATCTGAATGCCCGTCGCTGTTAAAATCATACGGCGCAGGGTTTGGCGCAAGGTTTCGCTGGAAAGCCATAGCTGCAACGATTCTGGAGGCAAAGGTGGTTCGTACCCCGCTCGGAGTAATCTTAAGAATGCTGCCAGCCAGGCGCTGTTGTTCCCAACGCACATCTGCGACAAACAGATTGTCCGCGCTGTCAATAGCCAGACCATTTGGATAAGTCAATCCAGACGCAAAGATGCTTCGCAGCCCGGTCGGAGTAAATTTATAGACTGCCCCGTCCACTGGGGGGTAGGCCCACGGATCGCCGCCATCCGCCACAAACAGATTGCCCCCGCTGTCAAAGGCCAGAGCAAACGGGGTCGTTAAGCCGAAAGCAAACGCGGTTCGCACGCCGGTCGGAGTAAATTTATCGACTCCTCCCCCAACAGCCACAAACAGGTTGCCTGCCCTGTCAAAAGCGAGACCTTGAGGTGCAAACAATCCGGAGGCAAAAGTGCTTCGCACTCCGTTTGGAGTAAATTTATAGATATGGCCGCTGTAGAATTCCGTCGCAAACAGGTTGCCTGCGCTGTCAAAGGCCAGACCAACTGTAACAGATAGCCCAAGGGCAAAGGTGGTTCGCACTCCAGCCGGAGTAAATTTATAGACGGCGCCGCTCCCATCATCTGCCACAAACAGATTGCCCCTGCTGTCAAAGGCCAAAGCAAATGGGCTCGTTAAGCCGGAGGCAAAAGTGCTTCGCACTCCGTTTGGAGTGAACTCATCGATGCTGCCGTTGAAGCCGCCGGTGGTTGGATCCACACCTACCGCGAACAGATTCTGCGCCGACGCGTGCGCGCAGATTAGACTGATTACTGCTAAACACAGTACGCCGCTTGTTAAATGACGTGTGAGACCAATGCCAGATCTCAATTTCGTTTCCGTTAGTTTGTTCTTCATGATCACAGTTGTACAGCCGGAAATTCGGCCTGAGGTTACACGGAAAGCGCGAGAATCTTTTGAAAACCCGCCTTTGCCGAGGCTTCCGACGTCGCAGGCCGCGGATTACCTGGATGTCACGGATTGGGAGCGGTCAGGCGGAGATTTCTAAACAGAAGATAACTCCGAAGGCTTTCGCGAGCGGGCAAAGGAAACAAAGATTCTGTTCTGCTCAACTGGAAAGGTCTTCGTTTCTTCTTGTTAGAAGCGAAACGCGTTGCGGCTTTAAGAAACGAGCGCAATCGCCCGATGGAAAATACGCGTGTCGAGCGTCGCCAGTTTCATTCGATGTCTTTCGGCCAATTCAGCGAGATACAAATCGGTAAATTGCCTGCTCGATTCCGCGGCGATTCTTTGCGGTGAAAAATCATCCGGGATAAACCGACAACGATGCTTCCGAACAAATTCCGAAAGAGCATTTCGACAGGGCTCCGGTTCGGCCCGAAGTGGAAATGTGTCCCCGCTGCTGATTCGCAAGAAGCCCAGTTCGCTAATCGGGCAAGTTGCGGTTTGTTTGCCGCGCAACCAAGCTTCAACCCTGCGCTGGTCTTGATGCTCCCGCCAGATTGCGGCAATGAGCATGTTGACATCAAGCAGGTAAATCACGGCGGAAACTGTTCGAGCGCTTTGAAGATTTCCTCGCGCGAAATCGGCCGACCGATGGAAAGCAATGAGTGTTTTCCTTTTCGGCGAATGATTCGAACTTTGTTCGGTGGTTTTGGCTTCGGCCGTTCCATTCGAATCAAAACTAGGCGACCGTCGCCTTCCGGCAGAACGTTGACGACGTCGCCGGTGTCAATGCGGGCTTCCTTTCTAGCCTTGGCTGGTATCACCATCTGTCCGCGACCGTAAATTGTTGCATGCATGAACAGACTGTGATGTAAGCAATGCTTACACGCAAGCAATCTGTCGGAATTTCTACAAGCAACTTCGATACAGACCCTTTCGTTGTCTTAGTTGCCTTCTGTTAAGTTCGTTTCGGCGCCTCGCCGAAACCAGCACGCGAGCGGCGTGCGCGTCCCAGAAGTTACTTCAGCGCGACCGGCTGCTTCGCTTCTTCCAGAATTCTTTCAAAGCGCGGATCACCGTCAGACTCGATTGTTCGAAAAACCCGGTCGAACAGGTTTCTTAGAATCTCTTCTTTAGCTGGACGTACCAGAACCGGCCTTTGATGGTGGCAAGCGACTCGTCATAGCCATTCTCGAAGCTGCCGGCTACAAACGGCGGGTCTTCATCGAACACGTTCTGCATACCAAGCGTGATCGTGGCGTGATTCAACCATCCACGCCATCCACAGGGATTGTACTCAGCCGTGGAAACAGGCATGACGCTTTTCTCCTTACCGTCCTTCATCTTCACGTTCTTACCGCCGCCCTTGGCAAAACCGGGGACCTCCACAGGAGCGGGCGGTGGCAGGTTAAACGTGTACGATGCGATCAAGTCGAGCGTAGCCCAGTCGGCCACCTTCCGCGCGCGCTGAGGAAAAGGAGCGGCGTTGAATCCCGGCCCGCCGGTTCTAGGCATCTGGAACTTGGTCGATCCTGTGAGACTGACATTGTCGTCCTCGTATTGGCCAATCCAGTGGACCACTGCGCCGATATCAAAACCCTGCATCCACGTGTCATTTGGACCGTCGTAGTACAGACTAAAATTAGCTCGACTCCATGGCAGGGAACTGGTCAGGTTGAATCCCGGCGGCAAAAACTCACCGGCGATACCAAATCGTTTCGTCCGGGAGTTAACCTGAAGCTCGGCCCGGGAGAGCCACGTGCCGTTGACCGTGAATGTCAGCCGGCCAAAATCGCCGCGGCCGAAAATCGAAGAGTCCAGAATATAGATCGCTTCGTAATCGAGACCTTCGAAAATCGCTCCAGAGAGATTCTCGTTAGGATCGATGACGAGGTAAACTGCGCCGCGGTCTGGCTGACCATTCGGAAGGGGTGGAGTACCAGGTGGCGGAGGCGTACGAAATACCAGGCCGGGAAGATTGGCCTCGATAATGAATTGCGCGCCGAGCGACGATATGAGTGATCGCAAATCAATATGCCACCAGTCCGCGCTCACGGTAAGGCCCTTGAGCCATTTCGGGCTGTAAACGATCCCGTAGGACCATTCATAGGCGACTTCTGGTTGCAGAAATGGATTTCCACTAATCCGTTCCTCGACAAAGTCCGGGGTCAGCCTTGAAAACGGATCGTGCACCAGTGGGAAGTTCTGTGTGCCTGCCGGCGTCATCTCGAATAGTGTTGGCGCATGGAACGCCTCAGTGTAGCTACCACGCAAGGTAAGCGCGCCGATCCATTTCGGGTCAAGCGGCTGCCAGCGGACAGATACCTTTGGCCTCTGGCCGTTATACTGTGAGCCAGTCGCCGGTTGGAATGGAGCTAGAACTGTCGAAGTGTTCTGGCTGTACCATTCCTCCCGCTCGGCGAAGTCAACCTCGAAACTGTAAAAGCCTGGGAAGTGCCATGTGGGACTGGTGAAGGGAACGCGCACCTCCTGGTAGATTGACCAGACATCCCGGTTCACCCGGAAGCCTTGCCATCCACGGAGCCAATCGAGTTAAACGTTTGATTAAGCGGGTCACGATCGCGCGTCATTCTCTCCCCGCGGTACTCACCGCCGATGGCAAAGGAGACCGGACCGGCCGGAAGGTTAAACAAGTCACCGTTGATCGTTGCATAACCTAATGGCAACTCGAATTCGCCCGAGTTATGCAGAGTGACGTAAACTCTCTGCCTGGCCCGTGCCGTGTTGTGCGCATCGAAATTCAGGAACGGATCAAACGCCGTGGCCGGGTTCGTATCCAAGAGCGCGTCCCGTAAGCCAGGCTGGCTAACCTCACCTATCGACAGATTCTGCCCCTCGTTCCGCGAATAACGGAAACCGGTTTCCCAGTTCCAAGTTTTGAAATAATCGCCAAATTCTCCCATCTCGCCCTTGAGCCCAACGTCAAAGAGAGTGTCCCAGTAGGTGAACTTCTCGCTTCTTATGCCAGTGTCGTTAATGCCGCGAAACCGAACGCCTGTGGTCACCGGCAAACCGCTTCCGTCAGGAAAGTAATTTGGAATAGTCGCATCAGCGACTGTGAACGGATTAAACGGATTTGAGATTGGCACACTGATGCCAGCTAATGGACTAAAGGCTTCATTGGTGCCCGGTATCTTGAACGGATCAGGCACAAACGGTACAGCTGCCAACGACGCATCGAAGAATGATCGCGCGACTTTGAAATCGGCAAACGCCGTCAAATACTTGTCGCACAAGTCGCGCGCGAACGAACCATAGTACACCTGGCGATCAGCCGGCGGTAGCGCTGGTGTGATCGCGGCGAAGTTATACAAGACGTAATTTCCATCCAAGAGCGCTGGGTCACCAAGAAAACCGATCCCGAGCGTTTCTGGTCTGATGTAAAATGGCGAAGTCGCCGCGTTCGGCGCCGAGTGCGGGATCGGCGTGTTCACCCCGGGCAGCGGTGTACCGCCCGGACCAAAAAACATGCCCGGAAGCAAGCGGAAGCCGCCAACGCGACCCGGGAAGTTCCCACTGCGAGTATCGAACCCTCCCCACGGGATGAAGTTCCCGTTGGCAGAAATGTCCCGGTCACGGCTAAAGAGGCCGCCGGTACGCTCCCAAAAATCAGCAACCACCACAATGTCGGTCTTATCATCTCTGGTGCCGGCTTTGAGCCATCCCTCCCACTCGCCCATGTCGTTGGATGCTCCCAGGTTGGTATTCCCGTAGCTTCCCCCGATCTCCAGACCACGGAATTTGTGTATCAAAAAAAAGTTGACTACGCCGGTAACAGCGTCAGAGCCGTACACAGCCGAGGCGCCATCCTTCAGGATGTCGATGTGATCGATCATCGGGAAGGGAATGAGGTTAATGTCCTGGCCCTGGCTAAACCCGGCGACCCCTAACGAACCATAGGCGAAACGTTTTCCATCGACTAGAATCAACGTCTCTTTTGGGAGCAGACCACGCAAATTGATCTGCACAGTACCGTCACCACCATTGCCAATGTTCAGGTTGACGGTGCCGCCTGCTTCCTGCGGCAGAAAAGTTTGCAAGTCGGTAGCGTTCCGAATGCCCAATTTTTCAATGTCTGCCGGGCGGTACGTGTCCACTGGATTGGGCCCGGTCTCTTCCGCTGTCGGAATATTCGAACCGGTGACAATCACTCGCTCGGCTTCGGCCTGGCCCGGTGCTGTCGCCGGAGGTGCACCGGCGGGAGCTGGCAACTGAGCAAATGTGGCCGAGGACAGCAGCAAATCCATTGTCGCTATGCCCCATCCCGCACACCAAGTGAATGGTCTCTTGATGACAAGCTCCTTTGATTAGCCCTGCGTCGTTTTTAGCAGACTGCCGCGGCAAAGAACAAGCTCCCTTTTGTAGTCCTCTTTCCTGGACACGAATTACACGAATTGTCACGAAATTTCAGACCACTTGCAGCAACCAATTCAGCAATTGGTGCGAATTCGTGAAATTCGTGTCTGCTATCTGCTGGCAGCCTTGGCTGCGGCGACGATCTTGTCGAAGCGCTTGTCGCCGCGCAAAGAATCCCAACACGGATTCAAGAGGAGGTCGCCGTAATCCCGGCCAGCCGGGATCGCCGCGACAATTTCGAGTTGCTCGAGCGCGCGCTCGCGCTCGCCGGTCCACGCGTAAACCAGCGCCAGGTTGACAACTGAGTAGGTGCGTTCGAGAGGGCGATTGGCATTAAGATCAACCGCGCGCCGCGCCTCACGGATCGCCTGGTCTTTTCGACCAAGCCCGGCATCAATCTCCGAGACTTCCTTCAAGTAATCGAAATTATCAGTCTTGGGCTTGTCGCCCCACATCGCGTCGAGCTTCTCGCGCGCGGCTGCAAACGCCGCCAGCGCCTTCTGCTTATCACCACGCGCACGCGCAAGCTCTCCCTCAGTCACGGCACGGTTATCATCCGCCCACTTCCCAGCAGCAATCACTCGACTTGCTGCATCGTAATCACGCAAGTAAAGGGCTGCGTCAAATCGGATCAGCCAGATTACGTCCTTCGGACTAAAGTCGAGCGGCACTTGATCAAGAAGAGATTGAGCTGCGACCGGATCGCCCCGCGCCAGCTTAATCGCCGCTAGCCAAGACTGGCTCCAAGGGTCGCCGCTCGCAGCATCCTTCGTCACGAGTTTTTCATGGTCGGAGTAGCGCCGCATCTCAAAATAAGTTACCCGGAGCCAGTGTCCGGCCTCAACGTTGCGTGGATCGAGTTCGACTGCCTTTCGAAGATTAGCCACCGCAGAGTCCCAGCGATTTTGCTGCCTATCAATCTTGGCGGCGATCAAAAGCGCTTCAGCGTTGTTGGGCAATTTACGGCGAACAATCGCCAACTCGTCACGTGCCCGGTCGAAATCAGCAGTGTCCGCGTAGACGGCAGCGTAGAAGTAGTAGCGAGCCAGTTCCAGATGAGCCTCGCCCAAGTCCGGGCGGACCCGCAATGCGGCCTCCGCCGCTTTCTTTGCTAACTCGAGGTGCTCATCGGTCCCCGTAGAGAGGAAGGTCCGGGTTTTCGCGAGGGCGCAATAGGCCAGAGCAAAGTTCGAGTCGCGCTGTATCGCCTTTTCGAGCAGTTCGACTTTCTGGTTCGCGCTTTTTTCCGCGCCCTCCCAATTATCGAAGATGTTGATCTCCTTGGCTCTTGTATAAAGGGCATAAGCTGCTAAATCGGCGGTTGGCCGTTCCGCGATGGCGGCCTTTTCCGCCGCCGAAAGCTTGGCGCGAAGCTGATCGACGATTTGCTCCGCGATTTCGCTCTGAATAGCAAAAATGTCGGCAATATCGCGATCGTAATCTTCAGCCCAAAGATGCGCGTCGTTCTGCGCATCGATTAGCTGCACATTCACCCGAACTCGCTCGCCAACGCGTTGGACGCTGCCTTCCACGACATGCGAAACACCCAAATCTTTCGCGATCTCGCGAAGGTTGCGTTGCAAGCCGCTTTTGTATTTCATCACGCTCGTTCGGCTGATGACTTTCAGATCCGCAACCTTGGCGAGATCAGTCAAAATGTCGTCCTGCACGCCTCCTGCGAAAAATGCGTTTTCTTCGTCTTTGCTGAGATTTTCAAAAGGCAAGACCGCGACGCTCTTCCCAGGCGGTAAGCTCGTTGTCAGGTTCCGATGCCAGTAGAACGGAAGCGCCAACGCCAAAGCGCCTATCGCCGCTGCGAGGGCGACCAGTGATGCCGCCAGCAACGCACTAGTTGGATTCCGCCGCACCCATTTCCTTCCTCGGGTGAAGATTCCGGTGCGCCGGCCGCGGATCGGCTCTTGCTTTAGCCAGCGTTCAAGATCTTCGGCGAGCGCGAGGGCGGATGGATAACGGCGCTGCGGATCTTTGTCCAAGCACTTCAGGCAGATCGTTGCAAGGTCGCGATCGATTTTCCGATTCCACAAACGCGGTTGCCGCGGCTCGGTGTCCAAAACCAATCGGACAGTTTCATAAGTGGTACTACCAGCAAAAGGTGGGTGGCCAGTGAGCAGTTGGTAAAGCACTGCGCCGAGTCCGTAGATATCCGTGGCGCTACTGACGCGCGCATTATTTCCTACCGCTTGTTCCGGCGCCATATAACTCGGCGTGCCCAAAACTTCCATTGTGCGCGTGACGCTACTCTCTGTCTCAACCAACCGTGCCAGTCCGAAATCGGTGAGATGCGGTTCGCCTTTTGTGTCCAGCAGAATGTTTCCAGGTTTGATGTCTCGATGAAGAATGCCGTGCTCATGCGCGTAGGAAACGGTGCGGGCCAGCTTCGCGATCAGTTCCGCTGCGTGACGGATTGGTATCGGTTCGCGCTTCGCGACGGCATCGAGTTGGCCACCCTCCACCAGTCCCATGCTGAAGTAACAGGCACCGTCGCGCTCTCCGACTTCGTAAATCGGGACGATGGACGGATGGTTCAGGCTGGCGGCGGCTTCTGCTTCGAGACGAAAGCGCTTCACGTGTGCTTCTGTCGCCCAGTGAGCGAGGCCAATCACTTTGAGCGCCACAAGCCGGTTGAGACTTTTTTGCCGTGCCCGATAAACCACGCCCTGGCCACCGTGTCCGATTTCTTCGAGTAATTCGTAATCGCCGAAATCTTTCGACATCCGCGCGAAGGTTGGTTCAAACGCCTTGTCATCTTTGTCGTGGAGCAAGGTGAGACCAGTCCGAAACAGGCAAACGCTGCACACTCCCTGCGGCGCATCCGCGAACACGGTGGCGCCGCATTCTGCACAAACTTTGCTGGCAGTTTTCATCCTGTCTTCCGGCCGATTTATCGTCCCCGTTTGTACTGCCGGAAATTCTTTCACAGGTTACGTTTGCAATACGGCGATGAAATGCCGCAGCTCATCCTCGACGTCCTCCTGCGCCGCCACCGTGTGGGCAATCTCTTCTTGCAACAACTGTCGATAACGATGGCGCAAGCGGTGAAAGGCTTGTTTCACGGCGTTTTCGGTCATTCCCAGTTCGGCCGCTATTTCAGCCTGTGAAGGCTGGCCGGATTCCCTGGCGAGCAATTCTTTCAATCGATCGAATAACGGCAGTTTGCCGGCGGCTTCATATTCGGCTCGGAGCCGGGCGAGCACTTGCTCCAATAATGTTAATGCCCAGCGACGCTCGTAAACGCGATCGGCACTCAATTTGTGGGCCGGTTCCTGGTCGGTGCGCTCGCGCGCGAGCAAATCCTCCGGCGAAACTAATGGCCGGCCTTCGCCTCGTTTGATGGTCAGCTCGCGATGCCGTGCCTTCGAGAGAAAATTCCTGATCGAAGCCAGGAGATAAGACCGCAAACGTCCCCTTTCCTGCCTGACAGTTTCTAGGTCCCTCCGCTCAAGCAACCGCGCAAAAAACGCTTGAGTGAGATCCTGTGCTTCCTCTGGCTTGTAGCCTTCGCGTCTGACGAAGCCGTAAAGCGGCCACCAATAGGTTCGGCAAAGCTTTTCGAGCGCCGCCTTAGCCTCCGCTGATTCGCCTTGCGCTGCCAGCACCACGCTCCAATGCGTGGTGGTAAATACAGCAGCACCGTTTTGAGTGCTTTGACCGGTCGCGCTCCCCGGTGCTCCGTTAGCTACCGCAGGCACGATCCGATATAAGTAAAAAGTCGTAGAGAAATCAAGCCTGCATGTTTTGTGGCGACACGAAAGAGCCGAGGTGGCGACCAACGAAATGGCTACACCAAATTCTTTGTGTCCTTCGTGCCCTTCGTGGTTAATTTTCACCGCCAATTATGTCTGAAGAACGCAAAACGTTAGAGCGGCGTGAGCAGATGACGGACCTCGAGCGTCTTCGTCATTCCGCGTTACACGTAATGGTATTTTGTCATTCCGAGCGAAGTCGAGGAATCTCTGGATAGAATGTCTGAGGAACGCAAAACACCTGAAATGCGCGCACAGATGACCGACCTGGAACGTCTCCGGCATTCCGCTTCCCATGTACTTGCGACGGCAATCTTGAAGATCTGGCCAGAAGCGCAGTTCGCCGCCGGGCCGCCAGTGGAGAATGGGTTCTATTACGATGTCGATCTCCCGCACCGTATCTCACCCGATGATTTCGAAAGGATCGAGGCAGAGATGAAGAAGGAGATCAAAGCGAACCATCCATTCGAGCGGATTGAAGTTTCGCGCGATGAAGCGCTCGCCCTTGGGAAAAAAGGCCGGCTTGCGGCACTGGGTGAACGTTCAGACCCAAGCAAGTTCAAGCTCGACATCATCGAGAACATTCCACCCGACGAAAAAATCTCGCTCTATCGCAGCGGCGATTTCATCGACCTCTGCGCCGGCCGCCACGTCAAGCGCACTGGGGACATCGGCGCATTTCGCCTTACGAGCGTGGCGAGCGCATACTACAAAGGCGACGAAAAAAATCCCCAACTTCAGCGCGTTTACGGCACCGCGTTCAAAACAAAAAAGGAGCTCGACGACTACTTCGCCATGCTTGAGGAAGCGAAGAAGCGCGATCATCGCAAGCTCGGACGCGAACTGGAGCTCTTCGTTTTCGACGATGACGTCGGCCCCGGTTTGCCAATGTTTCTGCCGCGCGGCGCAGTCATCGCTGAAGAACTGGAGAAACTGGCAAAGGAAACTGAATTCGCAGCCGGTTATCAGCGCGTGCGCACGCCGCACATCGCGCGTGAAAGCCTGTACAAAAAGAGCGGTCACGTCCCCTACTATGTCGAATCGATGTTCCCGCCGATGGAGCTAGATGAACACCGAGTAGAACGCGAAGAGCTTGAATCAAGAATTGGGCAAGGATGGCATCGAGTTGGAATGCTCGCCGTTGCCGAAGCGGTGAAGCGGGGCATCGACGAAGAGAATGCGCCCATGTACGCAGAAAAGATTATTCTCGGTGAAGAGGCAGCACTCGGAAAGCTGCCTGCCAAAATCAAAGAAGTCTTTGATGATTACATCGATGCCCAAAGAAAGCTCGAGAAGCTTCCGGGCGCAGACCTCTATTACCTAAAGGCGATGAACTGTCCGCATCACCACAAGTTGTTTGCAGCGCTGCCTCGTAGCTATCGTGACCTCCCGCTCCGGTTGGCGGAGTATGGGACGGATTACCGCTACGAGAAAAGCGGCGAGTTGTTCGGTCTTATGCGGGCACGCTCGCTGCAGATGAACGACGCCCATCTCTACATGACGCCGGAGCAGTTCGAGGCGGAGTTCAACGCCGTGAACGAGATGTATCTGAATTATTTCAAGCTGTTCGGGATCGACAAATATCTGATGCGCTTCTCGACTCACGATCCCGCAATGCTCGGCCAGAAATTTGTGAATGAACCGGAGCTTTGGAAAAAGACCGAGGAGATGACGCGCAACGTCTTAAAGAATTCTGGAATTAATTATGTCGAAGTGCCGAATGAAGCTGCCTTTTACGGCCCGAAGATCGACGTGCAAGCGTGGAGCGTGATCGGACGTGAGTTTTCCATCGCGACCAATCAGGTCGATTTCGCGCAACCGCGCAGTTTTGATCTTCGCTACAAGGACCGTGACAACATCGACAAGATTCCGATCTGCATCCATCGCGCGCCGCTCGGTACGCACGAACGTTTTATTGGATTTTTAATCGAGCATTACGCCGGCAATTTCCCGCTCTGGCTCTCGCCGGAACAGGTGCGCATTCTCACGATCGGCGATGATCCGAAGTTACTCGATTACGCACGTTCGATTCTCAATGAACTGCGGGCCCATCAAGTCCGCGCGGAAATCGACGACAGCTCCGACAAGATCAACGGCAAAATCCAGCGCGCTGAACAAATGAAAGTTCATACCATGTTTGTGATCGGAAAGCGCGACATGGACGCCAATGCGGTCAGCGTTCGCGTCCACGGCAAAGGCAACCTCGGCGCGAAGCCGCGCACCGAAGCGATCGCAGAAATCTTAGTGTCAATTAAAGAGCGGCGCGGATGAGCCGACAGGACAAGCTACTGGATCGGCTGCGCGATCCACAATGCGATGCGTCGTGGCGCTTTACTGAACTTTGTCAGTTACTTCAGCACCTCGGATTTGAAATGCGGATTTCGGGAAGCCACCATTTCTTTCGCAAACCCGGCATTAGCGAGGCGATTAACTTGCAACCCCGCGGCGGAAAGGCGAAGAATTATCAGGTTCGCCAGGCGCGCAAGGTGCTTCAGAAAAATAAATTACTATGAGTAATAAATACGAAGTCGTGGTTTACTGGAGCGAACAAGACGGGCATTTTCTTGCCGAGGTCCCAGAACTGCCGAGCATTATCACCGACGGCGCAACACGAGTAGAAGCCCTGCAGAACGCCGAGGAAGTGATCGACGCCTATCTTAAAGCTGCACGCGAGGCTTCATGGCCAATTCCTGAGCCAAAAGGACGCCTGGCCTTCGCCTAAACCTAGCGACAAGATCCGGCACACTGAACAAATGAAAGTCCACATCATGTTCGTGATCGGAAAACGCGACATGGAGCCGACGCAGTCAGCGTCTGCGCCCACGGCAAAGGCAATCTCGGCGCCAAACCGCGCGCCGAAGCAATCGCCGAAATTCTGCAGGCGATCAAAGAACGTCGCCCGTGAAGTCCATTACTGCCCTTAGTGCGTTGTTGATTTGCGCTGCCGCGCCGGCGGCCGAGCTCCATCCAATTTTGGAGGTCCGAAGCGGGTACCTGTCTGGCGCGACCGCCGATGGCAAATGGATGGAAGCAGAAGAAGCCGCGAAGACGCTAACTGGTGAAACGACGTATCGAGTCTATGGGCTGACTCAGGCGTTCGGCGAAGCCAAAGGCGGCAAGCCGAAACCGTCAGAAGAGGATGTGTGTTCAGACGTGCTTACTGTTTCGCTTTCGCCAAAGCCAGAGAAGGGCGCGATCGCGCTGGCCGCGCCATGGAATGCGTTGCCGCGGAAGCCGCAACTGATCGATCGGACACAAAAAGTCTATGTCGATGCCGTGCGCGATTTCCTGAAAACAAAGGGAATCAAGCAGCCGAAAGTCAAAATCGAAAACATCGTTCGCGTCGATTTGGATGGTGATGGCGAAGATGAAGTCCTAATCAGCGCGACAAATTATTTCAGCAAAGACCGCGTACCGATGCGGTCGCCGGCAGGCAGTTATTCGATGGTATTGTTGCGCCGGGTCGTTGCTGGAAAAGTGGAAACACAACTTGTTGAAGGAGAATTCTATCCGAAGGCTTATAAGTCCACCGACGACAACGCGAGCTTCAACGCGCCGAACGCTTACAAACTGATCGCGGTGCTGGATCTGGACGGCGACGGCAAGATGGAAGTGGTCGTCGTGTCGCAATATTACGAGGGAGCGGCAACCACAATTTATCGGTGCGATCCGAAAAAGATTGAGGCTTTACTTTCGGTCTCTTGCGGCGCGTAATAGTGTGTGGCAGTTACCGCAGCAACACGGAGGCTCGGTTCCGATCAAGATGAGAACAATGACGCTCTTCGCGTCGATTCTGATCGCACTGGGTGTCGTTTCGTTGCTCCAAGCGGAGGAGATCATCAAAGACAAGTCGCCGGATAAGAAATTCGCGTTGCGGATATATAAAGGCAAAGAAGGCTGGGAAGCTGCGATTATCGACTTACGAACGAAGAAAGCATTACTCGATCTCGACGTTTACGGTAACTTTGTGGAAGACATGAGACTCCTGTGGTCGAAAGATTCAAAGCGAGTCGCTCATTTCGAGCCTGATCGTCGCGGGGGAACGACGCACATTTACTTTCGAAATGGCTCAAAGTTTGAAGAGGTGCAGTTCCCTTCTGGGGAGGTTCCAGAGTGCCACTGAAATCTTACGGCTGAAGAAGCGAAGAAATTTCTCAAAACAACCGAAGCCACGGAATCACCGAAAGCGTGGTTGAAATCTGGTGCCCTTGTGATCGCTGTTGATGAATCACGGATGACCGAAGATGGAGGCGGGCACAGTTGTTCCCAAACTGTGACGATTGCCTTCGATGCGAACCGCAAAGCATTCGTGCAAAGCGTCACCGACAAGAAAGTGGACTAAGATCGACATAAAAACAAAGCGATCACGGATGGTTAAAGCTTTACTTTCTGTCTCTTGCGGGACGTGAAGCGACAGCGGTCCCGCTGCACAACAAGTGATCGCGGTAAACGCTACTTTGGCTCCGCTTCCCGTTTTCGCAATTCCGCGGAGCGTTCCTCAGTCAACTGGCGCAGAATGCGATCGCGAATAATGCGTGCGTTCTCGGAATCGCTCTTGTTGTGTACCGCTTCGTCCGCCTGTCGATCCCGTTGCTCGAGCCACGCGCGTTGTTCGATTCTCAGTTTTTCTCGCGCCGACGGATCAAGATGTTTTAACAACTCCGAATAAACCGCATTCAATTCGCGGTCGGCCTTAGCAAGTCGTGCTGACTCGGAAAAGGGATCGTCCGGCAGCGGTCCGGGAGTTAGCCTAACGACGCTGGCAGCAGGAGCTTCGCCCGCATGGGCGAGCTTAAGTGACAGAATGCCTTCACTGATACGAGCATCGTGCTCACGATCTTTAGTAACGAATGGAAGACCAACCGTGGTCGCGCTGGAAAAGCCAGTTGTCTTTCCAAGTTCCGGCAGGCCGGTAAGGAGATAAGTAGAATCCAACAGGCCGCGCTTCTGCGACTTGGCACGTTTAATCTGTGCCTCGACAGCCTTATCTAAGACAGGCCCGATCTGGGCGGAGCGACAGTCATCCGGGCCCACGTCCAGAAGAAGCAATGTATCGGTGCCCCATTTCCACTGATACGCAGCCAAAGCAAACCGTCTTCCGTTTTCGATCGGCCCCCAGGCGACGCTCAATGTTCGATGACTACCTGGCCGCAAATAGCCTCCTATGTCCCCCACCGAGCCTACTTTCTTTTTGTCGGCGAGATTGACAACCCAGATCGCCTTCACGTCGTATTGTTCGTAGAAACGATTGGGATCCTTTTCCAGCAGCGCCCAATCGACTGGCTCACTGCTATCAACTGTCCAAGCCAGAGCATTGCGACCATCCGCGGACTTAGAATCACGAGCTATGACAGCTTTCTCCGATCCTATCTCAATCCACCGCGGCTCAGGTTGCACGGAAGGTTCGGTCGCAATGAGTCTGTCAACAGCAAACCGCGCGGCAATTAGCATGCAGCCGATGCCTAAGATGTAAGCGCACGGCTTCATTGCCTCTTAATGATAGGCAGCACGAAGAGGCAGCACAATGCAATTCCACTGTAGAAAGGTGGTAACGCGCGTCCACATGTCCCGGCAGAGTTTGCTTGCAATCCAAGATTCTTATCCTCACTCTCGGGTCATGAAAGAACTGGCTGAAAAGCTTTCGAAGGCCCAGCGAATAATTAATCGCTGGTTGCGTCGCACCGCATGTCTTTGCGCAATCGCGCTGTGCTTCAGTTCTGCTCCAGGCCAGGAAACGTCTGACGTTCGTGAGATGGTTCAGAAAATCGAGGAACTGCGCAGCGCGGGCAAGTTTCGGGAAGCATTACCAATCGCGGAGCAAGTGTTGAAGTATTGCGAGAAAAATTACGGCCCGGAACATCCGGAAACCGCGGACAGCTTAAACGATCTCGCGTTCTTGTACAGCTCGATGGGCGACCAAGCCAAAGCCTTGCCGCTTTACCAACGTGCATTGAAGATTCGAGAAAAAGCGCTCGGTCCGGACCATCCGTATACCGCGATTAGTCTCAACAATCTCGCCGAGGCTTATCGGGAAAGCGGTGATTACGCAAAAGCGGAGCCCCTGTATAAACGGGCGATCAAGATTTGGGAGAATAAACTTGGGTCAAAGCATCCCAACACCCTGTCAGGGATGAGCAACCTCGCGCTCCTCTACCAGGATAAGGGAGATTCGGCTAAGGCGGAACCGTTATATGTGCGAGTCTTGAAAATCCGCGAGGAAACGCTTGGCCCCGACAATCCGCAGGTTGCAAACAGCCTAAGCAACCTGGGCACACTCTATTATCACCAAGGCAACTTCGCTAAGGCTGAACCGATGTATGAGCGCGCGTTGAAGATTTACGAAAAGGCGTTCGGCGCGGAAAATCCTCACACCGCGAACGTCCAAAATAATCTGGGCGCGATTTACCTTGATCAAGGCGATCTGGCAAAGGCCGAATTGCTGTTTAAGAAATCACTCGAGACACGCGAGAAAATTTTTGGCCCGAACAATCCAGCGACTGGAGAAAGCATTAATAACCTGGCCTGGGTTTATATGGACGCAGGCGACTACGCCAAAGCTGAACCACTTTACCAGCGCTCGCTCAAGATTACCGAACAAGCCGCAGGTCCCGAACATCCAAACACAGCCACGTGCCTCAACAACCTCGGAGTGCTTTACCAGATGATGGGCGACTACAAGAAAGCGGAGCCGTTCTACGAGCGCGCTTTGAAGATCCGCGAAAAAGCTTTGGGACCAAACAATCCCGACCTGGTCTCGAGTATTGGTGGTTTGGCAGACCTGTATCGGCTCGAAAAAGATTACACCAAAGCGGAACCTTTGGCCCAACAGGCTCTGAAGCTTTCCGAAAAGAAATTCGGCCCGACGCACCAGATGACTGCCACTGCATACAATAACCTCGGCGCCATTTATGAGGGCATGGCTAAGTACGACAAAGCTGAACCACTTTTCCAGAAAGGATTAAAACTCTTTGAGGACAAACTCGGACCCAACCACTACAAGACTGGCGCGGCTCTCGACAATCTCGGTGTTCTTTATCGTGAGAAAGGCGAATACAAAAAAGCCGAATCGTACGCGCTTCGTGCGGTCGAGGTCACCGAAAAAGCTCGCGGCCCTGAACACCCCGAGACTGCGACCTGCCTGAATGATCTCGCCAAGGTTTACGAAGCGATGGGCGACAAGGCAAAGGCCGATCCGCTTCGACAGCGCGCCACAAAAATCCGGGAAAAAAACAAGACAACTCCTGCGTCGCCGCAGCCAAGCCCCTCATCTACTCCGACCTGAAGTTGTTCGGCGGCTAGCTTGCTCTCGGCGCTGTGAACAGCGTTTCGGCGTGTGAACACGCGATGAATTAACAGGACGGCGTGAAAGAATTTCGGCTCATTAGTCGTTAGGTAGTCGGCGCATCTTCTGTATTTCGAGACGCGGCCCGTTAGGCTCGTCGCTCAGGCGCAAACGTTCGTTTACCTTAAAGATTGTTTCGCCCCTGCAGTCGCCAAAGCGGCATTGCTCCGACGCATCCAGATCGATCATGCCATCATTGCTCACCTGTTTGATTTGAAGCGAAAGCTCGCCAGCGCCATTCTCCGAATCGGAACGCTTTTTAACAAAGGCGTAAGTTTTCTTTGCGATCGCTTTGTCCAGCGCGGGGGCGTCTTTGGAATAGTTCGTCTTATCGCGGGATGAGAGCACGATGTAAGCGACCGCGCGCGGAAGTTGGACGTAGCCCACCCGTTCCCACTGTGAGTAGGTCTTGGTCGCTGGATATTCGTTGATGAAGTAATCGCGGCCGTCCTGAGTTTTGCCAGAAGCAATTTTCTGCTTTGGGGTACCATGCTTTGCCTTCATGCCTTTGATCGCCCATGCTACGAATTCGTTTACATCTTCAAATTCAGTGCTGGCTATCTTCGCGTACATGATCGTTTTCGCGTCTGCCCAGGATGAACCCTTCGGGTAAAGGACACATGGCAACCCTTGTTTGACTCCGGATTTGTTGTCCAAAACCCAGGCGTCAGGCGCATCGATTTTGAATGCGGCTTTCGGACCGTAAACGATTCCGCCGCGAAACGTCTCCTGACCGAGCATGCTCGGAGAGAGCGTACTGACTACAAGCAACGCGATAAGGTACATTTTTGTTTTCATTTTAGTGGATGGTTCCAGAGCACACACATGGCTGAGCAATTGCCATCTTGCGGATCCGGATGACAAGAGACCGTGGTCCGAGGTGAATAGGCGTAATTGAAGGCTTCGCCGCGCTCGGTGCTGTGCTTTTCGAGTTTCGGCCCGAAGAGCTTCCGCAATGATTCATAATTTTCGCCGGACCAATCCCATTGCAGTTCGTAGAGATGGCGCTTTGCTGAAGCCGCCCGCCACTGCATCCAAAAGGTTTCCGTTGAAAGATCGAGGCAAACGGACTTCACTCGCTGTGTTTGCTTGTCGCAGGTGATGACGAGCGCGCCGTCGAAATAGCGAAGCTCCGGGCCCGCGTTAGCCTCGTTAGGCATCGGATCGCCGAAGAGCTTCTTCACATCGGCCGCGGTATCTCCGCGCCAGATACCAGCGAAGTGGTCCCACGCCTGTTCCGGCGGTGGGACCAAAAATCCGTAATACGACTCAAGAGACTTCAACCGGTTTTCAGCGCTGTCGAGCATGTATTGCCAGTAGCGTTGTCCCGCCGTCGCTTTCGGACCGGATTTGGCATAAAACTTCGCACTTGGTTCTCGTGTCCTGCTCCAGTCACGCTGAGCATCGCGCTCGTTCGCTGCCTGTTCCTTACTGACCTTCGCCACAATTTGTTCGTAAAGCTTCTTCTCGCGCCGATCAGCTTCCTCGGCGCGCTTCCGCAATTCTGTCTCCGGCGGAAGATCGGCTAACGGCTCGGCCGAGGCGGCGGTAGACACCGGTCCCTTATCCTGATCTTCGGGTCGAATCTTGTGAGCAGACCGAGTCAGCGCGCGCAAATAATCGGTCACTTCGAATTTGCCGGTGCGCACATTGTAGTAAGCATGCCAACCGTAGTATCCGAGCGAACCCTTACCGGGCACCCGCATGCCCGTCCTGAGCGAGAAGAGGACGCGCGCTGAGTCGGGGCTCCAGGCAATGAAATCGACGATGTGCACGTCCCAATCTGACGGCCGCTCTTTTCCAGCCAGCGCTTGCTTTTCGAAGAACTTCCAAATCTGATCCTCGTCAATCACTCGCTCGAACTTCAAATCCTTCTTCCGTTGATACAGGTGTGCACCGCCCATCCCGCTGCCATAATGCACGTCAGCAAAAATCCATTGCTCATCGGGTGAGATGAAGTAGGTCGCCGGCTGCGCCTGACGCTCCTCGCCTAATGGCTCGCGCACTTTCGAGTCGGCCGTCGAGACTACGAACTGCTGTTCATGCGGATCAGGAATTGTTGGATCCTCATCAATTCGTTCATCGGTTTCGATCCTGAATGTTCCTTTAGGGCTGGTTTGTGCCAGCACTATTCCGCTCACCAAGCATGCGGTGCAAAATAGGAGAGACAAAAAACGCAGGTATCGCATAGAATTCGACTTCGGTTGCTACTTCTTCAGTTTTCGTAACCCTTCCCTTGCGTTCTGCGCGTATTTGCCGTTCGGCTCTAGTTTCAAAGCTTCCTCGTAGTTCTTTCGCGCGCTGGCGAAGTCTTTCATCTCAACGCTGATCTGTCCGAGGCCAATCAACGTCACAACGGATTTCGGATCGAGCTGGTGCGCTTTTTCGAACAGCTCGCGCGCCTTTGGCCATTCGCCAATATCGGCCCAATAACCGGCTGCATCTTCGAAACCTTGCGGGTCATTTGGATATTGCTCGGTTGCCATGCTGGAAATCTGGAACCAGCGCTTATCATCCTCAGCGTTCTCCTTTTTCTCGTAATACAAACCGTACTCGTGCAGCTTCTCCGGAATGAATTTGTCGGCAGGCTCGCTTAGCGGCTCGCCTTTCAACCACTTGAGCTGCGCCGGGTGCTCGCGGGCATATGCAACCATCTTTTTCAACGTCGACAACTCATTCTCGAAATCGCCGGACTCTTGGTAAAAGAAGGCGAGCCCGCACCAGATATCGAGATGATCGGGAAATTTCGTCGTCGCTTCCTGCAGAAGGTCGGCTGCTCGCTTCACATTCGCTTCGGTTTGCTCGAACGAAATGCTCCCCGTTAGCTTTCCCTTCTTATCAGTCAACGTAATGTCGCCTGGGCCGGGTTTCTTCGTCGAAATGTTCGTCTGGCGTTCGTTAAAATAATAATTCGCGCTGTTGATCCATGCGTCGGGATCGTCAGGCGCCTTCTCCCGCCATTCCGTAAGCAGCGGCTCGATCTGCGCCTCCGCATGCTGATCTAACAGCTGTCTGTAACGATGAGCGTATTCCTGGCCACTTGCCACCTCGGACTTCGGCTCGACGTAGACCAGGGTTTTCAGAACTTTCTCGAGCACGCCGGAATCTTTCTGGTAACTCGCTTGATCCCGAGATGAGAGGACGATGTACGCGACTCCCTGCGGAAGTTGGACGTAGCCGACGCGTTCCCACTGGGAGTAAGTCTTTGTCGCAGGGTATTCGTTGATGAAGTAATCGTGGCCGTCCTTAGTTTTACCGGAAGCAATTTTCTGCTTCGGGGTGCCGTGCTTTGCCTTCATCTCCTTGATCGCCATTGCCACGAATGCGTTTACGCCTTCCCATTGAGGGCTGGCTACCTTCGCGTACATCACCGTCTTCGCATCCGCCCACGATGAGCTCTTTGGATAAAGAACGCACGGCAAGTCCTGATGTTTGCCCGATTCAGTATCGAGGACCCAGCCTTCGGGCGCACTGATGTTAAATCCAGCTTTCGGCCCGTAAACACTTCCGCCGCGCAATGCTTCTTGAGCAGGAATAGACGGGCAGATGGCAGCGAGCGCGAGGGACGCGAGAATGCATATTTTGCTTTTCATGTCAGTAATGATGATTACTCGTTGGTCTTTTGTTCCTTTACGGGTTGCGTGTTTAAGACTCGACTTTTGTCGTTAGGCAGAAGCTCGCACTCGCCTTCGGCGTCAAACCAAACATGGTAGAGATCGTTCGCTTCGTCGCTCTCGTGCTCTAATTTTTCCGCCTCTCCATATTGACCGAGCGTCGCGGACGGATCGCGTTGCTTGACTTGCCACTGGGATTCTTCGCTGACCACAAACCGCGTCGGCGAAATCCATTTTACGATTTCGGAATAGCTCTCGTTCTGCCGCACCTTCCAAGGCGTATCGTAGTAATTGTCGCTTTCCAAAGTGAGTGCGCCACCAAGTTCCTTTTGCAGTGCGCAAAACTCGGGCACCGCGTGGCACATCAGTCGCGGAGTTTCAACCACATAGGCGCGCCGATTTTCAATGCGATAGATAACGTTGTGGGTTAGGTGCCGGTCTGCACGGGAGGAGACTCCAACATGCTTGGAGTCGGGCGCCCAATGTGCGTGGTACGCGTCGGGCGCCGAATCCAGATCGGTCGCCACTTCTTCCAGTTGTCCGATTAGTTTTTTTGTATGCGCATCCCGCAAATAGACTCCAAACTCTCCAGCCTTATTCTCCCCGCTAACAATAGAGAACTTCTTATCCGGTGAGGTTCCGCCATCGATCACCAGGAATTCTCCCGGTTTGTAGTCGTACGTGGCCGTCGCCCCAGCATGTGCGACGAATGCAAGACTGAGCGCGACCGCTGCTCTCATTCGCAATCGAATTTTTCTCATGAGATGGGAACCAACAAAACTACAGCTAAGGGAGGCGACGATTGTGAAGAACGTGAAGAAAGCCTCATTGTTTGGCGTTGGCCCTCCATCATTCATTGATGTTGTCGAGGCCGACAAATCTCCAGCCGCTTTTGGTCAATTCGAACTCGAAGCGAATGGGTGCGTTTTCCCGGTCGTCTGGAGTTTCCTTAAAAGGGCAATAGATCTCATAACGCCGGTCGGATTCTTTTCGGGGTGCGGCGCTCGCGAAACATTGGCCCGCATTAGCCTCGCCTTTAAAAATTTCATTATAACGGCGCACAAAATCCTCCTTGTTCTTTACGGCCTTCACCAAATACGGCATCGACAGTGGGAATTTCGTCATCTGCGCGATCGTCGCTTTATCGCCAGCGATGACGGCGGATCTAAATTTTTTCCAGAATGTCGAAAAGTTGTCCTGCGCAAAGGCGTTTGAAAATAACAACAGAATCAAAATTCCGATTAACCAAGTCTTCCCGCGAATCCCGCGAATAGACGCAAAAGAATTCAGTCTCGGCGGTCTCATTGTTCCTTCTCTCTCTTTCGACTTCTTCCTCCGATAGCCGATGGTTTTGACGATCTTCCACTTGCTGCTCGCATCGCGCCTTACTTGCTGAGCACTCTCAGTTCGGCCGCCGCCACTTGGTATTCGTCTGACGTTTTGTCGCCCGTCGCGATCAATTTTCTAAAGTCCTCAGCAGCGCTCGTCCTATCATTGTTGAGCAATCGTTTCATGCCGGCATAAAACCAAGCCGTGCGCGGATTATCACTAAGCGAGACGAGAAAATCGTCCTCGCTAATTCTACCGAGCAGAAAGTTCCCGATTTTGGCGTGCCAGCCGCCACTCCACTCCGCTGGATGCCCTTCCATGTACGGTGCGAGTTCTTTGTCAGCTGCTTCTCTATCACCGAGTCGGGCGCGGATGAGCCAAATGTAAAAGCGCACCTCGAAGACTTGGTACTGTTCCTCTTTCCTCAAGTCGCAGTGGTGCTGAAAATCACTAAGAGCCTTAGCCCAATCGCGCTTGATGAAGTACGCGCAGCCCCGAAGAGAGTAGGCACCGACTGGATCGAGCTTGATCGCGCGACTGTAGGCGGCAATAGCTCCGTTAATATCGCCCTTGTCCTGCGCAGTCCTGCCCGCGGTCTCCAATTTCTCTGCCATTACTGCAGGGTCAGATTCTTCGGTCTCATATCTGATCGTCGATTTCACGATCCGCGCTTTCCCGGCTCGATCGAAGTCGATCACAACTGTGCGAGTGGCCGTGATCGAACTGCCTTCTCCGTCAATCATGGTCTCAATCTCTACAACGAGCGAACCATCCTTCTTCCACTCTTTCGCTTCCTGCCAGTTCAGAGCGGCGACATGCGAGAAGTGCTTTCCGTGCTTGAGCTTTCCCGGAATGTTGGCCTCTGGCAGTTTGCGCAAATCGACCTTTCGAAAAGTTTCGCCACTTCGGAGAAAAACATCCACTCCTTGAATCGGATGTCCCAATCTGGTCATTAAGGCGAACCGATTCGAATCCGGCGCCCAAAGCACATGCCAGTAAGTCCCCGACATATCTTCCTCGCTAATGCGTTGCAACACTTTTCCCGAAGCCTTGTCGATCAGGTCGATCGTATACAGGTCCTCACCGTAAGAGATCCGAAAGGCAAATTTACCATCGGGTGACGGGGGACACTCGCTGTCCTCGTTCGCATCCTCCTCTTGCCCGGTTGTAGCACTTGGCGACCGCGAAGGCTCTTGGGCACTGATGGAAAACAAGATTATTCCCAGGCAGGCAAAGGTCAGCGCAACAGATGATTTTTTCGCTGCACAAAGTAGCGAATCGCTATTCCGATTCTTCACAAGCTAAATACGGGTTAAAACCAGCACTTGTTTCAAAAAATCGAAACAATATCGCGATTTCAATGCTCAGTTTCTCAGCAAACTGTTAGACGTAGTTTAACGCTGCGCCTTGGCTTCCGATGACAGCCGCTTCACTTCTTCAACATCCAGGTTTCGAGGCACAAGCTTGAACGAGCTGACCAATTCTTTTACCAATGGATCTACATCCTTTTTGGCTGGTGAAACTGAAAGGACAAAGACCCCATCTTTCGCAGCAAGCCCGATCAAATAAGATGACATCTGTGAGCCTTCGTCGTTGTACACTCTTATCTCAGTCACCTTAAGGTCCTTTCTTGTTCCTGTTAAATCTTCTCGGGTATCACTCTCAACTCTGCTGGCATGTTGATGCCAGTAATCTATTTCCCATTGAGCATGAGCGCTCAACAGATCCCTGTCGTTTTGAAGCTCCTTTTTATCGACAAAGGAAACCATCATTCCAACACCCTTTTGTAGCAGGATATGATAAGCGTCTTGAAGTTTTGCGCCGTTCCCTATTACGCGGAATTCAGCGTACTCGTACCGTGTGCATACGCGACATTCCACCCGTTGGAAGTTTTCATGTAGGTTGGATCTCTGGGAGGTTCTGCCTGGACACCCTTAACTGGCAGCAGTATGAGCCCTCCCAACAGGAATAATTGAGCAAGACGTTTCATAAACTCTCCTAGCATCTAATCATGCGCCCCCGGCCGCGCTGCCGCCAATGCGCTACTCATTTTGCTCATCCGGGACCGGTGCGCTGAGCTCACCGTAGAAACCGTAATCGGCCTTGTTGCCGGTGATTTTCAATCGCCAATGGGTAAAATCCTTGGCGGTGTCGCAGCTGTTGCCCCGGCCTTGGAGCACGAGAAAGTATTTGGTTCGGGCAACGATTCCGGCCTTGAAAAAGCCCGTCCCGTTAACCTCTCCTTCAAAACGCCATTCTTTATAAAGTAGCGGCTTGCGGCTGTCGCCGCCAATTGTCTGCCCATCGTGAATGTCGGCGGCGTACCTGAACATCTTGGCTGGCAACGGTAAATTGAGCGTACCGGATTCATCCCCGTTGCGGAACGTCAGCTTCCACACGTTACCGACAAGCGAGCCACTCAACGAGTAGCTTTCCGCCGGGTGAGCCAAGCCTTTAGGGCGTTCGTCTGGTTCCGCGTCGCTTACAAACCGGTCTGCCGTTGTACCGAAGCGCATCCGCTTCATGAGACTAAGTTTGTACGCGTCAGGTTTCTTGTAATCGATTTGGTATTCGCCTGGGTAGGCGCAACAAGCACATGCCCAAACACGACTCGGTAGTAAAAGCAAGCTTACCCACATCGCCACCGAGAATAGAGCTCCTGTGATTAACTGTTCCTTTTGCATAATCACCTTGTCTCTGGTTTGGTAGTCTGCAGCGCTTTGATCTTTTCCATATCCAGCTTGTAGCCGGGCTCGTTCGGACACAGTTCAACAGCTTTCTCTATGTCCTTGATCGCCGCATCATACTCTTCCTTCTTGGCATAAGCCCAGCCGCGGTTCCAGGTAGCAACGTGACTGTTGGGATCGAGTTCGATGGCGCGATTGAAGTCAGCGATAGCCCGATCCCAGTCTTCTTTTTCATATTCGGCGTTGCCGCGCCGGCGATAGGCCTCGCTGTCTTTCGGATTGCGTTCGATCGCGCGAGCGTAATCGCGGATTAGCTGGGGATAGTCAGGAAACAGGATTTTTGCCGACTTGGGAAAATGCTGCCGAAAATATTCTTTGGGATCGAACGGAGAGAACGTCCCCAGCTCCCAGCCGCCAGTTATGCCTTGGCGAAATTCTGGCGGTTGTTCGCGCAGAAATGCCGCGAACTTGTCGTCACCCACGAGATGGATCACCACCTCCACAATCGACGTAATGTGCGTCTCCGCAGCCGCGCCGTCCAAACCCAGAGTAAAGAATGTTTTCAACGCTTTCTTGTCGCCACGCGCCGCCGCCCGAGTGACTTCATAGTAATTCACGCCTTGCGTGCGCGTTTGCTCATCAATTTCTTCGCCTGAGTCCTCAGGACCTTTGGGTAAATCCTTTTCAGTGTAGTAACGTTTAATCCGGCTGTAATGCATCCAGCCGGTAACACCGGAGGTGAGTTTCACTTTGCACCACGTTGCATCTTCTTTGTATTGAAACTCGAACGGCTCGTCCTTCTTCACTTTCGCAATGATTGGTGAGTCGGCGCTTTTGTCCTTGCGCAAATTCACGTAGCCGTCGGGATCATCGATGACGGCGTTTGGGACCCCATAAAAACCTTCGGCGTCGGGTGTCACAGCTTCGTCCGCCTTTTCGCCCGACTTAGATGATGACTCTTCAGATGGAGTTTCGGCGGCTTCCGGCTTATTCTCGGTGGGCGACGACAGGGTCATGCCCACGATCTCCGATCTTGCAATCATTTTTCCCGTCTTGCCGGTTGACGTTTCTGTAGAGATCGTCACGCTCACGTCCGTCTCGCTCGTGATTTGGCCTTTGAGCGTCTCGCCGGACTTGAGGAGAATCGTGTCGGCAGATACGGAATAAATCGCGACTGAAAAGGCGCAGCTAACGATTGCGACAAAGACACTAATTACACGAATTCTCACGAACTGCCAAAAGCTTGAGTCAGTTGTCGGATCATTTGGTGTGAATTCGTGAAATTCGTGTCTGAAAAACGATCTCATTGTTCCTTGTATCTCTTTTCGACTTCTTTCTCCGACATCTGATGCGTTTTGACGATCTTCCAGTTGCCGGCGGTGTCGAACTTTACTGTGACAAGGAGATCAGTACCGAAACCGGGGCCTACATATTCGCCGTCGTATCGGTGCACCACCTCCGCCATGGAAGCGTACACATTCAGAGTGCTCGAATCGAGCCACCGCTCCGGCTTGACCGTCCACCATTGCATATGGAGGAAAGTCTTTTTAGGGAGGCCTTTTCTCTTTGCTTGTGCTTCTATCATCTTACCGGCCCGCTGGAAAAGCTCGTCCCGGGGCCCTTCTAGTGCTACCCAGTGATCGTCGCGGAGTTGGTAAAGCAAAGTGTTATGCTCTTTGCCCGCACCACAGCTATAAAATGCAAGGCGTTTTGAATCCGGCGCCCAAAGAATTTCGGAATGTTCATCCAGGGCGCCGAGGTCACATCCCTCTGAGAAGTCCACTGCCACTTCGTTAGTGCCAGCTTTAACAAGTTTCGCTGTATCCCCGTTGGAGAATTCCCATTTCCTGTCAGGAGAGGCGAATGTCCGCTCCGAGATTTCAGGCCCAGACGGCGTCGGCGATGGTGCCAACGGTTCGGTCCGCGTGATGCTTAAGATGTCCGACCTTGCAATCATTCTCTCCGTCTTGCCCGTTGCAGTTTCGGTAGAAATCATCAGGCTCAGGTCCGACTCACTCGTGATTCGCCCTTCGACTTTCTCACCGGATTTGAGAATTAGGACATCCGCGAGAATCTGAGAACGGGCACCTCGCGCGCCGAACACGGCTAGCAGAATCAAAACTGCGACCGCCGCTGCGAATCTGGAATTCATCGATGCGAAACGCATCAGCTGTAAAATCTATTTAGAAGGTTTATTGTAGGGTTCATCCTGCTACTGATCGAGAGTGTCTTCGCGTTCCTTGCGCATCTGTCCCGATACTTTTTTGGATGTGAATTTCGCCTGCCGGATGTCCCAAACTGCTTCAACGTGCCCACGCCACGCGTCCGGCGACTTCGGAGAATCGGACGCCTCTGCATCGATCACGACCTGGCTGGCGCCATCCAGTTTGAAGCTGGCATCCTCCATGAAAAGGATTGCGAAATTCGGCCAGAACAACGTCGCCTGGCCCCCATTTGCTGTCGATGGTGATCAGAGCAACGGAACTGTGTTCCGACCATTCCGCGCTGATTCCGCTGTTGCTTCTGTGTTCAAAATAGGGCCGGTCGACGTCTAACACCTTTAGGACGGCAAATGGTTCAAGCCTGACCAGATAGTTCTTGATCTCCGTTCCCTTCTGATCTGCCGCGTCCTCCATTGCTGCGTTCGGATAAATGACAGCGAATTTCTTGTCCGGCGAAATAGTGCTGCGGACGATGAGATAGTCCTTTGCGTACTTTTCGGGCAACCCTGCGGAAGAATCTTCACCCTCCTCACCCGCTTCTTCATCAGCAGCAAGAATCGAAAGACTGCAGCAAATTGCACACGCGACCGTTGCGACAGAGACACTAATTACACGAATCGTCACGAACTGCATAAAGCTCGACCCGGTTGTTGGATTATTCCGTGTGAATTCTTAAATGGAGCTGAGGGGATCAGCGACATAGAAGGCAAAGTCGCGACGGGTAGCCGCGAGCCAGCCGAGAAGCGAGCGAGTTTCGAATTCGTGTCTGAAAAACGATCTCATAGTTTCTCGGCTTCTTTCAATGAGAGCCGTTGCCTCTTGATAATTTTCCAGTTTCCCTGCGCGTCGAACCTCAGAGTGACTAGGAAATGAGCGCCAAAGGCCTCTGCCTCCTCGAGACCGCCATAGACAAGGGCGGTGTTAGAATCGATCCATTGATGCACTTTCACCGTCTCCCAAATCAATCGCCGGTCCGTTTTCTTGGGTGACCCAGTGGCGATGGTCTTGTCTAAAATCCCATGGATGGCGTCATTGGGTGACTTCAGCGCTTTCCACTGATCGCCGCGAAGTTGGTAGAGAGAAGTCTGCTGCACCCGTCCTTGCCCCCAGTTGAATGCAAACCGTTTTGAATCCGGCGCCCAAGTCACACTGGCGCCGTCACCACATGAGCTGATATCACAGTCATCGGACATATCCCCGGCCATTTCATCCGTGCCGGCCTTTACAATCTTGGGCCCTCCGTCTTCAGGCCTCTTGTATTCCCATTTCTTGTCCGGAGAAACGGAATTCGGATTCGGCGCTGCTGCTGGGGGCTCCTTATCTGATTTTTGGGCTGCGGCCGATGAGGTCGCTGTCGGTGTAGGCGACGGTGTGCTGGCGTTCTTTTCATCAATAGCCGCGTCGTCGGTAAGCCTGGTGTGAAATAGTGCCTCACGAAAAGCAACCCTCTTTTCATTCTTCCGGGACTGTTGTCAGTCATAGCCATGCGGCAATCCTGATGTGACTCGCTTCTTTGAAATGGTCCAGAACTCGCCGGTCTTAGCGTCAAACTTCACCGTGAATCGAATCGGTGTTTCATCGCCGCTGCCCTGCACAAAAGTTGCAGACTGTTCTAGGACTAACACTCCCGGCTTGGTCCACTTAACCGGCCTGATATACTCGTGGTTAGGGCGGCCTTTAATTTCCACACTGAGCTGCTCAGCGCCATTTAGCGAAACAAACTCTTTGCCGCGTTGTTGGTAAGCCGTCGTGTATCCGATGCGTGGAGCAGCAGCATAGAAGGCACACCATCTCGAGTCTGCCGACCAAACCAGCAGGATGAAGTCGTATTCACCGCCGAGCCGTTGGTCCGCCAAAAAATTTGCCACAACGGATTTGTCCGGCAGGGAAACAAGCTCGATCGCTTTAATGGTTTGAGAGAAAATTTTGTTCGGGTCGGCCTTCTCGCCCTTATTCACCTGGTTGTTGAGTTCGGCATCGTAAGTGATCCGCATGGCAAACTTCTTGTCCGGCGAAACATCGCGAATCTTTTCCGCAAGCCCGGGCTCCTGTGCGTGAATCTGCGCGACCGGAACTAGAAGCCAAAACAGCAGAGCGAAGACGCGGCTGAACTTCCGCCCTATTACATTATTCTTTTGCGTCCTCATCTGTCGTCACGTCTCTTTTCGAGGTAACCTGAAACTTTCCGGTCTTGGACTCGAATCGTGCCGTGAATTCGTAGCTCGCCTCTGCGTCGTTTTCGTGAAAAATCGTGAGCTGCTTCAAAACCAACACGCCCGGCTGAAACCAGCGGACTGGCTGAACATATTCGCTTTTAACGAATCCCTGGAGGTGAATCATGAGCTTCTCCGACTTGTTTGCCGCGACAAACTTGTCACCGACGCGCCGGAAAACATTTGTGTAGGCCGTTCTAGGAGAACGGTAATAAAAGGCGCACCACTTGGAATCGGACGACCAGATCAACGTAACGTCTTCGAAGGTCGTCCCGACGTCATCGGACGGAAGGAGTTTTGCCACCACTTTCTTCGATGGAAGTGAAACGAGTTCGATCGCCGTAATCAAATTAGAGTCGATGTGCTCAGGATCTGCCGGCGCGCCATCGCATTTGATCCGCATTCCGAATTTTTTGTCAGGCGAGGTATCGCGGATTTTCTCCCAACTCTCATCATCCTCCGCGGCAGCTTGTTGGACCGCGACGGAAAACGCAATCAGTAGAACAGCGCCAAGAGCTCGTCGGGCAAGCACCATTATTCCCAAAACCGAAAGAAGAAGATTGGTTTTCCTCATCGAAACCGTGGCCTGTTCATTTCAGGATAGTTCATTCTTCGAGGTGCACCGAGTCCATGATGTGATCGATCTCTTTCTTTAACTCGGGGTTAGTGTTGATATTCGAGGTAAAGTCGATCTCTAATAGCTGACCTTTGTAAGAAGTGGTGAGGAAACGCGTATAGAGAGGATTATGAGAATAGTCCTTCTTTCCCTTTAGCACTGCCACGTAACGCCAGTCCGCCCATTTGCGGCCGTCGATGGTCACGATTTCCTTCTTCAGCCATTGCAACTGCGAATCCTTCGGCAACCGGTTGTTGAAGCCTTTGGTGTATTCCGCCACGCGCATTTTCAAATAACCGTCAAGTTTGTCTGGTGTGAGTCCATGCGTGCCGCGCAAGACCGCTCCCCACGCGCTATCGGGGCCTGAGAACTTGGCCAGTGTCTTTGGATCTTTGGGATCGTCAGGGTCACGCGAAAAATCCGGCGGGATGTCAATCTTCAGCTTCCCACCGAGGAGGCTCACTGAGTTTGCTGCCGCGGCTCTCTTAAAGTCTGCATCGGCTCCGGCCTTATCGCCCTTGGCCTTCTTTGCAACAGCGCGATTGTAATAAGCGAAGGCGAAATCGGGATTTAGCTCGATCGCGCGGGTGAGATCAGCAATCGCGCCATCCGCATCCTTGTTTCTTCCTTTCAGGGTGCCGCGTTCGAAGTAAGCCTCAGCGAAGTTCGGATCGAGTTCGATCGCGCGTGTACAATCGGCAAGCGCACCGGCCGCGTCTTTCTTCAGCCGTTTGGCATGGGCGCGATTGGAGTACGCAATCGCATTCTTGGGATCGAGCTCGATCGCGTGACTAAAATCGGCGATGGCTCCATCCAGGTCCCCTTTCTTTCCTTTTTCGATGCCGCGATTAACGAGCTCAATTTTCTGGGCGCTCTTAAAGTCCGCCTCAGCGCCTGCTTTATCATCCTTAGCTTGCCTGGCTTCGGCGCGATTTTTGTAAGCGACGGCTAGATCAGAGTCTAATTCAATTGCGCTGGTGAAATCAGCGATCGCGCCGTCAAGGTCCCCATTCCCTTTCTTGACAGTACCACGGTTGTTGTATGCCTTGCCCCCCTTTGGATCCAACTCAATGGCGTGGTTGTAATCGGCAAGGGCCCCGTCAGGGTCGTTGTTCCTGGCTTTCAGGATGCCGCGGTTGTTATAAGCGTTAACGTTCTTTGGATCTAGTTCGATAACATGTGTGTAGTCTGCAATGGCACCGGCCGCATCCTTCTTCAGCAGCTTGGTAGCCGCGCGATTGTAATAGGCCTCTGAATTCTTAGGATCGAGCTCGATCGCATGATTAAGATCAGCCAAGGCTCCATCCAAGTCGCCTTGCTGTCCTTTTTCGATCCCGCGCTCGACGAGGTCGGCGTCTGATCCGTTCGTCGAATCCGCAGCAGATTCTTCGGTTGCGAGTTCCGGATCCAGTTCTTTGGCGCGCTTGAAGTCGGCAGCGCCGACCTTGTCCCCCTTGGCTTCCTTCGCGACAGCGCGATTGTGGTAGGCGCGGGCGTAATCGGGTTTGAGTTCGATTGCACGCGTATAATCGGCAATTGCGCCGTCACCGTCGTTGTTTTCGGCTCGAGCGTTGCCGCGATTGTTGTAAGCAGCCGGGTTCGTGGAGCCGAGTTCGATGGCCCGGGTGTAGTCGGCAAGGGCGCCGGTCTTGTCGTTCTTCTGCCATTTGGCCTGGGCACGGTTATAAAAAGGCGCGTCATCTTTTGGATTGAGTTCACTCGCGCGAGTGAAATCTGCGATTGCGCCATCCAAGTCCCCTTGCTTACCTTTCTCGATCCCGCGATTAACAAGATCTGCGACGGACTCGTCAGCCGCTGTGGGTGCTTGCGCCGCAGGCGATGGTGATTTCTTTGCGGCGGCGCGCGACTCTTTGCTCATTAACTCCGGGTCCAATTCGCCCGCGCGTTTCAAATCCTCTTTCGCTCCTGCACTGTCGCCTTTTGCTTGTTTTGCGTCACCGCGATTTTTGTACGCGATCGCGAGCTTGTCATTGAGTCCGATCGCGCTGGTGAAATCGGCGATGGCTCCATCGAGATCGCCTTTGGCTTTCTTGATATTGCCGCGGTTGTTGAAGGCACTGGCATTTTTCGGGTCCAGCTCTATCGCGCGATTGTAATCGGCCAGTGCGCCGTCCGCGTCTTTCTTGATGTTCTTAGCCAACGCGCGATTGCGGTAGGCGAGCGCATTCTTGGGATCCAGCTCGACCGCGCGCGTGAAATCGGCAATCGCGCCGTCGTTATCCTGCTTCCTCAGCTTCGCAAGGCCGCGGTCGCTATAGTAATCACTGGTGCTCGGGCTGAGCTCGATTGCCCGATTCAGATCGGCGATTGCTCCATCGAAGTCACCCTTCTCCAGTTTCGCAATGCCGCGGTTGAAGACGGCCGACACAGATTTCGGATCGAGCTCAACGGCGCGGCTGAAGTCCGCGATAGCACCGTTTCCATCTCCATTGAACCCGCGTGCGTTACCGCGATTAAGGAAGCCCTCCGCACTGTTTGGCTTCGCGCCCATATCGATCTTGGACAAATCGATCGGCTTGTTCTCCAGTTCTTTCGGCGTTTCCAGGTTTTCCCACGCAGCCTCCGAAAGCTCGAAACCACTCGCGGCAACCAAATACCCGAAACTGAACTTCACGCGTGTACCACGACCTGTTTTGCTGCCGACGCCGGGCAACGAGCCTTCGAAGCCGTGCAACAACGCATTCTGATTCTTGTCGTAGAGCGGCCGGGCAAAAGTCAGCCGCACCGGCGACCCCGTTTGATTTGCTGCGCGCGCTTGAAGCGTCCATTCCACTCTGACGCCTTCCCTGGATTTACTGACGAGCTTTACTTCACTCGGCGCGAAATCGAACGCCGCTTCGACGAGTTTGACCCAACCGTCGAGCTTGCGCGCCATTTGCTGATCAATAGCGCGGCCGGATTCACCCCAGTTTTCCGATTTCAACCATGGTTTGGCGTGCGCGCTGCGCGCGAACGTGCCTTCGTTGCACTGGATGCGCTCCGGTCCGTTGTCCGGATAACGTTGGTAAGCAAACGAGGGCTCTGATTCTGAAATCGCAGAGAAATGCACGCCGGAATAAAACTCGCGGCTGTATTCCAGGTTATCGGCAACGATCTTCGCGTCCTGCGCCTGTGAGGCTGACAAAACCAGGACTGAAATTCCAATAAGCCCAACACATTTTTGCTTCATAAAAGGCTGCGCCGTGTCGCCAAAGACAAATGAGTGCGCCACCACGCAATCGCGACTGGGATGCTAGTGAGTATGCGCCGTCGATTTTTCATAAGGTAGATACGGATCGAGGCGGCCAGTTGTTTCAAAAAATCAAACCTTGCCTGTGTTGATATCAGCAGGCAGGTACGCAGACGAGCCGACCGGAGGGTTTTCAGGCCGCCAAGGTTAGGGAATTTAGGCGTGCATTGTCAATGCATTGATCGCTAAGATCACGTCATGAACTTCGCAGCAAAGGTGACAACAATAATGTCGCCGGATCGGCCTTCACCGCACAGGCCCACGCTGGTTAGGCCGGAATCAGCGCGCACACTTACTGTTTTGATTCGACAAGTCGGGCGAACCTTTACACGATGAGGATGAGACCCAGGCAATTATGAAACGCATCCTAATATTAGCAGCCGCGCTTATCGCCTTGGGCGGCGAAGCTTTCGCCCGCCTCGGCCAGACCGAAGATCAAGTCAACGCCCTTTTCGGAAAACCGATTGAACCGGGTAAACCAGATAGCGACGGCATAACAACAAACATGTACAAAAACCCAACAGGTGAGTACATTGCTGTGGTCCAGTTTCTAAAAGGTCATAGCGTCGCCGAATCGTATGCCCGCGTGGATAGCCGCAAGCTTTCCGAAAAAGAATTGTCGATCCTTCTCCAGGGAAATTCTGCCAGCAAGGAATGGAAAAAAGACCCGCGCAAGCTTGCGTGGGAAAGAAGCGATCATCATGCAAGTGCATGGTGCGAGACGCTCGCGGGACGACCCACCCTCCTCATCCGGGCTAAATAATATCGCGCGGGTCATTTAGCTGGGGGCGGACTTGGATCCGCTATCCAAGTCCTTCGACATACTCATCGTGCGTCACTTTTGGTAGTGGGCACCGCTTTCGTTCTTTCGATATCCGGATAAATAATGCCTGCGGCACAGCGATGTTTCTTCCCATTGCCGGCTATGGCTTACTGCGTTGACGGGACTTCCTTCTTTGAAGTGAAATTCGAGCGTGCCTTGTCAACCCATTGGTCGCTAAAATGACGCCATGACCTTCAAGCGAACCGCGACAAAGCCAATGTCGCTAGGCCCGCTTTCGACGGACAGTTCCATCACGGGAACCTTGGATGCGCTCAATAAGCGGTCCGTAACAAGCAGCTCGATGATCCAACTGGTTCGGAGGATCGGCTGTCGCTGCGGGGCGCTTTGCGCATCGATCTTGCTACCCGCGTCTGTTTATGCTGCAAATTCGTTTCTTGATGCCAAGGATGACAAGCCGGTCTCCGCGAAATTCCGGGGGACGGAATGGGGCGATGAGATTCAGCAGGAAGAGATCCCGCTCACAGCCCGCGTCGTCACGACTCGCGTTGCCAAGGTGCCGTGGGGCGCGATCTTCAGGATCGAATTCACCGATCTAAAATCGCGCGCACCGAAGAAGCGTGAAATTCGGCCGGATTATTTCATCGTCACAGATGACCGCATCGTTCTGTTGAACGAAGAGGACAATGACGCCGCCGTTAAGAAGATTTCGGCAATGGACAAGGCGCCAACGTTCGAGGACGGCGATATCCGCGGGATCACCAGCGGAAAGTTGAATTACGAAGACGGTCCGTGGACGACGACGATCGAGATCAAAGGAGACGAATGCACTTATCTTACCAGCCATAATTCAGGTCATTTCACAAAGATGATTTGGAAAAAAGGGGTTGGATTGGTCGAATACGCCAGCGGCTACGGCGCGCACGCTGACGGTTTTCGTCTGAAGCGGCAGAAATGAACGGTTGTGTTCCCGACCGAGTCGCCTCGCTAGAAAAGAATTTGGCTGCGGCAACGGACGACAGGGGACAAGAAGAAATGGATCTAGCCCTGACGCTAAAGAAGCATTTCGGCTACGACCAATTCCGTCCGTTGCAGCGTGAGATTATCCGCGATGCGCTTGCCGGGCATGATGTATTTGTGCTCATGCCAACCGGCGGAGGAAAATCGCTCTGTTTTCAGTTGCCGGCTCTGATACGCGATGGCCTAACCATCGTAGTTTCGCCACTCATCTCACTGATGAAAGATCAGGTCGACGCACTGCAGACGAGCGGGATCCCGGCGACCTACTTAAATTCCACGCTGGAGCGGAAGGATGCAGTGGTGCGCTGGCGCGGGCTGCATCGGGGGAATTACCGGATGCTTTACGTCGCGCCGGAGCGGCTGATGCTCGATACGTTTTTGGAGCGCGCGGTGAACTGGAACATCGCGCAGTTCGCCATCGACGAGGCGCATTGCATCAGCGAATGGGGCCACGATTTCCGCCCAGAATATCGCGAGCTCAAGAAATTGCGGACGCATTTCCCAGACGTGCCGGTGATCGCGCTCACTGCAACAGCTACTGATCGGGTGCGGGCAGACATCATCAAGCAACTGAAGTTGCGGGAGCCGCGCTGTTATGTCGCCAGCTTTGACCGACCAAATCTCACTTACCGTGTTGTTCCGAAAACGGCATCCTACGATCAACTGCTTAAGTTCATCCGCAGCAGGCCCAACGAAAGCGGCATCGTTTATTGCGCAAGCCGAAAGAGCGCCGAGTCGCTGGCCTGCAATCTTAATGAAGATGGCGTTGGCGCGAAACCGTATCACGCCGGCCTAACGAGTTCCGAGCGCACGAAAAATCAGGAAGCATTCCTCCGCGACGATGTCCGCGTGGTCACTGCAACGATTGCGTTTGGAATGGGCATCAACAAACCAAACGTCCGCTTCGTCGTGCATTACGATCTGCCGAAAAATCTGGAGAGCTATTATCAAGAAACCGGGCGCGCCGGCCGAGACGGGTTGCCAAGCGAATGTGTGTTGCTTTTCAGCGCAAGCGATGTCGCCAAGCAGCTCCACTTCATCGATGAAAAGAGTGAAAGCGAAGCGCGAATCGCACGCGAGCAGCTGCGGCAAATGGTTCATTACGCCGAGACTCGCGAATGCCGGCGCGTGACTTTGCTCCGATATTTTGGAGAAGAATTTACAAAGCCATCGTGCGAAGGCTGCGATAATTGTCTTACGCCGCGCGAGACGTTCGATGGCACAATTCCAGCGCAAAAATTTCTCTCTTGCATCCATCGCATCCACGCGAAAAGCGGATTCGGATTTGGAATAAATCATGTTGTCGATATTTTACGCGGCGCGGACACAGAAGCGATCCGGCAACGCGGCCACAACGAGTTGTCCACCTACGGTATTGGCCGCGACTTGAAACGCCAAGCCTGGCAGGCGATCGGTCGCGAGCTGGTGCGGTTGAGACTCATCGAGTGCGCGCCCGGAAAATTCGCTACGCTGGCGCTTACCCGAACTGGCCGAGACGCCCTGCGCCATCGCACACCGATCACACTTACCAAGCAGGCTGAGGTCGTTATGCGCGATCGAAAACCTCGCGCGGGCGCAATCGAATGCGACGAAGCGTTGTTTGAGCGCTTGCGCGGCTTGCGCCGCAAACTCGCCGACGAACGCAACGTACCAGCCTACGTTATTTTCTCCGATGTATCGCTCCGCGAAATGGCAAGAAATTATCCCACGACCACGAGCGAGTTTCGCCGAATTCCCGGCGTGGGCGAGCAAAAGCTAAAAGACTTTGCCGACGCCTTCCTTGGCGAAATCAAAAATTATCTCGCCACCAATCCACGCCAGACATTCTCTAGCGGCCTCGATCCCCTGCGTCTGCCGCGTCGTTCCCGCTTGAATGACAGCCAGAGAGAAACGCTCCAGCGTTTTCGCAGCGGCGAATCCGTAGACGACATTTCCCGCGCGCGCGGATTCGTGCGGAGCACCATTTACGATCACCTCGAAGCCGCGATTAAATTCGGTGAAGCCCTTGAGCCCGATCGGTTCTTCACGGCATCGCAACGCGAGGAAATCGCCTCCGCGTTTCGGAAGGTATCTGACGGGAAACTTGCAGATGTAAGATCACTGCTCAATGCCAAGTACGACTATGGTGAATTGCGCATCTTTCGCGCGCTGGCTGCATGCTGACGATCGATTCTTTTCTCTCGACAATCGATGCAAATTCTGGAGAGAACCTGGGAAGAACCCATGCAATTTCTCCTTAATTGGCCAGTACCGCTTTCATTTCTGACTGTCTCCGTGGTTGCGGCGTCGGTCGTCCTGGCAGGCCTTTATCTGGTGCGAAAGAAGTATCCGACGGAAGTACTAAAGGAGAACCACGAGGTAGCAGCAATCATCTTCAATGCTTTCGGCCTCTTTTACGGGGTGATGGTGGCGTTCGTTGTGTTTATTACGTGGAGTGGATACGACGACGCCACAAAAAACCTGGAAATGGAAGCTAACGAGGTCGATGACATTTTTCATAGTACAAAGGTATTCCCCGACCCGGCGGGTAAAATGATAAAGCAGGCGTTACAGGATTATGTCAGTTCGGTTCAGAACGATGAACTGATACGGATGTCCCAGGGAGAAATAAGCCTTCATTCCACCAGAGCGCTCCCGAAGCTTATGACGACATTCTATCAGATGGACGAGAAATCGATTCCCAACCGAGAGCTCTACGCCGAGACATTGAAGCGGTTAAACGATCTCGCTCAATACCGCCGGCTTAGAATATTTGCGGGGAACGACACGGTGCCACCAGCCGTCTGGCTGGTGTTGCTTGTAGGCGGCGTATTCACGGTGTCGTACACCTTTTTCTTCGGAATGAAAAATATCAAGGCGCAATACATCATTGCGACGACACTAACCGTGACGATCGCGTTGATTTTATTCTTGATTTATGTCCTCGACCATCCCTTTACAGGGACGAGCAAGGTAAGCGCCCAACCTTTAAGGGAAGTGATGGAGATAATGCAAAAAGGTTGAGTGTCCTGTCCGCTTCCGAACCTTCGACTAAATTCTTAATGCCGCTTCTTCCTTGTCGGTTTCCCTTTGCGCTTTGTTTTGGCCATTCGGCGCAGCTCTTTTCTGCTCATCGATTTGTACATCCCTCGCGACGCCCCTTTAAGCGATGAGGGAGAGCGTTGACCGCGCTTGGCTGCAAGCGCGGCGCCAGCGGCCATTTGCTGTTTCTTTGATTTTGCAGGTATACAAATAGATTTCGTCTCTCAAACACGAATTGGATTCATTTCGGTCGCAGCGAACTTCCGCCAGAAGAAGTAGACCGGCACACCGGTTAGCACGATGAGGATCCCGATTCCCGAAGTTGCGGGCGCGAGAAAACCGAGATCGACAACTAGCAATCCAGCAAGTAGGACCGAAATAATCGGCACGACTGGATAACCCCATGTGCGGTACGGCCGCTCCGCATTGGGTTTCGTACGTCGCAAAATCATTACGGCGACAACCATTAGAATGTAAAAGAGCAAATCCGCAGAAACGATGTATTCGAGCAGTTGGTTATAAACATTTCCATAAACGAGCTTATTTGTCGTGGTGTCGAGTGTGACTGTGCGGGGCAAAGTCAGCAGCACGGTCCAGATTCCCTGCACCACCAACGCGGCCGCTGGAACATGAAAGCGATTCGTGGTCCCGACTTTTTCGAAGAACAAACGGTCGCGCGCCATCGCGTAGTAAACACGGGCTCCGGAAAGAATCAGGCCGTTGTCGCAACCGAAGGTAGAAATCATAATTG
Source organism: Verrucomicrobiota bacterium (assembly GCA_046725285.1). Lineage (GTDB taxonomy): Bacteria > Verrucomicrobiota > Verrucomicrobiia > Chthoniobacterales > UBA10450 > Udaeobacter. Next base: position 67,835 of record JBKOYG010000004.1, read on the forward strand.
CTGCTGCCATGCACATCGCACCGGGACGACCGAAAATGGCATTCATCATGGCCACGGCGACGCGATTTTGAGGCGCGTGCTCGATTTCCGAGAACGGCAACACAGCGACGTATGCGAGATTGGCCAGTAAATAAAGGACGACCACGCTGCCGCAGCCGACCAACAGCGCCCGCACGAGATTTTTTCCTGGATCGCGTATTTCGCTGCCGATGAATGTGACATTCGTCCAGGCGGTTTGCGCGAAGAGCGGACCGACCATCGATTTTCCAAATAGCAACACGAGAGCGAGCCCGCCGACAAATGTAAAGCCGGGCTGAACCGTCTGCGGGCTCCAACCGTTTGCCCCTGAGTCCCACCAGGCTGATGTCAGCGCGGCCGAGTTGGCATTCCAGCCTAACGACAAGCCGATTACCACCACGGCGGCGAGCGCGGCCGTTTTTGCGAACGTGAACGTGTTCTGCACGATTTTTCCGACTTCGAGCCCGCGTGTGTTGCTCCATGTCAGCAATGCGATCAAGCCAATCGCGACTAATTGCTCGGTGGAAAGACTGAGCGCGTAGCTGCCGAATGAAATTGGCGCAACGAAATAATTGTCCGGCGAAACTGCCGTGACAAAAACGCCGAGAAATTTCGCGAATGCAATCGCCACTGCGGCGATGGTCCCGGTTTGAATCACCAGAAACAAGGTCCAGCCGTACAAGAACCCAATGGACTTTCCATACGCTTCGCGCAAGAAGACGTAAACTCCGCCTGCACGCGGCATCATGGTCGCAAGCTCGGAGCAACAAAGCGCACCAGTAATCGTTAACAAACCAGCGATGGACCAGGCGAGAAGCAGCCACCCTGGCGCGCCGCTGAGCCGCGACGACTCCGCCGAAGTGATGAAGATGCCCGACCCGATCATCGAGCCCATGACGATCATGGTGGCGTCGATCGGTCCGAGAGCGCGAACGAGACCGGATGGTTGACGGTTGTCGTTCTTTTTGCTCACAACAGCGACCTCTGGGGCGCGCTGATTCCCACGCCTTCGTGTTCGAGCTGTGAGCGCAAGTTGCGCGCGAATTCAACTGCACCGGGCGTGTCGCCATGGATACAAATTGTTTCGCCCCGCACATCGACATCGCGGCCTTCGACAGAGCGCACTTTGCCTTCGCGCAACATCCGCAGGACACGCTCAGCGGCTTCATTTGGATCATGAAGCAATGCATCTGGTCGGGTGCGTGGAACCAGCCATCCGTCATTTAGGTAATTACGATCGGCGAAAATTTCGCGCGCGATCTGCAGCCCATGCGCCTCGCCTGCGCGCGCCAGTTCACTCTTGTCGGGCGCGAACAGAATTAATTTCGGATCGACCGATTCGATGGCTCGCGCGATCGCGTCAGCCAGCTCTTGGTCGTGCACGGCCATGTTATAGAGAGCGCCGTGCGGTTTGACGTGGTTCGGTTGTACGCCCACGGCGGAGGCAATCGCTTGAAAAACTCCGAGTTGATAAGCCACGGCGTCGAATACTTCCTGGTTACTTATCTTCAGTTCCTTGCGTCCGAAATTCTCGCGATCGAAAAAACTTGGATGCGCTCCGACAGCGACTCCGCACTTCTTCGCGGCAGAAACTGCGGCGTGCATCGAATCAGAATCGCCGGCGTGAAAACCGGTTGCGATATTCGCCGAGCTGATGAGCTCGAACAGTTCCTCATCGTGGCCTGCTCCTTCCCCAAGGTCGGCGTTAAGATCGACGGATAATTTCATGTGCTTTGGAGACTGATACCAACGCGGAAACGCTCGAATTCACGTTCGCGTTCCAGCAAAAGTCGATGCGCGTCGGCGATGGAGACTTCGGAAAAACGGACGTGGTCGCCGGCACGAAGTTGTGCTGCGATGCCAAGATCAATGGTGATCACGTGTGCTATTTTTGGGTAACCACCAATCGTTTGGCAATCTCCCAAAAGCAAAATCGGCTTACCGCTCGGCGGAGCTTGGATTGTACCCGGGGCCACTGCTTCGGAGATTAGATCACTGTGATCGACTCGTTTGAGTTCCAGACCATCCAAACGCACGCCCATGCGATCCGAATCGGGTGAAACGGTGAATGCTTCGGTGGTGAAACGTTGAAGCGCTAAGGGTTGAAAGCTGCCACAATCACAGCCGCGAACGAAACGCAAAATCGGATCGCGTTTTACTGACAGTATCCAGTCATGCGGCGCCGTCCGCGAGGAAATAGCCTCTGTAGCGGCGGTCTGTGACCGCCGAGATGTGCCGAACGGAATTACACCTCCATCACGCAACGTGCGTCCCTTAAATCCGCCGAACCGTGCACGCAAATCCGTGGATCGGCTCCCCAGGACAACCGGCACATCGATTCCGCCGGAGATCGCCAACCAAGCGCGGCAACCAATTTGAGGCCGGCCGAATTTCAATCTTTCACCGGCTCGCACACGCGCTGCGTGGCCGGCCGGCAATCGCCTTGATGCGATTTGCACATCGAAATCGCCACCGCACCACGCGACGATACGGTCGTCCTCAAAGCGCAATTGCAAACCACCTAGAGTAATCTCGAGCCCAGCCGCATCTTCATCGTTGCCGACCAGCAAATTCACCACGCGCAACCCGAAGCAATCCAGTGCGCCGCCTAACGAAACACCAAATTGGCGATAACCGGCGCGGCCGAGATCTTGCACGCTGGTAAAAAAACCTGCGCGCTCAACAATTACTCTCATGACTGGCGCTTAGCGCTTCAACGATTCAAATTCGTCGCGCGCAATCTTGCGGAACCGCACACGATCGCCAGCACGCAAAAACGCAGGCGGATTCTTTTTTGGATCGAACAAACGCAACGGCGTGCGGCCGATCAGATTCCAGCCGCCGGGCGAACGCAGGGGATAAATCCCCGTTTGTGCGCCGCCGATTCCGACGGACCCGACTGGAATTTCTTTCCGCGGTACGTCCCGGCGCGGCGTGGCCAGCTTCTTCGGAAGACCAGTCAGGAATGGAAATCCCGGAACAAATCCTATGCAGGCGACGCGATACTCGGTCGCGCTGTGAAGACGGATGACTTCGCTTGGCGAGATATTTGCGCATCGCGAGACATCATCGATGTCGAGCGCGAATTCCGGATCATAGCAGACCGGGATTTCGACGGCTTGCCATCGTGACCGCGCGATTCTCCCGGCGACGGTGACCCCGGCTACAGCAGCGCGAATGTGCGTCGCCAACCAGTCGAACACTTTGTCTGGTGTTTCAGCCGCTTTGCTAACGGTATTCGGGTCGAAGAAAATTGAGACGCTTGTGTAAGCCGGCGCGAGTTCAATCACTCCGGGGATGGTAGCGCCGTGAAGCTGCTGAAATACGCGGAGGACCGTGTCCAGCGTTTCCTCCGGCGCGTCTTCGAATCGGTCGCGAACGCGCAAAATCAGCGCGGAATCTCCGAGGGGAACAATTTCCATTGGCGCTATTCAGCTCGCTCTGCGCGCTTCGCCTCGATCTCAATGTTGATCGCAACCGTTTGGCTGATGCCGGAGACTGTCTCGGTAGCCGGAGCAAACATCAGATTGAAGTCTCGCCGCGTAATCGGATCGACCGTTACAGTCCAGCGCGTCCGGCTGGTCTCGTTGGGCGGCGTGAGTAATTTCACATGAAGCATGATCGGCCTGGTCACGCCATGCATGGTGAGATCGCCGAGAATGTCGCCGCTTTGCGGGCCCGTCTGTTTTACGCTTCGGCTCTTGAACGTGATCCGAGGATATTTTTCAACGTTAAAGAATTCCGCGCTGCGCAAATGATCGTCCCTTTTTTTGATGCGCGTATCGATGCTGCGCACGTCGATCTGGGCTGTCACTGAGGAATTCTCCGGATGCTCGCGGTTGACGTCGATCTTGCCGCTAAAGTTCGTAAACTTTCCGTGGGTGGTCCCCAGGAATTGATGCACACTGAAAGCGATCGTCGAGCCTGATGGACTGAACTGGTAGATCTCACTCGCCAAAGCGACCGAACTCAAGCCAGCGATTACGAGTGCAGCGATAACATTGCGTAATCTCATTTGGGATTGTCCCGGTTTTTCGCCTCCGTCGCCAGTGTTTTCAAGAGGGGAGTGCGAGAAAGCGGCAATCGTCCGAATAAATTTCCCAACGCAAACGCCGGATCGACTTTCAGTTTTTTCTCGTCGTGCACGCCGGCAATCCGCGCCAACTCTGTCTCAAAATGCGAGACCGTCCGGGGCGTCGGATCGTTTGCGTCGAGATAACCAAAAGCTCTCCTCAGCAGCATAAACAACTCCGGTTCCCGATGATCTCGCTCTGTGCAAATCTCAATCAGCTCTACAAAATACGCCGCAGTCCGCGTGCGCAGATAATTGCTGCGAATCCCAGCGAAGGGATTTTTCAACACTACTTCGGTAAGCGTGTGCAAATCCGACTTCCTGCTTCGCACGATGGAAATTTCAGCTTCAAAAAATAAATCCAGCTTTCCCGCAAACGGACTTTTAGGGCGGCGCGCGCCCCTGGCGATCGTTTGGACACAACCGAACGACTCCGTGCACCAGGAGATGATCAGGCTGGAATCGCTGAACTTCCGTTTGCGCAGCAGAATGGCAGCCGTCGTATTCACTCGGCACGTTACCACATCTGGGCAGATGTAGAGGCGCTCGCAGCGGCGAACGCCGTCACAACATTCAGCGGTTTATGATGTGCAGCGCGCGTTTCTCGACATTTAGCGCGGCTTCCCTGACTGCTTCACTCAAGGTTGGGTGCGAGTGGCAGGTACGGCCGATATCTTCGGAGCTGCCGCAGAATTCAATTACCGAAACCGCCTCGGCAATTAGCTCCGATGCGGTATGGTGCAAAATGTGTGCGCCGAGAATGCGATCGGTTTTCGCGTCGGCGACAAACTTGACCATACCTTCCACGTCATCGCTGCAAAGCGCGCGGCTGTTAGCACGGAACGGAAATTTGCCGATTCGAACGTCGATCTTTTTCTCTGTCGCTTGATCTTCGGTAAGACCGACCCCAGCCAGCTCCGGATTTGTGTAAATGATGCCGGCAATGGCGTCGTAGTTTACGTGACCTGCCTTGCCTGCGATGATTTCTATGCACGCCATCCCTTCGTCTTCGGCTTTGTGCGCCAGCATCGGACCGGCTATCACATCGCCGATGGCATAAATGCCTTCAACGTTCGTACGAAAATGCTCGTCCACTTTGATGCACTTCTTTTCGTCAAACTTCACACCGACTTTTTCTGCGCCCAAGCCGTCCGAGAACGGGCGACGCCCGACTGATACAAGCACTTTATCGGCTTCAAATTTTAGTTCTTCCTTATCTTTAGTCGCAATTACGGTTGCCTGACCGTTGTTAACCTTCACAGCACTAACTTTTGCTTCCAGGTAAAACGTCACCCCCTGAGCGGTGAGCGCACGCTGGAGAAGATTCGAGAGCTCAAGATCGAATCCGAGTGCGATGCGGGGGAGAAATTCTAATATCGTCACTTCCGAACCGAGCCGATTCCAAACGGAGCCGAGCTCCAACCCTACAGCGCCCGCGCCGATCACAATGAGCTTCTTCGGAGCTTCGCTGAATGTAAGCGCTTCTGTGCTGCTGACGATTGTTTTGCCATCAAATTTCGCGAATGGCAGTTCCACCGGCGCGCTGCCAGTGGCGATGACGATATTTTTTGTCTCGATGTCGTGCGCCTCGCCGTTGGAGGGTTTAATGGAAACTTTTCCAGGCGCGGTAATCGTGGCCGTGCCTTCGAAGACGGTGACCTTGTTTGTCTTCATCAGCGAGCGCACTCCGCTGTTAAATGTCTTCACAACTTTGTCCTTGCGCTGCTGCATCTTCGCCAGATCGACATGCGCGCCGTCGATCACGATGCCGTGCTTGGCCGCCTCTTTTTTGACGAACATGAAATGATCGCTCGAAGTCAGGAGCGCTTTGCTCGGGATGCAACCGACATTCAGGCACGTGCCACCCAGCTCCTTGTCCTTTTCGACGAGGGCAGTTTTCAGACCGAGTTGACCGGAGCGGATAGCAGCAATGTAACCGCCTGGCCCCGAACCAATGATAACAACATCAAACTTTTCCATATGTTAGGTTTGTCATTCTGAGCGAAGCGAAGAATCTCTGACCATTTCGTCCGTGTCCCATGGGTGGTCATAGAATTTCGGTTGTTGCTCCAAGCTGTCGCTCAGGTCGAGCCACCGCGGGTTCGTTTGCTCGATAAGCGCAACCTTCCTGTTGCGGCGCCAACCCTTCAGTTTTTTCTCGCACGTAATCGCGTCGGTCACATTGCGAAAATGCTCAAGCCAAACGAACCGGTTCAAATGATAGCGTTTAGCGAAGCCCTCCACGTCTGCATACCGATGCTGGTACAAACGACGTGTGATGTTATTCGTGATACCGATATACAATGTGGTGCAGCCTTTGTTCGTAAGAATGTACACCCAATAGTCGTGGTAGCGCATATGGGTAGAGTAATCAGAGATGTTTCGCTTCGCTCAACATGACAAGGAGCAAAAACCCTAAAAATCCAGGGGGAGTTTTTTCGGATCTTCGATGCAATCCTTCACTTTAATGAGAAAAGTGACGGCCTCTTTTCCGTCGATCGCACGATGATCGTAACTCAGGGCGAGATACATCATCGGGCGGACTTCCACTTTTCCGTCCACGGCCACTGGCCGGGGCATGATTTTGTGCATGCCCAGGATGCCGCTTTGTGGCGGATTCAGGATCGGTGTGGCAAACAGTGACCCATACACTCCGCCGTTCGTGATGGTGAACGTGCCGCCCTGCAAATCTTCGATTTTTAGTTTCCCGTCACGCGCTCTGCTGGCGTAATCGGCGATGTCGCGCTCCAGATCCGCGAAACTTTTCTTGTCCGCATCGCGCACGACCGGAACCACGAGTCCGCGCTCCGTGCCGACCGCCACACCGATATCATAGAAATTGTTTTGTACGAAATCCTCGTCCTCGATGTGACCATTGACTACCGGCACGGCTTTGAGCGCTTCCACGCAGGCCTTAACAAAGAACGACATCAAACCGAGTTTCACGCCATTCTTTTTCGTGAACTGTTCTTGTTTGTTCCGGCGCAATTCCTGGACGGCGCTCATGTCGCATTCGTTGAACGTCGTCAGGATCGCCGCAGTATGCTGCGCCATCACAAGTTGTTGCGCGATTTTGCGGCGGAGCGGCGACATCTTCTTGCGAGTGAACCGCCCATCACTCAATGGTTTAACCTCGCGGGTCTCGATCATTTCTTCCGTCTTGCCGCGCTGTTGTGCCGCAGCCAGGACATCACCTTTCGTTAGGCGACCTCCTTCGCCTGTGCCCCGAATTTTCGCCGCCTCGAGGTGCTCTTCTTCCACGATCCGGCGAACGGCGGGCGAAAGAGTTGTAGCTGGAGTTGCCGGCTCCGGTCTGCCGCGGTCAGCGCCCGCAGCTGTAGCCGCGGCGTTTTTGTCTGGCTCAGGTTCTTTTTTCTTTTCTTCAGGCTCTTTCTTTTTTGCCTTCTCTTTCTTTTCGTCCGCGCTCGGCCGTTTTGAATCGTCAATTATGGCTACTACCTCGCCGATCTTCACCTCCTGGCCCTCGGGCACTTTCGTTTCGAGTATGCCTGCTTTTTCAGCAACGATCTCGGTGGAAACCTTATCAGTTTCGAGGGTGAAGACGGCTTCTCCTTCGTTTACGAACTCGCCGGATTTCTTGTGCCATGTCGAGACAACACCGCTGGTGATCGATTCACCCACAGAGGGAATTTTAACTTCAACGGCCATGCGTAAAATTACGTAAGCTAATCGAGCGTCGCGGTCGAGATGCGTTTCGTCAACAGTAGCGCATGTGTCCCTTGGGACGAACGCGCCAGATGAGGCGAATATGACGGATTAAACCGCAAACGCGTCAGCCACCAAGCGAGCTTGCTCGCGTTTGTGGCGAGCCAGCGCGCCGACGGCCGGGCTGGCGCTGGCTTCGCGGCCTGCGTATGCAATTTCGGTGCAAAAAATAGTGCGGAACCGGGGTTCGATGAAAGTCCACGCGCCCATGTTTTCCGGTTCTTCCTGGCACCAAACGAACTTCGCGTTCTTTGGAAATGGCTTGAGCATTTCGCGCAGTTTCTTTTCGGCGAGCGGATAAAGCTGTTCGACGCGAATGATTGCCGCGTCGCGAATTTTGCGCTGAGTCTGGTAGTTGAGCAGATCGTAATAAACCTTGCCCGAACATAGGATGATTCGCTTCACTTTGTCGGCAGAACCTGCCTCAGGTGCGCCAAGAATTTCTTCGAACCGGCCATGGATGAATTCTTCCACAGGCGAGGAAGCAAATTTCGCTCTCAACAGACTCTTAGGTGTCATGATGATGAGAGGTTTAATGAAGTCGCGTTTCATCTGGCGCCGCAACACATGAAAATACTGCGCGGCGGTGGTGAGATTGCAGACCTGCATGTTGTCCTCGGCGCAGGCTTGCAGGAAGCGCTCCAGCCGGGCGCTGGAGTGCTCGGGGCCCTGGCCTTCATAGCCGTGGGGAAGTAACAGCACAATGCCACTCGGCCGCTGCCATTTCGATTCCGCTGAGACGATAAATTGATCGATGATCGTTTGCGCGCCATTGGAGAAATCACCGAACTGGGCTTCCCACAAACAAAGCATTTTCGGATAATCGAGCGAGTAACCATAATCGAACCCGAGTACGGCAGCCTCTGAAAGCGGGCTGTTGTAAATGCAAATGCGCGCTTGTTTTTCGGCCAGATGCATGAGCGGCACGTAAGGTTTCCCCGTCTTGGCGTCGTAAAGCACCGAGTGTCGTGTGCTAAAAGTGCCGCGCGAACTGTCCTGGCCTGACAATCGAATCGGAATTCCTTCCAGGAGCAGCGATCCAAACGCGAGCGCCTCGGCATAATGCCATTCATAGGGACCACCTTCCTCGAAGACTTTGCGCTGATGATCCACAACGATGCGTTTGATCTTTGGCTGAATCTCGAAACCTTCCGGAACATGGGTGAGACCATCGACGATGATCTTAAGCGTTTTCTCGCTGATCGCAGTCGGCTCGGACTCGCTCGAGTATTCCGGTTGAAATATCGCTGTGGATTCTCTGAACCTGGCTTTCTCGCTGGCCTTCCGTTTCTCGATGGCGTCGACTTCATCTCTCGTCATTTCGAGCCGCAGGCCGAACTCGGTTTCCAGCGAGGCGGCATCGTTTTCGCTCAGCGTTCCCGCTTCGAGCAACTCGCGCTTGTAAAGCTGAGTGACCGAAGGGCGTTTCTCAATTTTTGCGTAAAGATCGGGCTGGGTAAATGAAGGCTCGTCGCCTTCGTTGTGGCCATAGCGACGATAGCAATACATGTCAATTACCACGTCGCGTCCGAATCGCTGGCGAAAATCGAACGCCATGTCGCTAACAAATTTAACAGCCAGGGGGTCGTCGCCGTTCACATGAAAAATCGGCGCCTCGATCATCTTGGCGATGTCGGTGCAGTACATCGAAGACCGTGCATCCTTGGGAAGTGTGGTAAATCCAATCTGGTTGTTCACCACGATGTGGATGGTGCCGCCAGTGCTGTAACCGGGCAATTGCGACAAATTAAGTGTCTCGGCAACGATTCCCTGCGCGATAAAGGCAGCATCGCCGTGCACCAGTAGCGGTAAGACCTTACGCCGATGCACTGTGTCCCCGCGAATTCGCTGCCGAGCGCGCGCTTTTCCTTCGACCACGGGATCGACAGCTTCCAGGTGACTCGGGTTCCCCGAGAGCCGGATCTCAACCTCTGCACCGGAAGCAAGTCTCCGTACCGAGTGATAACCGAGGTGATATTTCACGTCGCCATCGCCGGCTACCAGCTCGGGAACGTAATTCTCGCTAAACTCAGTAAAGATGACCTTGAGCGATTTGCGCAGAAAATTTGCAAGGACATTGAGTCGCCCGCGATGCGCCATGCCCATGCAAATCTCTTCCACGCCTCCTTCCGGACATTTGTGCAGAATTGTGTCGAGAATCACCATGAGCGAATCCGCACCCTGAAGTGAGAATCTTTTCTGCCCCACGTAACGCGTATGCAGGAATATCTCGAACGATTCCGCTTCAAGCAGCGCGCGCAACAGCGCCACCTGGACGGCCGCTCGAGTCGAATGTTTGTGCGGTCGCGTCTCCAATCGCTTGCGGATCCATTCGCGCACTCGCGGATCCTGGATGTGCATGAATTCCGAACCGATGGAGTCGGCATAAATTCTATCCAGGCCGGAGACCATCTCGCGTAACGTCATGGGCCGATTGTCGAGGAAGAATTTCGACGAAACACGAAGATCGAGATCTGCGTCACTGAAGCCGAACTCACGCAGACTCAGCAACGGGTTTTTCGGCTGCGTCTCCGCCAGAGGGTCGACCCGTGCGATAGTATGACCAAGCGAGCAATATGCGTAAACGAGACCATCGACGCGCGTCTGCAGCGCCGCTTCCCGGGCCTCGGCCTCGGCGACCGTGGCCCCGTCGTGCTGCGGCAAGTTTCCAAGCTCGAATCCTTCGAAAAAGGCCGACCACCCGGAATCGACTGATTGAGGATTTCGCTGCCAGCGACGATAATTCTCTTCGATCAGTTCCAGATTTGCCCGAGCAGCAATTGAAGTGCGCATAGCGAATTTAATCTCGGACGATTACGCGGTGCGGCAAGTTGACAGCCCGAAACCAGCCTCGTTACTTGCTGCGGATGGTTCCATCGTAAGACAGCTGGGAGCGATCTGAGGATGAAGACAAATCAATATCGAAAGCTGTTTGTTGCGCTACTGATTCTGGCACAAGCAGGAGCTTGTTTTGGCCAAGCCGATCCGGCTTCGGAACCGGCTGTTCTGGCAGTGGCAAAGGTCTTGCCGGCAGTGGTGAATATTAATACCGAGCGCGTGGTGAGGCGCACGGTGCGTGATCCATTCGAGGATTTTTATGCGCAATTCTTCGGTTATAATCGCGTCCGACCCCGCGAAATTCGCCAGACTCTGCAAAGTCTCGGCTCTGGTTTCATTATTGATCCGGCAGGCTACATCGTTACGAACCAGCACGTGGTTGAGCGCGCCGCAGATTTGAAAATTCATGTGACGACGAACGACGGCAAGACCTACAATGCGCACTACATTGCCGGCGACGACAAGACCGATCTGGCATTCATCAAGATCGATGCCGAGACCACATTTCCCTTCATCAGTCTTGATAATATTTCTCCCAATCTGCTGGGTCAGACTGTGATCGTAGTAGGTAACGCAGTTGGATACGGGAGCTCGATCAGTCGCGGAGTGCTTAGCGCAGTCAAACGCGACATTACTGTGGACGATACTGAGTATAAGGGTCTGGTACAAACCGACGCGGCGATTAATCCAGGCAACAGCGGCGGGCCGGTGATCGATCTCTCGGGGCGGCTGGTCGGCATTAGTTCGGCAAAAATGGCATTCACGCCGCAAGGTGTCCCCACTCAGGGACTGGGTTTCGCAATTCCAGCTGAAGTGGTGCGTGATAGCGTCAATCGATTCAAGAAGCTCGCGCAAAAACAGGCCACACCAAAGAACCAGGCTGAGTCCGCCGAAACGTCTGTGTCGAATGCGGAAAAGTTATTTGGACTGCAGCTACAGGATTTGAATCGGGAACTAAGCGATGCGCTCGGTTACCTGCACGGACGCGGCGTTTTGATTACTGCGGTCGAACCGGATAGCCCGGCAGATGAGGCCGGCCTCGAGCGCGGGCTGGTGATTTATCGCGCGGGCAACTTCGAAACGAACTCCGTCAAACAAACTGAGGAATTGCTTCGAGGCGTGCCGAGCGGCACCAAACTCGAATTCACGGTTGGTGTAATCCGCCCCCGAGGACAAAACCGACAACTGGCCACCCTAAGCATGACGGCGCGCTAAAAAAATCGGCAACGCAATCAGCGTTCGGTTGTCTCATGGAAATGTTGCGCAAATGATTAAGGTCGAGAATCTGACAAAACGCTACGCTGGCCAGCCAGCCATCCGGGATTTGAATTTCGAGGTTAGCCGGGGTGAGATCATGGGATTTCTAGGGCCCAACGGTGCGGGCAAAACCACCACGATGCGCATTTTGGCCAGCTTCATGCCGCCCACCTCCGGCCGCGCCACGATCGCGGGATTCGATGTTTTTGAACAATCGCTCCAGGCACGAGCGCATCTCGGCTACATGCCTGAAAATGTGCCACTCTACAGCGACATGCGCGTAACAGAGTACCTGCGTTATCGCGCGGCCCTTAAGGGAGTCCAACATCGTCGCGTCACCGAGCGTATTGGCGACGTACAAGAACTTTGTGGTCTCAAGAGCGTTGAGAATAAGGTGATCGGTGCCCTCTCCAAGGGATATCGACAGAGGGTCGGACTGGCGGACGCGCTCCTCGCTGAGCCGGACTTGCTGATTCTGGATGAGCCGACAATCGGCCTCGATCCAAACCAAATCCGACAGGTGCGCGAGCTGATCAAGAACTTGGGCGAGCAGCATACCATTTTGCTTTCGACGCACATCCTGCCGGAGGTGGAGATGACATGCAGCCGGGTGATCATTATTCACAAAGGACGAATCGAGGCTTGCGATACTCCGGAAAATTTACTCGGAAAAATCAGGCAGGCCGGTGGCGTTGTCCTTGAGGCAAAGGTGGGAAAAGACAACGGCGCGGACGAGCTAAAGAAGATTTCAGGGGTGCGGGAAGTGATCACCGATGGGGAAGATGATTGGAAGAGATTTGCCCTGCGGGTGGAATCAGGTGTCGACGTGCGCGAAGAGGTTTTCCGCCTCGCCATCGAGCGCCACTGGGCCGTGCGCGAACTGACTCAGCGTCGAGCGACGCTCGAGGATGTATTCGTGGAAATCACGCACTCAGACGCAGTGTGATCGACTGGAGCAATGGAGTGACGGAGTGCTGGAGTGATGAATTATTACGAGACGAAGCTTCGGAATAAGAATCGCGGTTACATGAAACTGATCGTTTGGCAGAAGGCTATGCAATTGTTCGAACTCGTCTGGAAGATTGCTTTTGTCGACACGAACATCGATTTCAAACTGCGCTCGCAACTGGCAGACGCTGCGCAGTCGATCTCAGCAAACATCTCAGAAGGATATGGTCGGCGGTCAGTCAACGAATACATTCAGTTTCTCTACTACGCGCTCGGATCAATGGCCGAGACGATGACGCGCGCGATTGGCTTAAAACAAACACAGCAGATTTCGGGCGAGCGCTTTCAGGACTTCGATGTGCTCCATTATGAGGTTGAAAATCGGCTTTTACGCTTAATCGAAAAGCTCGAGCAAAAACGCGATGACAAGGATTGGGTCGCGCGCATCGCTGAGGACCCAGAAGAGTACATCATCACTCCGTCACTCCACCACTCCATCACTCCACTCCAAAGCCATGCGTAAGTTTTACGCCCTCCTTTCGCGCGAAGTACGCAGCTATTTCCACTCCCCGATTGCCTACATCGTGCTCATCTTTTTCCTGATAGTCAGCGGGATCGATTTTTATTTCCAAGTCTCCTTCATGAACCAGCGCCAGGTGCAATACACGGTGCAGGAGGCATTCTTTAACTCGGTCTTCTTCTGGTTTGCCTTTGTTTTGATTTTTCCCCTCATCACGATGCGTCTGTTTGCCGAAGAATTTAAGCTCGGCACGATTGAGCCACTGACAACTGTTCCGGTGCGCGACTGGCAGGTAGTCCTCGCGAAATTTCTCGGCGCGCTGGTCTTCTACGTAATTCTCTGGATCCCGACGCTGCTTTACTTTGTCATCTTCCTCAAAGTCACGAATGAGCCGGCTGCGCATTCTGCCGGAGCATACGCCGGGTCTTATCTGATGCTTTTATTGCTCGGGATGTTTTATCTCTCGATTGGTTGTCTAACATCCGTTCTGACCCGGAACCAGATCATCGCAGCAATCATTTCCTTCTGCGCAATTACGCTGCTGTTTTTCCTTGGCCTGGTTCAGTTCATTCTGCTCGATGTGAGCTCCGCCACGCGCGATCTGCTGGGGTACTTCTCCGCGATTGAACATATGGGAACGTTCTCGCGTGGCGTTATCGATACACGGCCAATCGTTCTCTACGTGAGCATGACCATCGTGATGCTGACGCTCACGCATCAGGCGTTTCAATCCCGCAAGTGGAGGCTTTGATTAATGGCGAACGAAACAAACCAGCGCTCAAGACGTTCGCGAAAAAAAATTCGCCGCGTTCGAATCGGTTTCAACGTTCTCGCGCAAATCGTGCTCGTCTTATTTCTCGTTGCGATGGTGAACTCGATCGCCTTCAAACACTATGGGCGCTGGGATTTTTCCCGCGACCAAAAATATGCGCTCTCAGATAAAACCAAGCGTTTCCTTGACACGCTAAAGGGCAAGATGCGGATCACGATTTTCTTTCCGCCTAACACGCCGATTACCACGGACGTTCAGAATTTGCTGACGGAATATCAGTATGCCGGCAAAGGAAAGATCGACATCGAGCACATCGATCCCGAACGCAATCTTTCCCGGGCAAAGGAGTTGTTCGACAAATATAAAGTCGTTACCGACGAGCCCCTTCTGATAGTCGACTACGAAGGACGCAACAAGACAGTCAAGGCGTCCGAGATGGCCGACATCGACCAAAGCGGAATGGCAATCGGCGAAGGCCCTCGCGTAGCCGCATTCAAAGGCGAACAGGCTATTACCAGCGCAATGATCGACCTTGTGGAGGGAAAAAAGAAGACTCTTGGCTACGTCCTCGGTCACAAGGAGCCGCCACTCACGGAAGGCAGCGCGATCTCCGTGCTGAAGACATTCATCGAGAACGAAAACATCCAGTTCAAAGAGCTGAATCTTCTCGATCTGGATGCGATTCCCGATGACGTAAAAACCGTCATGATCATAGGGCCGCAATACGATTTTTCAGACCGCGAAATGAAAGTGCTGCGCAACTTCTGGGATAAACAGGGGCGGATTTTGCTTCTTCTCGATCCGACGGCGAAAACCCCGAAGTTAGATGCGTTCGTCAACGACCTGGGCGTAAAGGTGAACGACGACAGACTGATGGTTTTTCTGCGAACTGGGATCCAGGAGCTGGCACTGACAAGGGATGTGCAAGCGCGATTCCTCGGCGACAGCCCAATCACAAAGCGACTAGCCGATGTGCGGGCGCTCTTTTTGGGCGGCACTTCGTCGCTCACGCTCGAGCCCGACCGCGTCCGCGCTGCCAACACCCGGCTCGAGCCGCTGATCCAGGCGGAAAAAGGCTATTTCGCCGAGACCGATTATAACACGGACGATCAAGCAAAACTGCAGGCTGATGCGAAGCGGGACAGTAATACGCCACTAACAATAGGCGTAGCCATCGAAAAAGGTGGCAGCGCAGATGAGCGGGTCCAGGTGAACTCATCACGCCTGGTAGCCGTCAGCAATGCAACCTTCGTTCAAGACAATGCAATTACGCAGGATCAGCAAGGGCTCGATTTCATTTCTGGCAGTATGAACTGGTTGCTGAGCCGGGAACAGCTCATCGGTATCGCACCAAAGGTTTCAAAACCTCTTACCTTCAGTTTGAACGGAGACGCGTTGGCTCATCTGCGCTGGATTGTTCTAGTTTTGATGCCATTGATCCCCGCCGTGATCGGAACGGTGGTTTGGTGGCAACGGCGCGTGTAACACATAAGATGGGACTGGAGCGTCGCCATGACATGTATCCTCGAGCGAGTGCGTCGCTCGCTTCACGTTGTCGGCAGCACCGACGGTTTTCGGCGTTTCCTTGCTAAGATATGAATTGGAGAACCACTCTAATCCTTGCTGTCGTTGTGCTCGCTGTGTTCGCTTACCTCAGGTTCTTTGAAATGAAACAGCCAAGCACGGAGGAAGCGAGACGGCAGGCGCAAAACGTGGTGAATTTCGATCGAAACAAGATCAATGGCGTGATCATTCAAAATGGCGACGAAAAAATTGAAATACGGCGTCACAACAGCAAATGGCGGCTTGAAACGCCATTCAAGGATCAAGCAGACGGCGTCTTAGTCGAGAATTTGTTGTCGGATTTGGAGACCTGGCAGAAGGAGGGAACAATTCCGGCAAAAGATATTGAGGCCGATAAGAGCAAGCTGAATGAATACGGCCTGAACCGGCCAAAGCTTAAGCTGAAATTGATCGGCTCTGACAGACCACCTGAAATCTTGTTTGGAAAGGACGCTGCCTTGGAAGGCAGGATGTATGTCCGCTTTGAGAATTCCAAGGAAACGTTTCTCGCCAGACAGTCGGTCAAGAAGGACATCGATAAAAAGGCGGAGGAATTCCGCGACAAGAAATTAACTGATCTGACCACTGCGCAGGTGCGGCGCATCGCGTTAAAGACACCTGCTGGGGAAATGGAGTTGGAGAAGAAGGGCGATCACTGGGACATCGTCAAACCACTTCGCGCGCGGGCGGATGACGAGAAAGTCGGCGACCTTATTGGGCAAATCACAACGGCGCGCATTCAACAATTTGTGGCCGACGATCACGGCGACCTGCGACCCTATGGACTGGCGGAACCACGCGGGTCCATCACGTTGTTTAGCCAGGAAGGGAAAAAAGACCAGAAGGTTGAGATCGCTGACTCGACCAAGGTCTTTGGCCGGGAGGACAAAGGTCAAATGCTGCAAATCGGCAGTGTGCCGGAGAAGGAAAGGGATCAGATTTACGCGCGGTTTGCTCCTCGCGGGTCTGTCTACACATTGCCGAGGAAGATTGAAGAGGTCCTCAGCACTAGGCCAGCGGATCTACGGGACTACCACTTGGTTCGTATCGACACAAACGTTCTCGATCGGATTACCATCGATACGCCAGGTAAAGGTAAGACCGTTCTCGCGCGTAAAGATGGAAATTGGACTATCGCCAACCGAAACAACGCGCCTGCAGATTCAAGCGCGGTCCGCCGCTTAATTGACACATTACAAAACGAGCGAGTGACAAGGTTCGTGGAAGACGTCGCTTCGAATCTGCCGAAATACGGCCTGGATAAACCTCATCTACAATTAACGTTCAGCTCGTTCGCGTCAGAGAACACTGCCGAGACCAAAGCGGGTGAGCAGCCGTTTGCGACACTCGCCTTTGGAAAGGAAGACGGAGACAATGTTTACACGCGACTTACAGATGAGCCATTTGTCGTGGCAGTCCGCCGCGGTTTGCTGAACCAGATCTCAACCGATCCCTTGCAATGGCAGGAGTTATCGATTTTTAAGTTCAAGCCTGACCAAATTAATCGTCTGAGCATAACAACAGACAAAGAGCTGTCGCTGGAACGCGGTGAAAATAACCAATGGCATTGGTTGAAAGGCGCTGGCGAAATCAACGGCACAAATGTGCAATCGCTGCTCAACACATTGTCGAACTTGCATGCAGTGCGCTGGCTTGGGGCGACAAGGCCTCAAGATGGCCTCGAAAAAGCGCAGCTCGTTCTTACATTTACAACTTCGCCTGACAATAAGGCATCGCATAAGTTGATCGTTGGCGCTTCGGTTGATGACGGAACATGGTGCGCACATGTAGACGGGCGCGAAGGCACGTTTGTGATCAGCAATTCAGATTTGAATACCTTGAGGTTACCTCTTGTGGCGCAACCATCGCCAACGCCAAGTCCGACGCCCAGCGTTACGCCCTAACCCTGTAAACGGCTTTCGCTGTCAGAGACTTTGTGCGGTGTAAATCGTCGCGATGCCGCAACTCAACGGCTTTAGCGTTGCGTGCCCAAAGCCACTCGCCTCGATTAAATCGATCATTGCATGACCGCTGGGAAATTCTTCGATCGAGTCCCCAAGATAATCGTAGGCGCTTTTCTTTCTGGTCAAAAAAGAGCCCAGCAATGGCAGGCAGCGATGTAAATAGAAACGATAGATAGCGCGCACGATCGATATGGTTGGCAGTGAAAACTCAAGCACTAACAAATGGCCATCTCGCCTGAGCACCCGTGACATCTCAGCAAGCGCGTCTCTCCAATTCTCCATGTTACGCAAGCCGAAGGCGATGGTAACGCAATCAAATGAAGCATCGGGGAATGGCAGCTTCATGGCGTCAGCAAGGATTGTTTGACGCACACCTTTCCTCTGCGCCAGCTCCAGCATTTCAGGCAGGAAATCCACGCCTGTGACTTCCGCATCCGGCAGTTTCTTCTGCAGCGCAAGCGCCAAATCTCCTGTGCCGGTAGCAAGATCGACAATTTTGCCCGGCCGCCAGCTTGCGACCGTGTTGGCAGCGCGTTTTCGCCAATAAAAATCGGTCCCACAGCTAAGCGTGTGATTCGCCAGATCGTACCGTCTGGCAATGGCGCCAAACATTTGCCGAACTCGTGTGGGCTCTGTTGCGGTACCGGATTTTGTCATCTGGAGGTGGATAAAACGTCAGCTCACGACTCTACGATAACTCACTTCTTGTTTACCACACAGATGTAACTAATGCGTGAAGCCACGTATCAGAAATGTTAAGCATGAAGTTTGTTATAAAAAAGGATTGCTAATGCGGCAAACCCGGCTATCTCACAAGCATGGATATATCTGTTAAAGCTTTACAAGAAGCAGTTTCAATACGCCGACAAATTGATAATCTGGAAAGACGTCTTTCCTCAATCCTGGCAGGTGCGCCTGCCAGACCCACGGCAGCCCCCACGCAAGCAGGGCGTTACTTTTCGCCTTCGACCCGTGCCAAGCTTTCAGCCGCGGCTAGGGCCCGTTGGGCGAGGCTAAAAGGCGGGGCGAAACCAGCGCCTACCAAGAAAAAAGGCGCACTGACTCCAGCAGGTCGGAGAAAGCTCTCCGAGCTAATGAAGGCCCGTTGGGCAGCAAGAAGAAAGGCGGGAGGAACAAAAACAGCCCCTTCGGCAAAGAAAGGCGGACTTACACCTGCGGGGCGAAGAAAGCTCTCGCAATTGATGAAGGCTCGCTGGGCCGCACGAAGAAAAGCTGCTGGGCGCAAGTAATCTATCAAACAACCGATGTCGGCGGCTTGCCGATGGTTTTCGGTTCCAGATAAGGGCGGTTGGCGCAGAGCCGCGCACTGCTCGCGAGAGGACTCGAACCTCCACGGGTTTCCCCATACGGTCCTGAGCCGTACGCGTCTGCCAATTCCGCCACGCGAGCGAAAGCTAGTGGCCCTTACAATGCGCGCGTGCCCGCCGCCTGCAAGGTCAAACCCGAGACAATGCAAAGAAGGGAAACGCGCGACACTTGAAAGTCATCCCGAACGCTTTTTCCGTGCGCGAACTTCCAGTTGGTGCGCTTTGCGTACCTGACCGACCGAGCGCAAAAGGTCCGCATAGTTGGATACAACAATCTCGTAATCCTTCAAGGGTTTATCCTTCACTTGCTCCCAAATCTTGAGAGAAGCCTGATAAAGCTCTGCCGCTTTGGCATAATCACCTCGCGAATGATAGACGACCGCCAGATTGCATTTTGACTGCGCAATATCGGCAAGCGGGTGCGGGTCTAAATTTTCGCGAATGGCCAGCGCGCGAAGATGTATTTTCTCTGCCTCAGTGAAACGGCGCTCATTAGTGTAAAACACGGCGAGGTTATTTAGCACCGACGCGACATCGGCATGGTCCGGCCCGAGTTGTTTCTCGTAAATCTGCAATGCGCGCAGATAGCACGGTTCAGCGGCCTTTTGTCGCCCTGACTTACGCAAAATCAGGGCAACGTTGTTTAACATGGTGCCGAGATCCGAATAATGAATATCTTCGATTTCGCTACCTGCGGATATTGCTTTCTGATAGAAATTAATGGCCTCTTCAGACTGACCGAGGCTATCGCATAAAAATGCAAGCCGCCTCGCGGAGCGGTAGATGGCACGCTGATCTGGCGGGTTTACCTTTTCCAGAATTGCGTGCGCCTTGAGTAAATATCCTTTGGCCGCCGCACGATCTCCCTTTTGATCGAGGAGCTGTCCTAGTTTCTCAAAGCTGGTCGCCAAGGGAAGGTCGGTGCCGGGGAAGGCACGCTTGGCAATTTCAAGGGCGGTTTCGGCAACACGAATCGCCTGAGGCAAACGATTTGTGGCACGCAGCGTATCCAGTTTGTCGTTGAGGATAGCCCAGAGCTTTTCTTCACCTTTCATCAATCATCACCAACCCTCGCTGATTTGGGTAACCAGTCGGGTGGCGAGGTCCTCAGTAGCAAGAGGCAAAGCCTGCCGCTCGTCACTAGTCACGTCGCTGCCCACAAAGAAGGTGGTCGTTCCGATCGCATCATTCGGCGGTACCAGTTGTTTGCCGTCCCGTCCCATGAGCGAGTACTTTACCACTAGTGCCAGGCTAAATTCGGTCGTGGCCAGCACATTGCCACGCACCGAGCGCGCCGGTGCTCGGGTGATGCGTGATATTTCACCTGTCAAAGTAGCGTCCGCATTATCCCCATTAGCGATCTGAAACGTCCCGTCTTGTTGTACCTGCTTGATCACAGTATCGGTAACCAAAACTTCGATCCGCGGAACGAGGGTGCGATTCGTGAACGTGGGTACTGCAATGGAGTGAACATCGCGCAGATAATATGGTTTTACTGGACCGACGTGATAGCCAAGGCAACCACCCAGGGCGAAGCAGAATAGCGTGGCAAATAAGGCCTTCAAGGCGCCGGTGAGGCGGACGCTTCGGGAGAGGCCGATGCCTCAGAAGTTGGCAACGTATCGGAGCTTGTGCTTGCGCCCGGCGGAACCAGTAAAGGGTCAGGCGCAGTGGTGGTATCGGGCGCAAGCGAAGCTGGTGGCGGAAGCGAACTATCGGTCTCCGATGTGGGCAATGGCGCTTGGTTATTTGCCGCGCCCGGTTTCGCAGATCCGCTTGCGGCGGTTCGCGCTCCGTGCGTGTCACCCTTTTTCTTGCCAGCCTGTCCCACAGGAAGCGCCGGCTGAAGCGCCGCATCGCCAAATTTTGCGCGCAGTTGATCAATCCGTTTCTTCGCCTCGTTACTTTCCTGAGAACCTGGCTGCTGCCGAATCACTTCGTTGTAGTAAATAACCGCGGCGCGATAATATTTTTGCTTTTCGTAAAATTTCGCGACCTTGTATGAGTTGGCCGTTTGCTTGTGCTCGAGAATTTCGAGATTAGCCCGCGCCTGGGATGCTTTCTCACTCTTAGGATAATGGAAGAGGAAATCTTCAAACGCAGTTTTCGCGTTGGCTGACGCGGCGGCGTCCTTTGTGCCTAATTGTGCGGCGGTAAACCAGATGTAGCCGATCTGGTATTGCGCGTCCACAGCGACAGGCTCGTTGGGGAACTTGTCCACGACAGCTTGGTACGCTTGAATGGCCGCATCATTTGCGCCCTGTTTCTCGCGCGCCAGGCCAATATCAAACTGCGCCCGCGCAGTATATTTTCCGTAGGGCGCGGTTCGGACGACATTGGCGAAAATCGTCACCGCGCGATCCAACGCCGATGCAATCGGAATACCAAGCACCTTCAACTTCTTCCCGTTAAGATAGGTTTCGCCGACGCGAAACTGCGCCTCGATTGCCTCATCAAAATGCGGACTACTGGGGTATTTTTCCACCAACTGAGCAAACGATTCCGCGGCTGGCGTGTAGAGATGTAACTGTTCCTGCAATTGAGCGGCACGATAAAGCGCATCGGCGGCCAGCTTGTCTTTGGGATGGCGTTTGACGAGACTCTTGTAAGCTCTGATCGCGCGTTTGGAGTTGCCTTCTTTTTCGGCTGCCTGACCAATCTGGAATAGCTCCGCAGCATCGCCGTTCAATTCTTCTTCCTCGCCGCCCGGGCCTACGTACTGCGGTTTTTTACCAGGCTTGAAGACAACAGAGGCCTTGCTGGATTCGGGCAAAAGAAATGCGGCAACCGCGAAAACTAGAAGCACACGAATAGCGAATTGCATGGGTGTGGCAGGGTAGTTGACTTATGCGCCCAGTCAAGTTTCGGTGGCACGAGCGCACGGCTGGAATTCACCACATTTCCAGAAGTGAACGCTTTTCCAAAGAGACAAGACTGGCTAACGTTGCAATCTCGTTTTGAATCTGACCGATCAGCAGAAGATACGCATCGGCTCGTGCGCGTGGAGCTTTGAAGACTGGCGTGGCGTTTTCTATCCGCCGGATTTGCCGGAGGCTCACCGATTGGAATTTTACGCCAACTATTTCACAGCAGTCGAAGTGGATTCAACTTTTCATGCTGTTCCGTCAGAAAATAGCGTTCGGCGTTGGGTCCAAGTGACCCCTACTGACTTCCGTTTCACTTGTAAACTCCCACGTCAGATCACACACACTTCCCGGCTGCACGATTGCACTACCGAGCTAAATTCGTTTCTCCGCGCCATCGAACCGCTTGGAGCAAAACTCGACGTTATCCTCATCCAGCTTCCGCCTTCCTTCGCGCCAAAGGATGGCAAACTGGCGCTGCGTAATTTTCTCGGCCAACTCTCACGGGATTTCCGTTTTGCAATTGAATTTCGTCATGCCGGATGGCATCGGCCACAGTTCATCCGGCTTTTGGAAAAGCATCGTATTTGCTGGGTGTGGGCGGACACCACTCCACTTAACGAACGAAATCTTGCACCTTTCGAGTTCCTGCCACGCACTTCTGATTTTCTCTATCTGCGCCTGCTTGGCGATTACGCAACCAAATACGATGTCGATGGAGGGCACGTCCATCATTACAAAAAGCTGCTATGGAAACGCGAAGCCGCACTTGAAAGCTGGTCGCTCAAAATTGAGCGGCACCTTTCCGAAGTGCGCAATGTCTGGGCATTCGTTAGCAATCATTTCGAAGGGTTCGCGCCTGAAACCTGCCAACGCTTCGCTCAACGTTTGGGGCTTAAGGTACTCTTGCCTTCGGAAATGGAACAAGCCACCTCAGCACAGACACGCTCGCAGCTCGATCTTCAATTATAGCAGCGGTTCGGTACAGACAGCGCGCGAGATGCGTTGATGCTTTTCGAAAATGCAGACCCGGCGAACTCCAAAGGTCGCCATCTTTTGCGCGAGCCTTGGAAAATTGTCGCCCAGTTGCGCATGCGAGTGCGCGTCGGAGGCAATCGTAAAAGGAATCCCCTTCTCCATTGCCAGTTCAATGATCCGATCGCTCGGATAAAGTTCGCTCACCGGCTTGCGCCATCCAGCGGTGGAAAGTTCGATTGCGAGATTTCGCGCATGAATAAAATCAAGCGTTTCGTTGACGATGTCGCCAATCTCCGCACTGGGCCGATGACCATGAATTTTAATAAGATCGAGATGAGCAAGGCAATCGATTAACCCTGTGGCCGCCACTTCGCGAACACCGCGAAAGTAATCGGCGTAGAGCGCGTCGACGTCACGGCCTTCAAATTGCGTCGCGCCATTTGGCACGCTATCAAACATCTGATCGGCACGATCAAGGAAGTGCACCGAGCCCAGGACAAAATCGAGTTTGTCCCAATGCTTCTCGATCCATTTCCGGCCAGCCGCTGAGTGAATGGGATCGTTATCCAGCTCAATGCCAGCGCGGATTGTTAGATCAGGATTTCTCTCCCGCAAATGATCGACTTCATCGAAGTCGACTCCGGTGTGATAACGATCGTGATCGGTAAAAGCAATGTCGGTTAAACCGAACTTCCGCGCCGAAGCCGCCCAGGGCTGAAGCAGCGCCAGCGTGTAACGCTGGACCCGATGTCCCTGGGGATGCGTGTGGTAGTCGGAGAAGAGTTGATAGTTCGAAGTCGATAGTTGATTGACAGACACGATTCAGCTCTATCAACCATCAGCTATCCACTATCAACCTCTCAAGGCACAGCCAGAAATTTTTGCCGGATCCGCAACTCCGGATACTGAGGGAAAAAGACCTCGGCGATAAAGACTTTGTTTGGCGTCAGGTCGCGCGTTGCGATAATTTCGTTATACTCGATCCGCTCCTGGGGATTAATCAAAATCGTAGCGGGTTTCTCTGCGATAGCGTGGTTGTCGGACCACTTTGTGAGGATATTCCCTTCGGAATTCATTAGATAAATTTCAATCCGTTGGTTGGTCGGAAAATCGAGCGTCACAGGACGCTTGGATACATTTGCCAGTGTCAATTTTATTCCGAGCTGGCGGACTTCAGACAGCTTGATGGTCTGCGGTGCGATTTGGAGATCGACCGTAAGTCCGCGCAGTCTTGCATCCTTATATTGGGGAACGACCTCGGGAGAAAACGGGTGGAGGAGGCGGCCCAACCAACCGCGTCTGCGTGCGGGTGTGGCTATCGGCAGGGCGTCCTGAGCAAACATGCTCCCGACAACGAAAAATATCAGAAAGTGCAAAACTGCTCGTCGCTTCATGAGCGGGTTAAAACAGAACCGAAAGCTTTCGAGGTTGCAAAAACCCTGTCAAACCCTTTATCCAATCGGCATGAGAACTCTCTGTGCATTCGCGCTTTGCCTGGTTTTCGCCGCAGCCGAAGGCGTGGCAAAACAACGACATTGCACGTTCCGCGTGCATGCACAAGCGAACCCTCGGGATACGGAGGTATTCGCGACATCTGTTCGCGCGCAGGTCTCCGGAAAAACTGTGGCAATCGAAAAACTGGCGTGGATTTCGGAGCGCGACGTCATAGCGTTCTCTCCGTATCCGGCTGCGAACGGAACGTATGGCGCGCTCTTTCAACTCGACGAGCACGGGCGAGTCGTGCTCGACACTTTAAGCGTTGAACGTAGAGGCGGTTTGCTTTTTGTGTTCATCAATGGCCGACCAATCACCGAACTAGAAATCGACAAGCGCGTTTCTGACGGAAAAATCTATATCCCTTCCGGGCTAACTTCGACGGACATCGAATTAATGAAGAAAGACTGGCGCATGATCGGGCAACGGAAGCGGTAACACAACTACTGGAAGTGACTGGCGTCTTCTATAATACATGAATCGCCTTTTAACGGTGACGTTTTTCACGTTCGCTTTGATGCGCTCCACGGCGATGGGACAGAACCAAATACTCGATCTCGTCTTGCCAACGGACAATGATGCCCTGTTTTCAGGCGGCGGAGCCGCGTTCTACCAGTACATCGAACGCAACTACAAGGGTGCGAAATCAACGCCATGGGAAGGTGGTCAATACGGTTTTGTGCGTGATCCCACCGACACGGCAGGTGGCGTTGTTTACACCCGTTTTCACGAAGGGATCGACATTCGCGCCCTGCACCGCGACGCGCAGGGTGAGCCGCTCGATGAGGTGCGCGCCATTGCCGATGGGAAAGTGGTCCATGTTAACTCCGTACCCGGCTACTCGAACTATGGAAAATACATCGTCATCGAGCACCGCTGGGGCGGCTCAAATTACTACAGCTTGTACGGACACCTCAGTTCGATCGCAGTGCAATCAGGCGACGCAGTGAAACGCGGCCAGCGCATCGCCGTAATGGGATATACGGGAACAGGACTAAATCGGGAACGCGCGCATCTCCATTTGGAATTGAATCTGATGCTTAGTCATGAATTCGAGTCGTGGTACAACGCGTTCTTTAGAAATGATCCCAATCACAACGGGATTTACAATGGTATGAATCTCGTCGGGCTCGATATCGCCCGGCTGTATCTTGCTCTCCGCAAAAATCCCTCACTCACTATTCCCGAATTCCTCAACCGCGAAGAGACATTCTACAAAGTAACTCTACCTAAATCGCGACATTTCGAACTGCCAAAACTTTACCCGTGGATGCTGATAACAGGCAGCCGAAACGAGAAATCCTCCTGGGAAGTCTCATTTGCACAATCGGGCGTGCCCTTCAGAATAGAATCGAGCGATAAGCGCGTGACGCAGCCCGAGCTGGGTTACGTCAAGAAAGGCTCCGTAGATTATTCTTATCTGACCCGGGATATAGTTTCCGGCCACGGCGCAAATGCGCATCTCACGGATTACGGCAGGCAATTGATGCGGCTGCTGATTTTTCCTGACTGAAGTCCGAACACATGAAAAGTTGACACCGCTCCCCAGCTTGGCTCGAAATGTGCAACTCGCGCTCTTTCGAGGGGCAGCGTTGTTGTTCATTTTTTCCCGACCCAGTTTGATCGACAATGGACCACGGTGGGCTGCGGTCATTGTTGGCGCATTTCTGGCCGTCCCGGCTATCGGCACGGGACTGATGTTCAGCGGCATCTTCAGCGTCAGCGACGGCTACTTCAATTATTGGTCGGAGCTTTCCGCCCAGCTAAAGTTCTTCTCGCTCCTCGCGGCTTTCATCGTGCTGCTCGTGGTTGGGTATCGGAAGCTTGAGAAGAAGGAGACCGGCTAATTGTGCGCAACGACGCGCAGGCTGGTATTTTGAAGGCTAGCCCAGACGAGTTCACAGCAAGGGCTGTAATGAGACACGTAGCGCACGCGTCTCGTGTGCTGGCCAGGTCGTTGCTACGCTGCATTTGTCACTCGATTTCCGGGTTCGATCCCAATTAAGCTCGGCTCGTCATGCAGAACGCGCAGAATCTCATGAGCAGCTTCGAATTTATCGCTGCGCTGATGTCGATCATCATCGGCTTGGGCGTGACGAATCTGCTGGCCGGCGCCGGCAGGGCGTTTTACCGGCGGAAAGAAAATCCACTCGACGAAGTTCACATCGTCCTAACTCTCGCGACGCTGCTACTGTTGGCTTTGCAATGGTGGGTCACGTTCAAGTGGAATACCGAGGTTAACTGGAGCTTCGACAAGTTCCTCGTGCTGATCGTCTGGACCATCACGCTCTACATGCTGACCGTTTTCCTTTATCCGCCCGATCTATCGGAAGAAGAAGAACACCAGGGTCGCTTCGAACGAAACCGGGCAGGTTATTATTCCACATTAATTGCGATGTGTTTGCTCGACATTACGCAAACCGCAATTCACGGCGATATCTTTCATCCGGTTTGGTACCTTCCCTTTGTCGGTCAATACGCGGTGCTGGCTGGCGCTGGACTCATTGCCCACCGGAGAGGCTACGACCGGTTTTTCGCGTGGTACCAACTGATCACGCTGCTGGTCTGGGCGCTCGTGGTGAGACGATTTCTCGCGGGTAACGCGATGACTCCCTAGCGGCAAGCGAGCTGCTCAGCGTTTAATGGCCACCCATTCATTGCGCGCCCGAGAATCGGCAACGGCTTGCACGACGCGCATGTAGCGAAGGCCATCTTCGAAATTGGGATGGGGGCGCACGCGGCCCTTAGACTTGACGGCGGCTAGAAAATCTTCTTCCACACGCCATTCGGTCTCCAATTCCGACGGAAGTTCGATAATGTGCAGCCCGCGATCGCCAACTTTACCTGCTTGCACTACATCGGAACCGAAGTCGTAGGTGAGCGTGCCGCTGCTGCCGTAAATTTCCACCCGATCACTTGGTGCTAACGCATCGATCCCGCTGAACTCGAGCACGCCTTCGGCACCGTTGTCGAAAGCGCAAAGGACGGTGAGCAAATCGGGGATGATGACTTCGTAGCCCTGGCGAATCGGCTGAATAATTTTGCCGCGCGCGAAGACACCGTTGATGTCGCCCAGCCAGCGTTGCAAAACTTCGACGTAAATCCCCAGCGTGAGTACATGGAGCCCGCTAATTTCAATCCTCTGGCGCCAATGCGGCGGAGCGGCCGGATCCAAATAGTTGCTGGTAAAACTTTGCAATCGCACGTGGTGCAGACGGCCGATGTAATCCTCGGCCAGGAGTTTTTTCACAAGCAAATCAGCCCGCATTCCCATCGGGGGCGGACAAAGCATGGTCACCAGTTCGGGATAACGCTTTGATGCCGCGAGCATTTCTTCAGCTTCCACCAGGTCCATCGACATGCGCGCCTGACAAAAAACGTGTTTGCCGGCCTCAAGCGCCGAGACGGTTACAGCCGAATGCATTACCGGCGGCGTACCGATCCAGATAATATCGATGTCCGGCATGGCGAGTAGCTCCGGCCAGTTCCGCATCGGCGTGGCCGATGGGCAGTATTCCTGGCAAAATTTTTCCGAGCTTTCGTACGTTGAATTAGAGACGGCGACGATCTCGACCTCCGGATGTTTCTTGAGGGCCGGCAAGTGGCGAGCGCGAACAATGTTGCCCGCTCCCACAATCCCAATCCGAAGTTTGTGATTATTTTTGTGCATTGGGCTATGTGCAGTACTGATCTTGCAAACTCGGTCGGCCTTTGTGCGAGCTAAATTTGACCGCCTCCGGCAGTTGCGCGTTCAACCATGAATTTTCCCGACGAGAAGAACACGCAGCGGCGACGGATCAACATCCACTTGACCGGCTGGTTGGTGCGCGCCAGTTTACGCGGCGTTTTTCATTCAGCTTATGTCCAGAATTTGCAGTGTTACGGGATCGAAGGCCATGCGCGGCAGCGTCATCCATCGGCGCGGCCTGGCCAAAAAGAAGGGTGGTGTAGGTCGGCACATCACGAAAAACGTGCCGCGCACTTTCGCGCCGAACCTGCGGCGCCAGCGTATTTGGGTGCCGGAGCTAAAGAAGTTTGTGCGCGTTCGCGTTACGGCGCGCGGTCTGAAGACAATCAACAAGCACGGTGCCTATAAAGCGCTGAGAAAAGCGGGCGCCATCTAAATTGTTGGGCGTCGCTGCGAGCTCCCAAGGCGTTCGGGGCTGATACAGACGCCCTGCAAATCGAATCGATGCATCTCACTCTCCTCAAGTCAAAAATTCACCGCGCCTCAGTCACTGGGGCGAGCTTGGATTATGAAGGCAGCTTGACGGTTTCCGCCGATCTGGCTGAACTCGTTGGCCTGATTCCGTATGAAAGAATCCTCGTGAGCAATTTGAACAACGGCCAACGATTCGAGACCTATGTAATTTTCGGCGAAGCACGGCGGGGAATCATTGAACTAAACGGCGCCACGGCGCATCTGGGCAAAATTGGCGACCGTCTCACCATCATGAGTTTTGCGCGCTACACACCCCAAGAAGCGGGAGTACACCCAGCGCGTATCGCCGTCTTGAATGAAGGAAATGAAGTCGTCCGTTACGAAGGGGGCAACTCGGCGTCCTCGCTAAGGATCGTCGGCGAGCAGGTCGAAGGCCAAATCGCCAACGCGAGCGTTTGCTCTGCCGGTTCGGCAGACCTGTGTTCGATTGGTTCTGGGGCCGACACTTCCGGCGCTACAGTTTCCCGCGGCTTGGCTTTTCCTCGTGGAAGATCGAGCGAGCCATCATTGAACTCGATCACGTAGCCTTCGTTGATCAGCCAACGCAGATCGGACGCGAGCGCCAATTTACGCGGGTCTGCATCTTCGGTTGTAACATCGCCAATCAACTTTTCGAAAAGCTGTTTGCGATTGATCACTGCTGTCCCTGCCAGCGATTGGAGAATCGCGTTTACAGATGGAGACACGCCAGCCTGCTCGTGAACAAAAGCGCGTGCCCGGATTGGCGATACAAATAACATCCCACGGCGATGCCGGAAAACGTGGAGCCCATTCTGTCGAAATCGTCCAGCCAACTCCTGCATCATTCCCGAGGGTGAGCGCGTTTCCCGCACCCACGCATCCTCGACCGCCCGATTGAGTATCCTGTCCGGCAATCGTCGACTCAGGATCCCGCCGACGGTCGCTTCCTCCAGGCTCTCAACTAAGCCCTCCAAATAATGCGACCGAAAATGCCGCTCTGCCTCCGTCGCGGAGGAGAATGTCAAAGGAACCTCTTCGCGGCTCGTGTAGGTAGTCACCTTCCGAGCCTCTTCTTTCCAACGCTCAATCAACTCCGCATCGTTCACAATCTCGATCTGTCGCTGATAATCGGCAAAGCTCATCCGGCGGCTAAACCGTTGCTCGTAAAGGCTACGCAGTTGCAATTGATAATTGTGATGGTTCGTTGGGCCAAGAAGTATCCCGCTCAACCGGCATCGCGCGATATTTGAGAAATTTCCCTTGATCGGTTCGGACTCGGTAACGTCGATCCTATAGAAATCGCACTGAGCCAAGCGGAATGCGTTTCGCTCGAGGAACTCTCGATTCACAGATAACGCACCATTGTCACCGAGACGATAAAGCGGCGATTCTGCTTTCGAAGTGACCCGAACGTCGTAGCGTTCAGGCTTTTCAAGAAACAACCGCGCTAGGGCGTACAGCGAATAGGCCACCGATCCGGACTTGATTTGCGCGACGACATTTTCGAATGCCGGGGAGCATGGTAGAAAACGGACTGTGATCTGCAGTGGGGTTCGGGTTACGGAATGGTGTTCTTCTTCCCTGGGGCGATCTTCCGCCCTTCGGCGCCGTGCGGAATGCCGGTCCGGCTCGGATCGGTGGCGCCTTGCCTCGTGCTTCCCTGCCTTCGTTGTTGGCCGTTGGACGCCTGCTCGCGATCTATCGGAGTTGAACGTTGACCTTCTTCCCCTGCCCTTCGGCGCACCTCGACGGTGCCGCTCTAGACGCTCCGGACCGTGCTCACCTTCCACATCCGCATAACGTTTTGCTTCGACTGGTTCTTTCACCCAGGCAGGCAGCAGCTTTAGATCGAGCAGGTCGGCAGGCTCGACAGGGGAAGATGTCATCGGCTTCATCTACTCGAATGACAAACAGAAGCAAACGTGAAGGTGTAACAGTTAAGCCGGCCGAGACTTCGATCTCTCGTCACTATGGGACTTTGTCATGTCGAGCGAAGTCGAGACATCTCTAATCTTCGGATCAAGGCAAGCAATCGGGAGGAGAACCAGAGCTTCGTCAAATTCCATCGGAATGACAAGAAGCGCCTGGGTTATCCCCAGTTCGCCCCGAAAATGATTGACAACCTCCTTAATTCATTTACTTGCCATGCTGTGCTCGGGACTGCTTTAGGCTTTTCCACGCGCGACCAACACAAACCGAACAAATTTTATGGCGGAAAAATCGATCGAAGAGAAAGTTAAGGACATCATTGTCGAGCAACTGGGCGTCAATCCGGAGCAGGTCACGCCACAGGCGTCGTTCATTGAGGATTTGGGCGCGGACTCGCTGGATATCGTCGAGCTGGTGATGGCATTTGAAGAAGAATTTTCCGTCGAAGTCCCAGACGAAGACGCCGAAAAGCTGCAGACAGTTGGCGACGTGATTAAGTACATCGAAGAGCGCGCCAAGCAGCAGTAGCAGCATTCGCTGTAGCCGCGGCGACCAAGGGCGGTTGAGACGCGCGATGGGCACCCCGTAACATATCAGAGGCTCGCTTGCCACAGGAGGCGGCTACAGGTGAAGCCTTTAGCGCTTCCTGGTTGCCAACCCTCATAACCCGCTCACACTAGGGAACGTGGACACGACGCTTTTCGAGCGACCGCTGTTTTACGTAGGCCGCCACTATGTCACTATCCTCGGCCTCATTGCGTTCGCCGCCTTTTTCGCGGCCGGCCTTGTGATCGCACGGTTTCTACAAAGCCAGGTTGTTCGCCGTTTTTTCAACCGATTCAAAATCGATACAAATTTCATCGCGATCGTCACGACGATCCTGAGTGTGGCATCGATCGTCTTTTTCACGGTCAATGCGATTAACGCCGCGGGAATTCCACTGGGCTGGAACGCCGCTCTTCCGGCGATCAAGTTGAGCCTGCTTCAGATTTTCCTGCTAGTCGCGCTCCTGATCGCAGTTTTTTGGATCTCCTCGAGAACGAAGCGCTTTCTCTTTAACCGACTGCTGGCGCAAAGCGGACTCGATCGTTCGCTCCAGTACGCCATTGCCCAGGTCGTCAGCAACATCGTGCTGGTGGTCGGCATCTTCTTTGTCCTTGAGAATACGGGGATCCATCTCGCCGCCTTGACGGTTTTCGCCGGTGCGGTCGGTGTGGGCGTAGGGTTTGGTCTGCAGAATGTCGCCAGCAATTTCATTAGCGGCCTGGTCATCCTGGCGGAGCGACCAATCACCATCGGAGACCGTGTTGAAGTAGCCGGGATCGCCGGTCAAGTCGAGCACATCCGCGCGCGCAGCACGGTTATTCGCACCAACGACAACATCATGATGATCGTGCCAAACACGAAATTCATCGATTCGCCGGTCACCAACTGGACGTACGGCGACCGCCGCGTGCGGTTTCGCGTCCCCGTTGGCGTTGCTTATGGCAGCGACGTTGCGAAGGTGCGCGAATTACTGCTCGCTGTTGCGCACGAGAATCCCCACACTCTGAAAGAGCCGGCGCCGAGCGTTTTTCTGGAACAATTTGCCGAGAACTCGATTGATTTTAAGCTGGCGGTTTGGAGCAGTGAAATGAGCGCTCGTCCCAGCCGCTACCGAAGCGATCTCAATTTCGCTATCGAAAAGAAACTGCGCGAAGCCGGGATTGAGTTCCCATTCCCGCAGCGCGATCTCCACATCCGTGACGGCGTGATCAAAGTGCAAGGTCTCGAGGCTGGGGCACCGAAGCTAGCGGAGCCCTAGCTTGCGTAGCTCGACGCCTGCAGGCGCGCATGGGAATGACTCAATAAATCGGATGCAGCTATCCGACTTACACCCCTCGGATAGGCGGTGCTGCCAAGGCACGCTTTACCACGTCGACTAATTCGGCAGCAGCAACGGGCTTCTCACGAAAGGCAAATGCACCCAGTTGGAGTGCCTGAGCTTCGACGTCGGGGCCGCCAAATGCGGTGATGATGATAACTGGTAATTCTGGCAACGCACTAGCAAGCGCCAAAACACCGCGGCCACTGAACGCCGGCATCCGTAGGTCAGTGATGACCACGTCGAATCGTCTTCCAGGCTCTGCAAGCTTCGTTACAACCGCGGTTGGATCAGAAACGCTCGTGACATACATGCCCTCGTTGGCAAGCACCTTAGTCATTGCGCGGAGCATCCCTGGATCGTCATCCACAATCAAAACACTTTTGTTCTGCAAGTCTTTCATAATCTCTTCACGTGATGGCGCCAGGCTGCATTCGCAATTCGCCACTAAATCTTCATGTCATGCACCGACCTCCAGTGGAAGTTGAATCGTAAAAGTGCTGCCTTCTCCGCGCTTCGTCGTCCAATCGATCCGTCCGCCATGTTCGTTGATGATCTGCTGCGTATGCGCGAGACCGAGGCCAGTACCATCGATTTTGGTCGTGAAGAACGGAATGAAAAGATTCCGAGTTTCTTCCTCAGTCATGCCATGGCCACTGTCGCTTATGGACACTAATGCCTTCGTGCCATTCCTTTTCGTCGCGATGGTCAGATTTCCGCCGCCAGGCATCGCGTCCACTGCGTTGCGGATCAAATTTAAGAGAGCTTCCCAAAGCTGCTCCGGGTCCGCATGCACCAGCGGTAAATCCGGATCAAATATTTTACTCAATCCGACCTGTTTCTGGGCGAGAAATGGCTGCACGAAACTAAGTTTTTCCTCAAGTAGGTCCCGCAAAGAGAGGGTAGCGCGCTCAGACCGCGGCATTCTGGCGAATTGGAGATATTCCTGCAGGACCTGGCTGATTCGCGATACTTGTGAACGCATCTCGCGCAAAAGCAATCGGCATTCATCGGGAGATCGAGAATTCGACTTTGCCAAGGCATCAACTTCTTCCCTAATCAAATCAAGATTCAATGAAATTGAGCCGAGTGGATTACGAATTTCATGGGCGACCTGCGCTGCCATGGAGCCAACCACTCCGAGGCGTTCCGCCTGGAGTTTTGCCTGCTCCAGGCGTTTTCGTTCCTCAATTTCTGCTCGCAGCGCAGCAGTTCGCTGGTCGACTATTTGCTCGAGGTGATAGTGAGAATTCCGGAACGCAGTCAGCAGCCAGACGACGACCAAAAAGAATACAAAAAGCATGATCCCGTTCCAAACAGGAATGAGCCCAGATCGATATGCTGCGCCACTGAGCATATCGCTGAAAAACCACGCGCCCGTGCACAAAGCGCCTACAGCGAATCCTGCCCACCGGCCGGCGCCCCATGCCGCGATGCACGTGGGAAGCAGGTAGAAGGCCGATATTGCCCACTCGCGGCCCGTAAGATAATCCAGGGCGCCAAGGACAATCGCCAGCACGATGGCTACGACCATCGCGAGGACCTTCGAATGCACGGAACGCTCTTCAATAACAGGATTCACTTACAAACCGTCAGTGCCGATGAATTTTGACAAACCCGCTCGCAGGTTTGTTCACCTTGCGTTTTCTTTCCAACAAAGACGTACGCCAGCGCCCTACAACCCGAATGCCGAACTACGGACAATCTAACTTTAGTCGCGGCAAGGTTAAGAAAACCTAATCTCTATGCCGCCTCGCAGCAGCATTCTAACTCCGCAAGGCGTGATCAAAGTCGTCAAGCTCTCCGAGTTACGCGATTGTGCTACCTGGCAGTTGGCGCTTTGCAATAAATGCAAAGATCATCGCTATTACGAGATCGTGGAAGAAACTTTGAAGGGCGGTTTCGAATACCATTATCTGGTGCTCGAGGACCACTCTCGCAACACGCGCGCAATTCAGCCCGTATTTTTCGTTAGGCAAAATCTTGTTGAAGGTGTGCCTGGAAAAATTAGTTCGATTGTTGATCGTCTTCGCAAAGTCTTCCCGCGCTTTCTAACGATGCGCGTTTTGATGGTTGGCTGCGCGGCCGGTACAGGCGACTTGGGCGCTTGCGACGAGAAAGACGAAACTTGGGTCGCAAACGCGTTGCAGTCGAGCCTTTCGACTTATGCAACACAAAACAAGGCTTCGCTTGTCGTGTTGAAAGATTTCCCTGCGACCTATCGCTCAAAACTCGAAGCGTTTCCTTTAAATGGTTATGCGCGGATTCCCAGCATGCCGATGACGCGGCTTCCACTCCATTACAACACCTGGGACGAATATTTTCGGACACTCAGCAAAGCGACCCGAAAAGATCTGCGCCGAAAGTTCCGCAAAGCCGGGCGAGCGCCCACGATTGAGATGGAGGTCGTCAGCGACATCACTCCTTTCATCGACGAAATCTATCCGCTGTATCTCGCCGTCCACGAGCGTTCGCCATTTAAATTTGAAACGCTGACGAAAGATTATTTTTGCGCAATCGCACAGCGGATGCCGGAACGAGCGCGCTTTTTCGTCTGGCGCCAGCAAGGCAAAATCGTCGCATTCAGCTTTTGCCTCGTTTGCGGCGACAGAATTTATGACGAATGCATTGGACTGGACTACAGCGTCGCGCTCGACCTGCATCTTTATTTTTACACGCTGCGCGACATCATCTCCTGGGCGATGGAACAAGGTTTGAAGTATTACTACAGCAACCCCCTCAACTACGATCCGAAACTGCATTTGGATTGCGAGCTTGTGCCGCTCGACCTTTACGTCATGCACACAAATACGCTGCTCAATCCGATCTTTCGCCGTCTCATCAAATATCTGGGCCCGACGCGTCACGATCCGGTTCTGCAAAGATTTCCAAACGCCGATCAGCTGTGACAACACCGTATTCTGTAGACGCCGATCTCTGGGCAGCGCAATGCAGGCGGTGTTGGCCGCATCAGCCTCGCGCTTCGCAGAGCAAAGCGACTACAGAAATTGAAATCGGTTGCGATGAGATTGCGGCAGGCTACAAGAACGGATGCAAAATCGACCTACCGGTTTCGCGAACCCCTGGCTGCAACTTGTTCTCAGCGTCGCGTGCGTGCTCGTATCCGAATTTCTTTTGAAGCGGGGCGCAACCGAGGTGGCAGACACTGACAACGCATGGTCTTGGACCGGTGTTAACGGTTTGGCTTCGCCGCTCGTGTGGTGGGCGATTCTTCTGATCATCGCCAGCTTCATCAGTTGGCTTTATGTGCTGAGATATATTCCGATCACCATCGCGTTTCCTTTGTCGCGTGTGGTTGATATCCTCGTTCCGCTCGGTTGTTGGATTTTTCTAGGCGAGTTGATTTCGGCACTGCGCTGGTGCGGGATTGCGCTGGTCGTTATTGGATTAGCGCTGGTCGCGAAACCGATCGCGCAAATCGAGGAACGTCTATGAGTTTTCTCGCCTTCTTTTTCGTCGTTGTTTCTCTGGTGAGCTTCGTCGTGGCCCAGCTCATCCTGAAGCACGCGATGGAAGCCACGACAACAACCGGTTTTCGGAACGTGCAGTTTGTCTCGAAGGTTACATGGGGCATTGTTCTGATGACGATTTCGTTCTTTCTCACGCTCGGATTGCTCCAGCGATTCGACCTGAGTTATCTGTATCCATTCCAAGGTTTGAGCGTGATTTTTATCACGCTGATGGCAGAGGTTGTACTAAAAGAAAAGCTAAACATGCGACTCACGATTGGCGCGTTGCTGATCAGCGTTGGGATCGTACTCGTTTCAATGAGCTAGAGTTCCGCTCCGCAAAGAATTCTAAGCAAATCCTTCATTAGCAAATGGGCTTGGCGCGGATCGAACGCGCCAAGCCCCGCGTCTTTCTGTTTAGCTTTATAGGTTGTCTGTCACTTCAAGCCGATTCGTCTTCTATTCAAACCGTGTCCCTTCCGAATGGCCGCAGAAGCTGAAGAGCAAATTGCCATCAGCGTCGTAGAACTCGATCGTGGAGCTGTAAGTGAAGCTGTTGGCGCTCGTGAGATGGACGTTGGCGGTGACTACCCCCGATCCGGCAAAGGCGCCGTCTTGGTCATAGACGTAAGAAATATCGTGGAACGAGTAATTCTGAGTGCCTGGCTCGCGCTGCCAGACGCCAGCCTCGGGGGTGTCGAGCGGGCCCGTACCGGGAGGGTTGGCGTAGGCGGTCAGGGTGCCGTCGCGGTGGAACGTTATTAGGGCCGGAACAGGAGGCCCGATGCACTCTCCGCTTTCACAATTGGCCCTGCACCTCGTGACTTGCCACGCCTTCGATTGTCGGGGTTGTTTCTCGCGGTGGTCTGTCCGCGCTCCACACCAGTGAAGTGCTCGCAGCTAGGCCGAGAGCGATAGCTAGTATTTGCGTTTTAAGTTTCATCTTTTGTTCCTTTGGTTGATTTGGTTTTCGTTGTTATGGCCTTCTTTGATGCCTCGTTATTGAGTTGTCATTTCTGGCCGTTCACAGGGGTACTGCGTAAAACCTTTGGATCCCTTACGCGGGAAGTTTGGAAAATGTTTGAGCGACCCGCCTTCGCCGAGGCTACAGCGTAGCAGGCCGGATTACCAGCCTTCGCGGGCCAGCTAGGGCGGTCAGGCGCGGATGTCACGGATGGAACGATGGGTTCTTAGACAAAAAGAAACAAAGACAGCGAAGACTCCGTTTGGTTCCGGCGAAAGAGAGTCTTTGGCCTCTTTGTTGCCTTCTATTAGCCGAGAAATACCATCGAGCGCGCAAGCGCCAACACACCAGGGCGCGCGTGCTTCTCCGAAGGCGGAGAAACAATCAGCCGCCACACGGTGAAGCGTGACGGCTGATCGCGAGCTGCTTCAGAGCTATTGTCTGCTATTGCTTGACCATGGAACTGCCGACTACGATGCCGCCAGTCGGGTCTGTACCTATGTACTTAAGCTCGTTTCCGCCAGTGCCGATCACGAAGTGGCGGCGATGGTTCCCCGTCAAAGTCATGGTGCCGGTACCGTTCGCATTGACGGTATAGGTCCCCGTGAGATTCAGATCCCAATTATCGCCGAATATAAGGCCGCCACCGAAGTTG
This sequence comes from Verrucomicrobiota bacterium, assembly GCA_046725285.1. Taxonomy (GTDB): domain Bacteria; phylum Verrucomicrobiota; class Verrucomicrobiia; order Chthoniobacterales; family UBA10450; genus Udaeobacter. The sequence continues at coordinate 105,242 of JBKOYG010000004.1, forward strand.
AAGACCAGACGTGCCGTGAAGCCGCCTGCGCCATCGAACGTCCACAAGCCCGCCGCGTATTCTGGCGCATAGCCGCTTGTGGGCCTCAATACACCTGGTGGTGGCGCGGGGCCTATTGGAGTAAAGCCCGAGAAAGAGTCGGCGTAAGTGCCGTTGAGGCTACTCAGATCATAGGCTTCGGCGCGCGGCAGGGAGGCTTGCATGATTAATGCAGCTAGTCCCAGCGCCAGAACCGACCTGAACAGCCGGGCCTTCGACATCTTGGGAACGCTTCTTGTGAACATAATGTTTCGGTTTTTCATAAACTAATTTTCTTTTCTTGTTTTGGCCTTCTTTGATTTCTCACCGTGAGAACTCATTTCTGGCCGTTCACTGGTGTACTGCGTAAAATTCTTGGATCCCTTACGCGGGAAGTTGGGAATTTTTGCAGACACCACGGATCACGCGGATTTCACGGATAGGAGGCCGGAGGCAATCGAAGTGGAGTTGACGGATGCCGCATCGAGACGATACGGTTTGGCCAATGAGCGTCGAGGACCTAAAGAAGACAGTTGCAACGCTTTCACCGAGTGAACAGAACGAGCTGACCGCGTTTCTTTTCCACCTTCGGCACCGTGGGGACACTGCCTACCAAGCGACCCTAGCGGCACGCATGCGCGATAAAGATCCGGCGCATTGGTTGACACCAGAGGAGTTCGAAAAACGCTTGGACGCCAAATGAGCGCTGGTGGAACCCTATCAAATTTATTTCAATATCGATCTGCTTGAAGTCGTGCCCAAAAGTGGCCGTCAAAGACAAGAGATAATGAAGTTCATTTTACAGCTTGCGGGACCGGCCGCGGACTAAAGGCGATTACACCGATAGGGATGGCTCGCTCCAAACCCGGCAGATCAAAATTATCGGGGACTACGCGATCACGTACTGGCTGGATGATGCAGTAAAGAGTGTGATGGTAGTCGATGTGCGTCCGGCTGATAGGTAGGCGCTTTGCGAGTTCGGCGATTCGTGTTATCCGTGCAATCCGTGGTTAGTCTTACTTCGGCGCGAGCGAGGCGACGATTTTTTCGAAGCACGGCTCGCCGCGCAATGGGTCCCACCACGGCATCAGTTTCAATTGGCCATAGCTGAGAGGCGGATCGCCAGGGAAACGGATGGTGATAGCAAGCTGCTCACAGGCGAGATTTTTTTCACCAACCCAAGCTGCAATCATAGCTAGAAATCTGATCATTTGCGACCCAGCGAGCGCATCTTTTTCCATGGGAATAAGTTCGACTGCGCGGCGCCCTTCGCGCATCGCCTCCTCTTTCCGTCCAAGAGCGGCGTCAATCAATCCAAGCACGCACAGCGGCGGTCCGTAATCTGGTTGAGCATGAACAATCTTCTCCTGCTCCCCGCGCGCGGCGGCAAAAGCCACTTGCGCTTTGTGCTCGTCATTCGTCATGCGCGCGATCAGCCCTTCCATGAAAGTAGGAGTGAAATGAACAACGCCCTCGAACATCTCTTCGCCTACCCTGCTCAAGGCTTCTCTTGCGGCAGCGGCGTCGCGTTCGGCCAGTGCGCAAATGAACCGATAATCGTCAATATTCGGCGTGGCACCGGGATTTGTGGCTCTTATTGAATCGAGCAATTGGTGCAACGGGCGTGGATCGGCTTTCCAATTCAATTCCACCTCCTCGCGCTCGGCTTTCAAATCGAGCTTGTTTGGCTCGAGGGCCAATGCGCGATCTAACATCGATTTTTGTTCAGCATAACGCCCGAGGTGCCCGTAATCGTGCCCGAGCTCGCGAAGCCGCCACCAGTTGCGCGGATCCAGCTCGATTGCCCGCTGGAAATTTCGGGTGGACTCTTCCCAGTGTCCCTGACGCCTCTGGATTGAAGCCTTCACCGAGAATACGCTCGGCTCGTTAGGTAATTGTGGCTCGGCAATTTCCAGTTCAGCCAGAGCACCGGCATAATCCCGTACGGAATAAAGGTACGCCGCTCGCGCGAGGTGTGTTTCACCTGCATCCGGACGAAGGCGAGATGCTTCCCGGAGGGCTGCCTCCGCCATGGCCAACCGTGCCGGAGTATGGTCGAAGCCAAAGCGATAAAGATCCTCGTGAATTCTGGCGAGCAACAAATACGCCAAGAGAAACGAAGGATCACGCGCCACAGCCTGGTTTAGCAGTTCAACTGCCTGGGAGGCCCCGGACACACCGGCATCAGTTGTACCTCCGAACTTCGGGAGCAATTTTCTGGCAAGCCCGTAGAGCTCGAAGGCGACGAGATCGCCGGTGGGTTTGCGTTCAATCGCCAGTTTCTCCGCAGGTGTGATTTTGGCGTGGAGTTGGCCGGCAATTTTCTGCGCGATCTCGCTCTGAATTGCAAACAGATCGTTGAAATCGCGATCGTATTGCTCCACCCACACATGAGCGTCAGTGCGGGTGTCGATTAATTGCGCATTCATGTGAAACCGTGTCCCGATCCTGCGAACGCTGCCCTCCAGCACATGAGATACACGCAGATCATTTCCGATCTGACGCAGATTTCGTTTGCCGCGATATTCCATGACGCTGCTCCGGCTGATCACTTTCAGATCGGCGATCCTCGCCAGCTTGGTCAGAATGTCGTCCTGGACGCCGTCGACGAAGGCAGCGGCGTCTTCTCTCTGCTCGCTTAGATTTTCAAATGGCAGAACGGCGATTCCAGTTGCTAGCGGTTGCCTGATTAGTTCGCTCTTCCAAACGATCCAGCCAGCAGCTGCCGCTAATGCGATCAGGGACGCTGCAAGGAGCGCGCTGGTTGGATTGCGTTGCACCCATTTCTTCCCTCGCGAGAAAATTCCGGTGCGGCGCGCCTGAATCGGTTCATGTTTTAGCCAGCGTTCGAGATCTTCAGCCAGCGCAAGAGCGGATGAGTATCGACGCTTTGGATCTTTCTCCAGACATTTGAGGCAAATCGTGGAGAGATCGTGATCTACTTTGGGATTTAGGAGACGCGGTGGCCGCGGCTCAGTATCCTCCAGTAACTTGATAGTCTCGTAGGTGGTACCGCCAGCAAAAGGCGGATGGCCGGTCAGCAGTTGGTAAAGCACTGCACCAAGCCCATAGACATCGGTGGCGCTGCTCACTGCCGCGTTGTTTCCTACGGCTTGTTCCGGCGCCATGTAACTGGGTGTGCCTAGGACGTCCAGGGTCTGGGTGACACTGCTTTCAGATTCGACTAATCGAGCCAGGCCAAAATCGGTCAGTTGCGGTTCGCCTTTTGCATCGAGCAAAATGTTTCCCGGCTTGATGTCCCGATGGAGAATGCCGTGCTCGTGCGCGTAATGCACAGTGCGTGCGACCTTGGTGATTAATTCCACCGCCTGCCGAATCGACATCGGCGTTTGCCTGACTACTTCGTCAAGCTGGCCGCCCTCGACGAATTTCATGCTGAAATAGCACGAGCCATCACGCTCGCCGACTTCGTAGATGGGAACGATGCTCGGATGATCGAGGCTGGCCGCAGCCTCAGCTTCACGGCGAAAACGTTTCAGGTGGGCTTTGCTAGCCCACTGACCAAGGCTAATGACTTTTAAGGCGACGGTGCGATTGAGGCTCTTCTGTCGCGCGCGAAATACGACGCCCTGACCGCCGCGTCCGATCTCTTGCAGCAACTCATAATCGCCCAGCTCTCCGAGTAGCTCAGCAACGCGTGCTGATTTTTTGTTATCGGGTGCTGCATTCGCATCATCTGGTGAAGGCTTGTTCGCGCCGCTGGGGTCAGCGCCCCCGGCTACAGCGTCCGGCCCTATCCCCACCGCCGCTTCGAGCACGCATGCGGTGCAAAGCCCCCTAGGCGCATCAGAAAAGATCTTCGCGCCGCATTTGCGGCAAATTTTGATTACTTTGATCATTGCCCGGGAGTCGGCCTGAGTTCTCATCTTGTACTGCGTAGAATTCTGTCGGGTCTTATGCGCGAATGACAGCAATCAGATAACGCAACTCGTTTTCGATGTCGCCAGGAGTCGCAACGGTGTGAGCAATTTCCTCGCGCAATAACGATTGATAGCTTTGCCGAAATCGATGAAAGGCCTGCGAAACGGCGTTTTCGGTCATTCCAAGTTGCGCCGCAATTTCCGCCTGCGACGGCGCCCCCGGTTCATCTGCCAGCAATTCATTGAAGGAATCGAACAACGCGGCGTTACCTCGCGTGCGATATTTATCTTCTAATCGGTTCAGCACGCGATCCAGTAATGTTGAAGCCCAACGGCGCTCGTAAATCCGCTCGGCCGTGAGCGTGTCGGCTGGCTCCATGCCGCTCTGTTCCTCGGCGCGAAGTTGTTCCAACGGAATGAGCCGCTCCCCTTTTCCACGTTTGATCGCCATCGCGCGGCGGCGTTCGTCGGCCAGAAAGTGCTTCAGCGCCGTGAGCAAATAAGAACGCAATCGCCCCTTCTCTCTGCGCACAGTGCGCAGATCCCGGCGTTCCAACAGGAGAGCAAAAAAACCTTGGGTAAGATCCTGCGCTTCCTCCGGTCCGGCACCCTGTCGCCGCACAAAGCTGTAAATGGGTCGCCAATAAACGCGGCACAGTTTTTCAAGTGCCTCTTGTGCCGCTGGCGATTCGCCTTGCGCCTCCAGCACCACGCTCCAGTGCGTGGTGGTAAACGCAACCCGACCATCTTGCGCGCTTCCGCTGACCCCAGTCAGTGAGGTCACCTGATCATCAGCAGGCACGCTGCCATCCAAGTAAAAAGGGGCGCCAAAATCAAGCCTGCAACTACAGGGTTCCCGTCAATCGCGGCCAGAGCTTTCCCAAAGCTGCCAGATTGATTCCGCGGATCCGATCGGCAGCCGGTAACTCGATCTTAGGATGATCAAACTGCGCGGCGAAGCGCTGTTTGAAACGCGCGTAACTTGGCTGTGAATAGGCGCCACAAATATCACCTCCAACAATTTGTGAGGACTCGCGCAATTTTCCTAACGCCCACTGAAGATCTGCAATTGTGAAGCGCCCGGCCTCCCAATTCGTCACCGACTCGCTGGCATGGAGACAGTCAAGATCGATTGTGACGTAAACGTTTTTCCCGCCGACCGTTTCCAAAAATTGCTCAAAGTGCTGACGCCAATTCTCGCGCAATATCGCGCCCCGGCGTTCTCGATCTTTTTCAGGGCGATGGTCTGCCCAAGGATGAACCTCTAATACGCCTGCGCGTTCGGCGCGACGGTTACCCAAAATTTGATGCGGCCACCAGCACTCGAAATTTCCGCAGCCCCAGACGCTCACTCGGCTGACATTTAACAGCTCCAATGCACGATTCACCCAGCCGCCACACGCCCACCTGGCCGGACCCACAGCCCAATCAGGATGATTATCGAAGGAAACCAATACGATTTGCTCTGGAATGCGTCGCGGTCGTAGCGCGGTCAGGTGATGAAAGTCGCCGGAGCCGTAAAGTAAAAATGGCGCGCCAAGATTTGTCCCGTGTTCGAGATAGAATTGCTCGATGAGCCGTGACGGCGCGGAGAAGCGCAGCCGTGGTCCCCACGCGCGCGCGTCAATTACAGGAAGACCTAACGGTTCGTCCTGCCACGCGTCATCCAGATTAAGATGAAGAGCGCGGCCAACCAAAAATTAATTGCGCGGTTGTTGAAGAAACTGAGCGTCGCTTGCTTTTGCGATGCGCAGATTTTCCTCAGCTTCTCTGTAATCGGGATTGAGGCGCAATGCTTCACCGAATTGAACAATGGCCTGAGAGATTTGACCTTGGGCCAGGTAAAGCCTGCCTAAACTATTGTGAGCAACTGCTAACTTGGGATCCGCACCAAGCGCCGCGGTATAATGCATTTTGGCTTCCTCTAAATCGCCTTTCGCATATAGGCCGTCTGCCAATCGCAGGCGAGCATCCACTTGATCGGGTTTGAGTTGGACCACCCGTCGCAATTCGCTCAGGGCGTCATTCTCTTTCCCGGTTGAGCCAAGGAAGACCGCATAATCGTAATGCGCCTCCGGTGAATCGGGCATAAGACGGGCGGCTGCTTCGTAGTGAGGTCCGACTTCGTCTCCGCGTCCAAGTCGCTGGAGCAAGTTGGCATAACCGAAATGGAATTCGCCGTTGTCGGGTTGAAGTCGCAACGCCTCTTCCATGTGTGGTACAGCTGCATCGTATTTCGCTTGGGCCATTAGCACAGTGGCAAGGTTCATATGCGATTTAGCGTCAGTCGGCTTGAAGCCCAGCGCGATTTTATATTGTTCTTCCGCTCGCTCCCATTGACCCTCCTTTTGCAATGCCAGGCCGTAATCGAAGTGCTGCTTTGCGCCGACCGGTACGTCCGCTACAAGCCAAGCACGCCGTTGGACCTCCGGCACGTTGAGATGCGTCTGCCAAAACCAGAGCGCGCCTAACGGAAGCACAAAGACCGTCGCCCACTTTAAGCCGTGCACGGCCCAACCTGGGAGAAAACCGCCCAGCGAGACGTCGGCCGTTCCACCCGCAAGCCCAAGCGATTGGCGTGTAGAACGCTCTCGCACTTTCCAAATAAATCCATCGTAATAAAAATGGAGCAGCGTGGACGCCGTAACCACGCCGGTGAGAATGCGTTTGACCGTATCTATTCCGAGATGCGCATTAAAATAGCTGAGCGAACCATAGGCAAAGACCAAGCCGACATAGAGTCCGATAAGCGAGCCGCTGCGCCGGAAGACGAAGCGCATAAATCCGCCGATGTTGCTGTCCTTCTCCACGCGATTGCGGTTGTAAATCCAGACAAGCGAGAGGTATTGCACGTCATGGAAGACTTCAAAAAGCGCAATGCCGACGAGAATATTCGCGACAAGATTGTTGCAGTACCACCAGAACGCGATGCTCGTGATCAGCAAAGCCACCTTCACAGGGTTTGGCCGGTGCCCTATGATCCACATTCGTCCGAAATGCAGGAGAAAAAGAACCGAAACTGCGATGGCCGCGAAAAGAATCACCTGTTGGCCGTGGTGCACCACGGCCGGCGGGATAAACGGCCCGCCACACATGTAGTACGTATCGAGCGTATCGCTTAACCGGTATGGTGAAAGTGCTACCGCTGTAGCAAACCAGATTACGCACATCGCGAAATCGAGCCGCCGTGTGAGTGCGTCGAAGGTTCCCGTTTTCGCATCATAGATGCGGCAGAAGCCATAGGTTTGCATCAGGCCGTGCCAAACGCCCCAGAAGAAAACGACCAGCAAGATTCCCTTCAGGTCCCACCAAAAGAAGGCGGTGCACACCGCGAGAAGGAACAGGGGTGCGAAAATAAAGCGCCATTTGAAGCGTTGGAATAAAGCGCGATCGCCATACGCGCGGATCATCCCCGGCAGGTGATGCCCCATCGCGCCAAATGCTGCGACAAAGAGATAAATGTCCTGCGGACTCCACCGGGCCTGGGCCAGCGCGAAAACCGGCAGCAACAACAGCGGCGTACCGACGTACAGAATTAAGTCACGCCATGAATCGAGTATCCATAACTTCGGCCGCGTCGCGCTCACCGGCGCAGGCGGGACAGTTTGCAGACGTGAAAACGCAGGGCCCTGCTGCATGAATTAGGGAGCTAGTTTTCCTTATCTTACTGGGAAAATCAATCTCGGATGCAGGCGAGTTTCCACGAGCACACCGATCTTTTGCGCCCAGTTAGCGAAGCGGCTGCGAAATTGAAGTATGGGCGTTGAGACCAAACTCAAAAAGCCGCGAACACAGGAAGCCAAGCAAAGTTTCATCGGTGTCGTGCAAGATGCGTTCCGCATCTTTGCGCATCGATCCTCTGTCGTCCTTGGCAGCGCGTGGGCATTTGTCGGCGCTGTGCTCGTCATCATCGTCTGGGTGCTCACCGGGCCTACGTTTCACTTTTCCGATACGTGGCAGCTCATCATTAATACGGCTACCACAGTCATTACTTTCTTGATGGTCTTTCTGATTCAGAACACTCAAAACCGGGATACCAAAGCGATTCATCTCAAACTCGATGAGATGATCCGCGCGCTTAAAGGCGCGCGAAATCAACTTGTCGATCTCGAAGATCTCTCCGATGAGGAGCTCAAGAACTTCGAAGAACAATTTCAACAGCTGCGAAAAAAGGCGGAACGCGGCGGAACGAGTTCGGGCAAGATCGAATCAGCGAAGTCTCGCTAAAACCAACGCTTCAATCAGCCTCGTGTTTCTGCGCCTGACCAGTGCGCAAGAAAACTTTGCCGCTGGGGCATAACTGGAAAACCTCACATCGGCTGCAATCCGGCTTGCGCGCATAACAGCGTCGACGGCCATGCCAGATGAGCCAGTGACTCCAGTCTGTCCAATGCTCGCGTGGTACGAGCTTCATCAAATCGAGCTCGATTTTTTCGGCATCCTTGTGTTTCGTAAGCCCAAGCCGCTGTGACAGCCGGATCACATGCGTGTCCACTACGATCCCTTCATTTTTATGAAACGCGTTGCCGAGCACTACATTCGCGGTCTTACGTCCAACGCCCGGCAAGGCATTTAATTCCTCCATTGTGTCCGGAACTTTTCCACCGTGTTCCTCTGCGATTGCGCGCATGGCCGCGCGAATACTTTTTGTCTTGCTGCGATAAAACCCCGTCGATTTGATTGCATTTTCGAACTCGGCCTGCGGCGCATCTGCATAATCTTTTGCCGTGCGATATTTCTTGAACAAGGCGGGCGTGACCATGTTGACGCGCTTGTCCGTGCACTGCGCTGAAAGGATCGTCGCCACGAGCAGTTGGAGCGGGTTCCGAAAATCCAACTCGGTATGCGCATCCGGGTAAACCTTCGGCCACGCTTTGATCAGCTGGGCGACGCGATCTCGAGTTGTCATCTGGTTATTATCCTCCAAGCCTGCTATGAATTTCAATCCAGCGATGAACGAACCAGCCCCGGAATACATCGATCGTCGACCGATTGCCACCCGCAATCGAAAATGGGCGCAGTCTGCAACGGCCTGGCTCGCATCACGAAACGTTTCGCCGAATGCAATTTCAATTGCCGGTATGTGCGCTTGCATTGTCGCGGGCATTGCCCTCGGCATGACTTCGATCGCGGATTATCGAATCTTGTGGCTCATCGCCGCGCTTGGCGCGCAATTACGGCTGACTGCGAACATGCTCGATGGGATGGTTGCCATCGCTTCCAGTCGCACGTCGAAAACGGGTGAGCTCTACAACGAAGTTCCCGACCGCATTTCCGACGCGGCCGTGTTCATTGGCGCCGGTTTCGCATGGGGCGGAAACGTTACACTCGGTTATATCGCAACAATTCTGGCAATCTTCACCGCGTACGTTCGCGCGGCAGGAAAAATCGCCGGCGCGCCTAACGAGTTCTGTGGACCGATGGCAAAACAACACCGCATGCTCGTCATCACGCTCATCTGTATTTACGCGGTAATCACGCCACATTCCTGGCAGATCATTACGTTCAACGATTCGCATATCGGGCTGATGACTTTGGGGCTTGTCGTGATTGTCGTAGGGTGCGTAATCACGGTCATTCGCCGACTCAGCCGAATCGCACATGCGCTAGGAGCCTGATGAAGTACTCAGCCATGCCGCGTTACTGTCGATTTTTCGTCTCTCCAAGGCGCGAGGAGGGCGCATACCCGCGGCGGTCTGAAACCGACGAGCAACGCCGGAGAGGCGAAAAAGCGGCGCAACCCGGAGGGCGAGGACGCTTTGGGCGATCTGGCAGCGTTGCTTGCTCCTTATCCCGCCACTGCGGGACGGACATGCTCGTCGCTCGCGTCTTGCCATCCAGCCCAAAGCATCCTCGCGCGACATGGCTGAGTACTTCAACAGGCTCCTAAAATGAGCCAGCTCACGCGCGAACGACTCTTTGGATTTCGTCACGCTTTTGACGATCCCGTGACTGTTGTCCTGACACTGACAGCTCTGACTCTCTTCTTGTTAGCACCAGTGCTGATTCTTATCGTGACACGGGCAGCCAACAGCACCAGCGATAAGAGAAAGGAACTCTGGGATCGTTACCGTTCCTGGATCTGGCTGGCGCTGTTCATTCTGGTTCCCATTCTGGCAGGCGCTTTCTGGACGATCCTCGCCGTGGCCACACTTAACTTCCTTTGTTATCGAGAATATGCTCGCATCACAGGGTTGTTTCGAGAACGAACCATCAGTCTCATTGTGGTTATCGGGATTCTCCTACTGACTTTTGCCGCGCTGGATAATTGGTACAGACTCTATGTTGCATTGTTTCCGTTGACACTTGCGCTGATCGCAATCGGGGGATTGATTCCCGATCAACCAAGAGGCTACATCCAACGCGTTGGTCTGGGTGTCCTCGGCTTCGCTCTTTTCGGAAGCGCTCTCGGCAACCTTGGCAACATGGCGAACGATTGGAACTATCGCCCGATCCTTTTGCTCATCATCTTCGCCGTAGAGCTCAATGACATCTTTGCTTACATCTGTGGCCATTTATTTGGTCATCGAAAATTTGTTCCCAACACTAGCCCGAACAAAACAGTCGGAGGTGCACTTGGAGCAATTGTGCTAACCACGCCGCTGTTTGCCCTTGGGGCACATTATGTTTGGTCAGGTACAGCGCTGGACACGCCTGTGCGCTTACTGGGGCTTGGCATCATCGTTAGCATAGTGGGGCAATTCGGTGATCTGATGCTCTCTTCCATTAAACGTGACCTCGGCCTCAAGGACACCTCAAAACTTATTCCCGGACATGGCGGCATTCTCGACCGGTTCGATAGTCTAATTCTTGTCGCGCCTGCCGTGTTTCATTACGTCAATTACTTTGTCGGCTTCGCTGTCGGCCAACCGCAGCAAATTTTTACTGGGTAATGGAACCTTGGAAACTTGAGCCTGCCCGCGATACCGGCCTGACTCCAGCCGAGCGGTTTCGTAGCGTACGACGCGAAAGTGGACTTCTTGAAAGCCTGGCGCACCACGTTTGTTTTTCGTTGATCCGAAGCTACTTCGCGATCGCGCATCGCCTCACGATCATCGGTTGTGAGAAGCTGCCGGCGCACGGACCGTTTGTGCTCGCAGCGAATCATTGCAGTCATCTCGACGCGCTGGCTCTTGGAGCAGCATTGACTCCCCGCCACCGCGAACGCGCGTTTCCCATCGCTGCAGGCGACGTCTTCTTCCAAACGAAAGTGACCAGCACGTTTTCGGCAATCATGCTTAACGCCTTGCCAATGTGGCGAAAGAATTGCGGCCCGCACGCTCTTGCCGAGTTGCGGCGCAAATTACAGGAAGAAAAAGCGATCTTCATCATCTTTCCCGAAGGAGGACGCAGTCGCAGCGGTGCAATGATGCCCTTCAAACACGGACTCGGGATGCTTGTCGCGGAAACCAATGTGCCAGTGGTGCCTTGCGGCCTTGTTGGAGCTTTTGAGGCTTTGCCGCCTCAGCGAAATTTTCCGCGACCTGTGGCGATCAAGCTAATGATTGGAGATGCGCTCGAGTTTGCTTCGACGTCTAACGATCGCCCGGGCTGGTCGCAGATCGCGGCCAACCTCGAATCTCGTGTCCGCGATCTTGTTGGTCAATCCCGTACTGCATAGTCAGCTAGCCTCTGTTCCAAATGTGGTGGAACGTGGGCAACGATCATGGCATCGCTGCCTTCGTAGCGCAGCTCCAGAACGTGGCCGACTCGATGGATCTCGGCGATTAACGCAGATTCATTCGATGGAATACGAAAACGAGAGCGCAACCGCCACGAGCTAAGCGCGTCTTCAAGCGCCTGCACCAGTTTGTTGACCCCTTCTCCGGTACGCGCTGAGATGGCGACGCTCCCGGGAAAGCGTTTTAAGTATGAATCGGCCAGCTCGCGATTTGGCAAGTTATCGATCTTGTTGAACACAATCAGAGTTTGCTTGCCGTAGGCGTCCAGTTCCTTGATCACGCCATCGACCGCTTCCATCTGCTCGTCCACTCGGGGATGACTCAAATCGACGATGTGAATGAGCAGGTCGGCTTGGCTCACTTCTTCGAGCGTGGCCTTGAACGACTCGATCAACGTGTGGGGAAGTTTTCGCAAGAATCCGACCGTGTCGGTGAGAAGCACGCGCTGCTTGTTAGGCAAAACAAAGCTGCGCGTCGTCGGGTCCAGCGTCGCAAAAAGTTTGGCTGCAGCAACGACATCGGCGCCGGTGAGCAAATTCAGCAGCGTGGATTTGCCAGCGTTTGTATACCCAACCACCGCAGCGACGGGCCATTGATGTCGTTTGCGACCTTCGCGCTGGATTGCGCGCGTTTTGCGCACCGCTTCGAGCTCTCGCTCAAGCCGTGCAATTCGTTCCTGCACGCGGCGCCGATCAACTTCCAATTGTGTTTCGCCCGGTCCACGCGTGCCGATCCCACCCGTCTGTCGTGACAAGTGATGCCACATCCGGGTGAGACGGGGCAAAAGATACTGCAACTGAGCCAGCTCGATTTGCAATCGTCCTTCCCGGCTGCGGGCGCGCTGCGCAAAGATGTCGAGAATCAACTGCGTTCGATCGAGAACCTTGCGCGCGAATAAGTTTTCCAGGTTACGACCCTGCGCGGGTGAAAGTTCATCATTAAAAATGACCGACGTCACCTGTTGATCCTGACACGAATCCTTGATCGACTCTGCCTTGCCACGGCCGATGTAATACGGCGCAGTCGGTTTCGGCAGTTTTTGCGTGACCGTATCGACCACTTTGGCGCCCGCGGAACTCGCGAGTTCGCGCAGTTCTTCGAGTGAATCCTGCAAATCCCATTTCGAGACGCCCTCCTTTTCCAGACCAATCAGGAGCGCGCGCTCCTGCATGTTTTTCGGACGCGTCTCGATCATCCCTTCGCGCGAACCCCTGAAACCCCCGAAAGCACCCGGAGTAGAATCCTTGCTTCGTTGTGAGTAAGAAGCGACAAGTTCAGTGGCGAAAAATTAGTTTGCCGCCGAAACCAGGTCAACTGTCTTTTGGCGTATCGGCGCGTTGCCTGTTGAATTGAGGCGATACATTGCGAGATCGATCCCGCGTCGGCGGGACCATTGAGCAATTGACGTATTTCGCGAAAGCCGATCATCTGCGATGCAGTCACGCTCACCTCTCCGGCGGCGCGCACTTCTTCGATGACACCGTCTTCGAACATCTTTTCGACTCGACGATTGATTCGTGCATAAAGCTCTTCTCGATCGCGAAAGACGAACACACCTGTAGCCGCTTCGCTGTGCGAAGCGCCTTGCCCGCTTGCTATCTCACCCGCGTATGGCGCCCCGCGCAGCGAGGCGGCTACAGTCCATACCTTGCGCTGCCCAGACGCCTGTTTTCCGGTGAGCAAACAAATTTCCAGGGCACGCGCCACGCGACGGCGATTCTTCATGTCGACTTTTCGGATCGCTTCGGGATCAAGCTCGGCAAGTTGCGAGCGCAATTCATCCAAGCTCATGGCGTTCAATCTTTCACGCAGCTTTGGATCGGATTCGGGCAATGGCGCCAGTCCGTGAGTAAGGGCTTTGATATAAAGCCCGCCGCCCCCAACAACGATCGCGAGCTTGCCGCGCGAATGAATTTCATCAATGGCACGCGACGCAGCGAGTCGATATTTTTCGGCGTTCATCTCTTCGTGGAGTGGTGTTGTACCAATCAAATGATGCGGAGCCTTGGCCAGCGTTGAAGCGTCCGGTTTCGCTGTCAGCAAATCGAGTCCGCGATAAATTTGAAACGCGTCCGCGCTAATAATTTCTGCGCCAATTTCGCTCGCGACGTCGGCTGCCAGTTCGGACTTCCCCGTTGCAGTCGGTCCGACAATAAAGAACGTGCGCCTCATCCAATCCCACCGAAGTTACCTGTCTTACGTCTCTCCAAAAACAAAATCGGGAGACTCTAGCTGCCCGGCCGTCGCCCGTGAACCATCCGCAGGCTTGCTTTAGCGGTGACTTTTTACTTGGATGGCGGTGTGTCTGCTGCCGACGACGTGACTTCATTGACCGGCATTGGTCCGGCAGCTGCCGGACAACACGGCGGGATCGCGTTTACCACGACGCACTGGAGCGTGGTGCTGGAGGCACAAGGTGAATCGCCAGCAGCACAAGAGGCGCTCGAAAAGCTTTGTCGCACCTATTGGCGACCCATTTTTAGCTTTCTCCAGCGACAGGGCTTCAAGCCGGCCGAAGCAGAAGATATCACCCAGGGGTTCTTCGCATCGTTATTCGAGCGCGGAAGTCTGAGCGCTGTCCGCAAGGAAAAGGGACGACTTCGTTCGTACCTTCTTGGGGCGCTGAAATATTTTATGGCCGACGAACGGCGTCGCGCGATGGCGATCAAGCGAGGGAAAGGACTGCGCCTGATTCCGTTGGAAGAACTGCACGCTAACGAGCGGATCGAGATGGAACCTGCGGACCCACTGACTGCCGAAATGATTTATGAACGCCGCTGGGCGTCGACGGTGCTGGAACGCGTGCTCAGCCGATTGAAAGATGAATATCAGGCGGCCGGCAACGCTGCGTTATTTGATTCTTTGAAGCAATTGCTGCCGGACGAACCAGGCGGGCCGTCACAGGCGGAGATCGCCGCGCAATTAGGCATGAGTGAAAATGCGATCCGACAGGCGTTTTACCGATTTCGGCAGCGCTATCAATCGCTGCTGCGCGAGGAAATTGCTCATACGGTGGCGACGCCCGGCGACATTGAGGATGAATTGCGCCATCTTATCGCGGTAATTCGAGCGTAAGATTTTGATGATCCGCCAAACACGCCAATGACGCCAAAGAAATTAGTGTCTGACTTCATCTTCAAGGATGAATGCTACGCAATCATTGGCGCGTGCTTCGCAGTTTACAAGGACAAGGGCTGCGGCTTTTACGAGCCTGTGTATCAGGAATGTCTCGGCATTGAATTCGAGCATTGCCGCATCCCAGCAATCGCGCAGCCGGGACTAGCCTTGGAGTACCGAGGGAGAATCTTGAGCCAAAAATATTTCCCTGATTTTGTCTGCTACGAGAAAATAATCGTCGAACTAAAGGCTGTCAGTGGGCTCGTTGACGAGCATCGCGCTCAAGTTCTCAATTACCTGAAAGCTGGCAGGTTTGAGCTTGGTCTTCTCGTTAACTTTGGCCATTACCCCAAATCGCAATACGAGCGCATCGTCATGACGCAGGTTACACCGGAGTTTAGTGAGGCGATTTACCTCTGAAATTGATGGATCTGCCAAACCCGCCGAATGACGCCAAAAGATAATGACTAACGGGTCTTCAATCCACTTCTTATCCGCAGTCAGGGGGAACGAGCGTGCTGCAGGGGGAGCGCCGATGAATAGTTTCAGCTTTAAAAAATCAGCGTCATTTGGCGTGTTTAGCGGATAATTCTTATGGATGAATTGCGCCATCTTATCGCGGTAATTCGAGCGTAACGTGTGAGAGAATCTTACGAAGTACAACCGGGAGAGTATGCGAGTGACTCTCCGGCTATGATCAGGGTAATCAGAATTTGCCGAAAATGCGGCGCAAAGATTTTTTCCGATGCGCCGGAAGGACTCTGCACCGGTTGCGTGTTGGAAGCCGCGATTGGCACCAGCGGCGATGATGGCGGCTCGGCTGAAAATGTTGAAGTGACTGGAGTGAGTCCGGCGTCTGATAGAAAGAAGTCGACGCGCATTGCGGAGATGCTTGGAGAATTCGGCGATTACGAATTGCTGGAGGAAATCGGGCGCGGCGGTCAGGGTGTGGTATTTCGGGCGCGGCAGAAGAGTCTTAACCGCACAGTCGCATTAAAAGTAATTAGCCTTGGTCAGTGGGCAAGCAAAGCGCACCTGAAGTGGTTCCGTCTTGAAGCAGAAGCCGCGGCGCGTTTGGAGCATCCCTGTATCGTTCCGATCCACGAGGTCGGCGAGCGCGATGGCTCCTGCTACTTCAGCATGAAGTTCGTCGAAGGCGGACAACTCGACAAAGTGGCCAGGCGCGAGCCGATGCCGATTCGGCGCGCGGTGGAATTAATCGCGAAGGTCGCACGCACTGTTCATTAC
>JBKOYG010000005.1:0-43499 GCA_046725285.1 Verrucomicrobiota bacterium
GTCGATGGGCCTTGGAACCACTGCTGCGCCCGCAAAAACGAGAGTCCTTCGGACCATATGATAACCCGGGTCTTCAATCCATGCGGCTTCACCCGGATTGAGCAAGGCCATAGCGCTGATCAGTATCGCCTGTTGCATTCCCGCGACGATTACAACCTGGTCTGGATGGCAGTGCGCTCTCCTAAAATCGCACAAATAAGCCGCGATTGCCTTGCGAAGGTCGGCGTCGCCGCGATTGGACGCATAGCGCAATAAGGCGGCTCCCTTTTGGGCGAGAACTTGTGCTCTAAGCCGTTCCCACACTCCTATAGGAAATTCATCGACTGCCGGATGGCCGGAAATTAACGTGACACCCGGCGGGGCTTCGGATATACCGAGATCAAACTGTTTTCCCGCACGCTTATCCGGAATTGCCTTCGCGCGATCGGAAATGCGAAGTGGTCGCTCGATTGCTGGAGATGCTGTCGGCTTGGCTGCGTTCAAAAACGTTTCGGGGAGAGCGCTCGCGACGAATGTCCCGGATCGGACCTTTGATCGGATATAGCCTTCAGCATGAAGTTTCGAGAGTGCCAGATTTACCGTGATTCTTGAGATTCTCAAGTCAGTCGCTAGAACGCGAGAGGATGGAAGTCGAGAAGAACTATTGCCAAAGATCCCCGATCTTAGTTCGTCACGAATTTGGCGATAGAGTTGCTGGTGGAGAGGTTCAGCTGTGGTTCGGTCCAAGCGAATCATTTCAAACGCGATGATTGAACGTCGTCGCCGCTTCTTCAGAGACGATTCGCTCCTGGACATGCCGTTTTTCCCGCGGTTCCTCAAATTCCTGTTCAATTTGCACGCCTAATCCAAAGCGCAACTGGCATTATCGTCTTCTCTCAACTGGGCATTGCTAGATCAGACGATACTGAAAAGTTGATGGAGTATGTGGAAGGTTTGTAGTTCGGCATTGGCCAAACGCAAATTCAATTTCATTTTTCCGTCTTTGCCGCCTCAACTGATCTTTATCTTGGGCATGGCATTTTGCCCGCAGGCACATAGTGGCCAGGCAAACATGGCCTGTTTCGCAGGCGGCTGTTTCTGGTGCACAGAGGAAGTTTTTCAACAGGTGCCGGGCGTGACCTCGGTCGTATCGGGCTACATGCAGAACGCTGAGACTATACAAGTCAGGTCTGATCCCACGAAGATCAGCTACGACAAACTGCTCAATGTGTTCTGGCGAGCACATAATCCCACCGAGGTAGATCGCCAAGGGCCGAATGTTGGAAAGAAGTGTTTCATCGCCACCAGTTGCCTGATAAGTCTAGGTGGCGCCTGGCAGGTGCTCCTGACTATGTTCGAGTTAGGAGATTCCAAATGGCAGATATGGTGAGTGCTAGTCTGGGTGTCTTTGCAAAACCGAGGGCTTTGCCCGCTGTCGTTGTTGGCGGGTTCATCGTCGGTGTGTTGGATCTTGCATATGCAATCATGGTGTACAGTCCACAAAAACCAATTCTCATTCCACAAACCATTGCCAGCGGCATTCTGGGCGCGAGGTCGTACAGCGGGGGGCTTCAGACGGCAACTCTCGGAGTGGTTCTGCACTTTGTCATCGCGTTCGGCGCTGCCACAGTGTACTACTTGGCCAGCCGCAGACTGCCACTTTTGATTGACCGTGCGGTGCTGTGTGGGCTGATCTACGGTGCGCTGGTTTATTTCTTCATGCATCGGGTCGTGTTACCGCTCTCGGCAGCTGATCACCGGGATATGCCATTCACTTACAAGTTTTGTGAATTCGTTGAGCACTGGTTCTGCGTCGGTTTACCGATTGCTCTCTCGGTTCGCCACTACTCGCGTTGAGCCAACCGTTAACATGCCCGCTATCGTCAAACAGCCTCATCCAACCAATATCTGCGACCTGATCGGCGGGCTCCGTTTACAGAGTGATCGCCACATGAAAGGCAGCTAGTTTGTAAGCGTATTTCTCAAGAAACAGCACAACCAAAACCACAGCGTCCCAAAGCAAAACTGGCCTGCTCTTCTGGCTCCAACTGGATATTGCCACATCAGGCGAACCTTATAGTTTGTTGTCAAAATCCAGCCCGATGATTCTTCTGTCGGCTCGGCTGAATACGCAAGGAGCTATCACATGTTCGACATGATCGGCGCAATCGGCGGCACCGCAGCTTATGCCCTATTACTCGGCGTTCTGGTCGGTTTGTCGCCACCAAGTAGAGCAGCCAAGTTCGCCGCATTCGTCATTGCGGCCGTCTGGGGCGTAATTGTTATCGCTGTCGCTGCTCTCGGCGGCTTTGCGCAGGGCGTCGCCGGTCCGGTCCCAATGCCTCCCTTAGCTTTCCTCTTCTTCCTAACTCTATTGCTTGGCTCCTGGTTCGCGTCCAGAAAATTTCGTACTGCTGTTCTCTCACTGCCGCTCCCCGCTCTTGTTGGAGTGAATGCTGCTCGGCTAGGTGGTGTTTTCTTTCTGATTCTTACCTACGATGGCCGCCTGTCTAAGCCATTTGGCCCAGCAGCTGGCTGGGGCGATATTGTGGTAGGCGCTTTAGCGATTCCGTTGGCAGCGGTGGCAGCAGGCGCCGCGGTTAGGTATCATACATGGCTCAGGCTTTGGAACTGGTTAGGTGCTCTTGACCTCATCAACGCAGTTACTCTTGGCTTGTTGTCGGCGCCGGGCACGCCATTTCGTGTCTTCACTGAAGGTCCGGGCACATCGACGATGGCCACGCTCCCATGGGTCATGGTTCCAGCTATGCTCGTACCGCTTTATTTTTTCATCCACTTCGCTGTCGGCGTGAAGCTCAGGCAATCGCGACAAACTGCTCACGGACGCGACTACACGAGAGAGGCAATCTGAAAGTCGTCTCGGAGGACAGGTAAACTGGCAAATCAATATGAATTAAGGAGACACCCAATGGCCCATCCAGGCGAAGTCGTCGCCCACCCAGCCGGTTTGCGTATAACATTCCGCGAAACTGCCGATCAGACGAACGGTGATCGGCTGTGCCTCGATGTGGTTATGCCGCCAGGCTTCTCTGTGGCGGAGCATTACCACCCCTGGCAGACAGAACGGCACAAGGTAATGTCGGGTACGTTGTGGGGTCGCGTCGGCGGTCAGGAACGAAATTATAAGATAGGGGAGGAAGCGATCGGTCCGGCAAATGTACCGCACGCCTGGCGCAACCCCAGCGACCACGGGGATCTGCGAATTATTACGGAGCATAGCCCGGTCGGGCATATCGAGCTGATGTTCGAAGCCGGCGTTCCGATTGTGCGTGACTTAACCACGGACAAGAAACACGCAGTCAAGCATGTGCTGCGATTGGCGGTGCTGGCAGACGAGATCAAAGAGGAAGTCATTTACACTGGCATGCGGATGCGGCTAGTCATGGCGTTGCTGGTGGCGTTGTCGCCTATTGGTAGGCAGCGCGGATACGGAATGAGTTTCAAGGACATTGGTGGTCACGTAGCGGCGGCAAGTGGTAAGATCAAACGTTAGTGGCCAGCGATCTTTTGGGACTTTCACGGACTATTTATGAAACGCTTCCTGGAACTAAAGATAACGAATGATCACCTAGGAGTTGCCGTTGTTCGCCAACTGGAGTCTAGATTATGAATTCTCAACAGAACACCCTCGCGGCACCAGCGCGTCATCCCAGACCGCACTTGGGAGCAGTAGCGACCGTTTTTACCATCTTGTTCCTCGCTGGCCTATACCCTGTGACAATATTCGGTGGCCAACCGTATTTCCCTGGGCCCTGGGAGTCCGGCGAAACGATCGCAACTTTTTTTCGGTCGCGGCCAACGGCCGCGCTGCTTTGCTCCTCTTTTCACTTCGGCGCAGCCGTCGCGCTCGGGATTTTCGCTGCGACGGTTGTGAGTCAATTACGGTTCCTCGGAGCGCGAGTGGCCGGCACATACATCGCGCTCTTCGGCGGGTTCGCTACGGCTTTTAATATGGGAGCCTCAGCATCCATTCTTTGGGTGATGGCCCATCCTGGCATCGCACAGGATTCCACTCTCATGCAGGCCTTGTACTACCTTCAATATGTTTTCGGGGGACCGGGTTTCTCCGTTCCACTGGGTCTCTTGATGGCCGGCGTGTCCATCCCCTCGGGCTTTATGAAGCTCCTCCCGAAATGGTTGGTGGTATTCGGCCTACTCCTTGCTGCTTTCGGCGAGCTGAGCTGGTTGAACATGGTATTCCCAAAGGCGCTGTTCTTGATCCCCCTCACGAGATTTCCAGGTTTTGTCTGGCTAATCGCGACGGGATTTCTGCTGCCAAAGACGATCGTGACTGACCGAAGTAATCGGCACGCGCAAAATACTACTGCATAACAGGATGAAGAAAGAAAAACCAGATCTTGTTGCCTCGTTGGATTCATTTATCGAAGCGTTTAGTTATCCGGCTGAGCACGGACTTTTGGTTAGGAATCTTCCTGAGCATGCCGTGCATGCGCGGGCAGATCGCGGCAATGCGGCGGCATATTTTACGTTTCCCGACATTAAGAATCTTGAAGCTCACGTCAGTGAAATCCCACCGGGAACGGCAACACCGACTCATCGTCACACAGGCGAGGCATTTTTCTATGTGATCGCGGGCGGTGGCTATACCGAAGTGTGCGCGAGCGGCGAAATGGAACAGCGGGTCGAGTGGCAGGCCGGCGACTTGTTCTGCACGCCACAGCAGACATGGCATCGACACGTAAACTCCGATCCGTCGCGGCCTGCTCGTTACCTCGAGATTACGGACATTCCGGTTATGAAGTCGTTAGGCAATTGGCGGATTGAGGCCGGAGACGACAACCAGGCGCTCGGCAAAATTCAGCGCGACTGAACGGCCCCAAATAAAGATGTTTGTTGCCTATATCATTGTGACTGTCGTAGCTGCAGCGGCTAACATTTACGCAACCACTCTGGATTTCTTCCGCTCTCAACAAGTCCTCACGAACATGGCAAGACTGGGGGTACCGGAATCCTGGCTGCCGATACTGGGCATCCTCAAAGCAGCGGGCGCTCTGGGGTTGCTGGTCGGTATCGGCGTTCCCCTGATTGGGACTGCCGCCGCAATTGGCCTCATACTGTTTTTTGTTGCTGCCATCATCACCCACCTTCGCGCACACGACCACTCTTTCGGTGTGGCGGTAGTATTCCTTCTGCTCGCCGTGGCCGCGCTGGTGCTGGGACTCTATACCAACGGAGGTAGAGAACATGGCTGATGGTTATCAGCCTAAGCGGCGGTCCTAGTAAGGACGCCGCAGCACCTTCGCTAAAGAGATTCTGATGCTTTCATCAACAAATTTCTGGATGTGTTTTGCCGGGCTTATCTATCTTGTCGCCGGACTTTTTATATTTCGAAAAGAGATCGGCGCGGCTCACGCCTGGGACAAACTCATCGCCTTGGGCTGCGTCTTCATCGCCGTTCCACTCGCTGTATTTGCGCCCGAGCATTTCCACGGCGGCCCGAAGTTTATCCAGAACATGGTCCCGTTCTGGATGCCGGCGCACTCGTTCTGGCCCCATTTTGTCGGATGCGCGCTGCTCGCAGCAGCTACCAGTCTTACTCTGAGGAAGTTCGTACGCTTGTCGTCCACGCTGCTCGGATTGATGTTCTTCCTATTTGTCTGCATGATCTATATACCAAGTCTGCTCGCGCATCTCAAAAATCGATTCGCGTGGGCCTTCGCGCTAAGAGATCTCTCTTTTGCCGGAGGCGCATGGGCTCTCGCCGGACTACATAGTCGCGCCTCATCGCCGCGACAATCGAAATGGATGATTTTATTTGGGCGCGTCGTCATAGCGATTGCTGCGATCTTCTTTGCCCTACAACATTTTCTTCATCCGGAGTTTGCGCCCGGCATTCCTTTGCAAAAGATGACGCCATCATGGGTTCCATTCCCCAGCGTATGGGCATACCTCGCAGGAGCGATCCTACTGGCCTCCGGAATCGGCTTGGCCCTGAACCTACAATCTCGGATAGCCGCAGCCTCGATTGGCGCATTAATGACCGTCCTCACTCTATCCCTATATTTGCTTATTTTGATCCTGGCCCACGGATCAACGGCGATCAATGAGGGGTTAAATTACGTCGCGGACACATTGCTCTACGCCGGAGCAGCGCTCGTCCTGGCATCGGCATTGCCGCGCGATCCTGATCGAGTGGAGAAAACGTAGCATCCATGTCTCCAAGATCGAGTCTGTGAGGCTTTCTAACTGCAACTCAATTTGGGAGGAGAATCATTCATGTAATCGGACCGCGAGTTGTTTTTCCGCACATTGCAGGCGAGTCGGTCGGCCAAGTCGGACCACTGAAACTCGCTTATGGGCTTTGAAGATAAGGGCAACAAAGGCGGCAGGGAGTAGCTCGTGATTGAAACTGATAGTTCGCCGCGCCTGGCGTAGCCAATAGAAGATGAAAAAGACACGATGCCTTGATCACATTGACCTGCGCGTAACTGATTTGAAATGTGCGCACAAGTTTTACAGCCAGCGTTAGGCGTCGTTACATGCCGTGAGGAAGATTAACATTTCACAAGTTGGGGAGGCTGCACAGCACTCGCCCAAAGGCGCTTTTGCAGTGTTCAGGAAGCACATTTCTCTGGCACTCGGTGGTCTGAAAGATGTTGGAGTATTTGGTGGTGGACATCCATTTGACTTGGAGTTAGTCAGAGTTCCACCCAATCATGCTGCATGGCCGTTACATTCACATTCCGCCCAGTGGGAACTTTACGTTATTATTTCTGGCAACGGCGAGGTGCGGACGCCATCCGAGACTGTAGCCGTTGGTGTTGGCGATGTATTCATCCATCCACCAGGTGAAGCGCACCAGCTTTGGAACATCGGAAGTGATGACTTGGTTTATTATGTCATCGCTGACCACGCGCCCGCCGATATTATCCATTATCCTGACAGTGGTAAGTGGTTGACAAAGCCGCAGCGTAAAAGTTTTCGGATGCTTGAGGCAGATTATTATGATGGTGAAGAGTGAACCGACGCCTAACACCACAAGTTTTACCGCGAGCTGCTGCCTGCGCTGGGGTTTATTCGCGACCGCTCGAGCAGACGATGGGGAATCTTCTATGCGGCCGGCGGAGACAAGCCGGAAGCGTTCTTCGGTTTTACGCAAGATCGCCATCATCAGCCCAACGACACGCGAATCGCCTTTTGGGCTGAGAGCCGTGCAGAAGTCGATCGACTTGCCCGGCTCGTGCGCAAAATCGGCGGAAGAAGCTTGGAAGGCCCAGAGCTTTGTCGTAGCTACAGCCCGGGTTATTACGCGTTCTTCTTCGAAGACCCGGATGGCAACAAATTGGAAGTCTGCTGTCGCGAAAATCCTATCATCGCCGGGTGAGAGCCAACCACAACATCACAGACAACGAGATAAGGGAGTCATCAAGCCCGTGACAATTTAAGTGAGGTTCTTACGCTAGGAAAAACGAAATGGTTCGCAGACAATTCCTGAAACTAACAGCGGCTACCGTTGCGAGCGGCGCTCTCTCTGGATATATGTCGCGGTCGCGCGGCTTAGAACTCCTCGACCAGCAGGCTGCGTCGACGAGCTCGGGCACCTTCGGCAGCAGTGAGCTGCCACTGTTGCGAGCCGTATTAGATTTGATCGTTCCAGCTGAGGACGACCTGCCCGCGGTGACGACGGTCAGCGGCATCGAATACCTGCAATCAGTCGGGCGGGAGCAGCGGAGCATCCAAGAAGAGATCAGAGATTTATTGGTCGAGTTGAATCGCGCGTCGCAGGGGATGTTCAGAACCGCCTTTGAAGACTCACCCGAGGAATTCCGTATCCAAACGCTAAGAGAGTTAGAAAAGCGTGCTCCGAAACTGTTCAGAAGCTTTGTTAGCTATGTGTACGAAGCTTATTACACTCAACCGCGCGTGCAATGTCTCATCGGTTGTGAATCAAAGACGACTACGACGATGAGCCAAGAGGACGAAAAACTCCTCCTCCAAGTACGAAAAATGGAGCGTGTGTATCGGGAGGTAGACTGATGTCACTTCGCGAGGTAGCGGACGTTCTGGTAATCGGTTCCGGGGCCGCGGGCGCCGCCGTCGTGAAGCGACTTTCGGAACATGGCGCAAAGGTGGTTTGCCTGGAACGAGGAGATTGGCGCCGGCCCGCAGATTACCCGACGGCCGGTTCGGACTATGAAGGGCAGTTTCGGAGATCGCAATTCAGCTTCAATCCAAATGTGCGGAAGCGGCCTGAGGACTATCCCGTGGCTTCTGCGGGCCAAAATCCACCTGACATTGAAATGGTAAATGCCGTTGGAGGCACAACTGTTGTTTGGAATTGTGAATGCTTACGATTCCATCCCTCCGATTTTCAGGTGCGGACTATCGATGACGTGGCCCGCGACTGGCCAATTCGCTATCAGGACCTCGAACCTTTTTACGACCAGTACGATCGTGAGGTGGGCGTCTCTGGATTAGCTGGCGATCCGGCGAATCCGAAGCGATCCCTGCCGCTACCACCTCTGCCTTTAGGCGACGCGGGGAGAATCGCGGGAAAAGCGTTCAACAAGTTGGGGTGGCACTGGTGGATCTTTCCCACAGGCATTCTTTCGCGTCCCTATAACGGTCGTCCGGCTTGTGATCTAAACGGGCGAGGATGGTACGGCTGTGGAGTTGCGGCCAAGGCTGGAACCGACGTGACGCATTGGCCAAGCGCGTTACAGCACGGCGCCATTCTCAAGACCGGCGCTCGCGTTTCACGGCTCACTTTGGACGCTCACGGAAGAGTTCGCGGCGCTCTCTATTTCGATCAGCATGGAAACGAGCACGAGCAGCTCGCTCGAGTTGTTGTGGTCTGTGCCAATGGCATTGGTACACCGCGTTTGCTTTTGGTTTCCAAGTCCAAAGAATTTCCCGATGGCTTGGCAAATTCGTCAGGGCTTGTGGGAAAGGGTCTGATGCTGCACGTCTGGCGAAGTGTTCGCGGAATTGTGCCCGAGTGTATCGACAGCTATCTGCATCCCGTGCACAACCCGGTTTTCAGTCATCAATTCTACGAGACTGAGACTCGCCGGGGATTTTTGCGTGGCTACACTATGTACGTTAGGGGGACAGGTGGGCCGCTGAGCACCGCGCTAAGAGTGAAGGTGCCTTGGGGAAGCGATCATCACAAAGTGATCAGACATAGTTTTCCCCACATCATCAGCGTTGGAATTATCGGAGAGGATCTGCCCGATGACTCTAACGGGGTAGAACTGGATTCTAATTTGAAAGACTCGGATGGAATTCCCGCGCCGCGAGTCGTCTATTCATTCTCGGAAAACAGTCGCAAGATGCTCGACCACGCCGCAGCGCGGGCTCGTGAACTCTTGGAAGCTGCCGGTGCAAGTGAGATTGCTGACGAGGGTGTTTGGCCCGGCACTAGTCACTTGATGGGAACTGCGCGCATGGGTGATGACTCTAGGACTTCCGTTGTCAATAAATGGCATCAGACTCACGATGTTAAAAACTTGTTCCTGGTTGATGGCAGTTCATTCGTTACGGGCGGCGCGGTTGGTCCAACACCGACGATTGGCGCTCTGGCCCTGCGCTGTGCGGAC
This sequence comes from Verrucomicrobiota bacterium, assembly GCA_046725285.1. Taxonomy (GTDB): domain Bacteria; phylum Verrucomicrobiota; class Verrucomicrobiia; order Chthoniobacterales; family UBA10450; genus Udaeobacter. The sequence goes on from JBKOYG010000005.1 coordinate 9,561, forward strand.
GGAATATGGGAGAGACGTCGCGAATGGGTGTGAACAGCAGCTAGCTGTGGATGCAGGGGGGTCGCCCATATTTTAACCGTGCAGGCTGGACCTAGCTCACGTGACCTAAACCGCGCGGTTCGCCAGTTCGGAACAAGTAGATTCTCGCCAGCGGTGAAATCGGTCTCGACTGGGAAATTTGCTGCCGGGAACGTCCGATCATTGCTGGGTAAGATTTGGCTCGACCCGGAAACTGAGTTTTTCAAGAATGCCTGACGTAAAATAGTTAGTCGCTGTTGCCGTTTTCAGCAACGCGGCCGTGCCGACCGATTTCCGGTCCGCATTCCTCCTCCGCGCCACTTAATGGACTTCGTAATGAGTTGGCGCTACGCGCAAACAAGGAAAAGACATTTACCATAAAGAGTTCTGCTGCTCGGACGTGATGATATGTTCCCGCAGGGAGACGCGCGTACAGAACAAAAGACGAAGCTTCGACACAATCAAGTACGCCCAGCGTGAAAAAACTGATCGTTCGTGCCAGTGACCCTACGCAAGAGCCCTCCGCGCAGTCCGCGAAATGTCTTGGCCGGATATGTCATCGTCGCACGAGCTGTCGATATCTCTCGGGCTTATTTGCTAGACTCCGCGGACGAGTACCTGCGGCCGAATATGATCGTCGATATCTGGTTTTGCTTTCACGGGCATTTCCTGCGCGGCGTTCACTGAATTTGTTGCCACCGGCACATCAGATAAGGAAATCGAGGAATGATTGTCGCCCACTCAACGGTTCGAAAAAGACGGTCATGAACCCGTCCCCTAACGGTTGCTTCGTTTCTCAGTTGCTCATTCCGCAGCAGCCTATGTGTGAACCGCAGGCTTAGTGACGACAGGCGCGAAAGCCTTGGACGCCCAGGGGGACAGCGCGCCACACGGCTCAGAGATGTGAGGCGACGGCCTGATCGGCGGCTACGAAACACGAAAGATCTTGGAAACTGGTCTTATCGAACTTTATTGACTGGATATTGTGGGTAAGCCGCTACGTTGAGAACTTGGCTGAGGCACTCCGCTGAAGTCATGAGTCCGAAAACCGTCGGTCTGATTGTATTCGAGCAAATTGCCGCCGACGAGTTAACTGGGCCAGCCGAAGTTTTTTCTCGAGCGAGGATTCAAAACGGGAACGGCGGTGGAAGCCCTTGCTATCACCTGCTAACGCTAGGCGTCAGCGCCGCACCATGTGTGACCGACTGCGGCATAACTATTAAACCGCAATTGGCACTGACAGATGCGCCGCTACTGGATACTGTCATCGTCCCCGGAGGCAGCAGCGTTCCGGATGCAAAGTTAAGTAAGAAGATCGCACAATGGCTTCGTCGCAGAGCGCCCGGCACAAGACGCGTCGCAACCCTCGGCAGCGGAATATACGCACTAGCGTCCACGGGATTGCTCGACGAACGACATGTAACAACGCATTGGCGCCTGGCCAGAGATGTCGCCGCGCGATTTCCTAGGCTGCACGTGACTCCCAATAGTTTGTTTGTAAAAGATGGCCCGTTTTACACCTGCGCCGGTGGCACGTCGGCGGTTGATTTGTCTCTCTCGTTGATTGAAGAGGATTACGGTCGTCAGGTTGCCTTGAAGGTCGCGCGTGAGCTCGTGGTTCACGTCAAACGATCCGGCAAACAGCAACAATACTCAGAGGCCCTGCGCTTCCAAGTGCAATCGTCCGATCGCTTCGTTGATTTGCCTGCCTGGATTTTGTGCAACCTCAATCAGGATCTCACTGTCGAATCACTTGCTCACGAGGCGTGCATGTCACCACGCAATTTCACTCGTCTGTTCAAGGCTGCTTTCGGAAAGGCACCAGCGGAGTTTGTCGCTCATGCTCGTATCAGAGAAGCGCAGCGACGATTGGAAGCTCCTCGGAATAGCATTGAAAGCGTTGCCACTTCCCTAGGATTCCGAAGCGCGGATGCTTTCAGTCGAGCATTCGAGCGGGAGGTAGGCTGTCGGCCCAGCACCTATCGTGCGCGGGTTGGGATTACACCGCAGGACGATTTCCCAATACGGCGATCCAAAGATGTAGAGCTATTATTGGCGCACGCCTGAGTGCGAAATCGTGTTGTTAACGATTGAACACTTTCGTCGATTAATTGTTCGTCGGGACGCGAACTCACGACCCACTGGCGATTCGCTGGCGATATCGCGCAGCGTTTCCCAAACATGCGTGTAGACCACAGAAGGCCACTTGTTAAAGACGGTGCGTTTTATACGTCTTCGGGTCTTAGTGCAGCTGTCGATCTGTCGCTCGCTTTGATCGAAGAGGATTACGGCTGGCACGTGGCGCTGGCCACTGCCCAGGAAATTGTGATGCCACCAATAAACCGGAACGGCCACCAAGGGGTTCCCAAGCCAGCCGTGTCTAACAGCCAGCCCACTAATCGGGCTTGCAGAACTGGCTCTTTGCGACTGTTTCGGCGCGCCTAGACGGAAGCCCGGGACGCCTTTTCACCAGAGGAATATGCACGGCAAAAGTAGTGGGTATCAAAAGCCTGCGTATCCGGAGGAGGACGGAAATTACTACCATTCGGGGGATATGTCCTTTCTCCTCAGCGTCGAGGGATTTATGGTCGTTGAGCGCTTCGCCGCTGTCGCGAACGTGCGTAGAAGCGGCGAGACTTGGCGGCGTTTCCGCAAACTGCCATGTCGCACCAACGCCGACGGCCGGCTTTCGAGCTGTCAATGAAGACCCACGAACAGTTTGGCCCTTGACAAATGCGCAGTCGATCCATTGGCAACGGCAAGACCTGTTGGACCATCCGATATGCGACCGTCGATGCGATGAGATCGAAGTCGAGAGCATCGTTGCGGAGGTCGACGAGCACACGCCCATCGCCGAAGCGTAGCTCACGGGCTTTTATGCCAGTGATCCAATGCTTGCGAAGAAGTGCCAGGGCGCTTTTCGTCGGCGCGCGCCTTGAAATGGTCCGGGTGACCAACCCAAACAGGGCTTCGCGCAAAACCTTTGCGCGCGCCAGCGCGATTGCAGCTGCCGCGGGCTCCTTCTGCGCCTTCTTAGCCAGTGCGCGCAGCACCCTTTTTGGCAAGAGATGCACGAATGCCGCCCATTCAAGCAAACGTAGGTAGCTGTCAAGCCAGTCGCGAGGCGACTGATCGCGGCCGGTGACGGTATTGACGAAATCGAGCGCTGCATCGCCGCCGATGATGTCACGGTTGCGAAAGTTGTGCGCCTCAGTTCTAACCTGTAAAATACTTTTCATCGGTTGACAAAATTCGTAACCCAATGTAATAGCGGTCTGGATGGACGCATTTCTTTATTTTAGACGCAGTCGCGCATTGCTCGCATTACTGTTCGTGTTGGCGCTGCTCTTTGCGCCTGTTTCTGTGCGCGCGGAGACGGAAATCCGTTCGCTTACTGGCATTATTGAGGGCCGTCAGGTCGGGGGTGTAACGATCGATCTTGTAGGCAATATCTATGTTGCCGACTTTGGCGATTTGCTCTGGAAGATCACACCGAAGGGCGAGCGTCAGGTATTTGCGTCGGGCCTTTATGGCACCAAACTGGCTGAACCAATCTGAAAAGCCGTCGGATCGGACGCGTCGCTTTGCGACGTTTCACACTGTGGCTGCATCTCACCTAACCTGTCGGTTGTACGCCTTTAGCAACAAACCAAGCGTTCAGCCATTTCAACTCATTCTGGTCGTTCGACTGAGAACTCGCCTATGCGCGCTTCGCTGAAATCATGATACCGAAAACGGTTGGTCTGATTGTATTCGAGCAAATGGCCGACGACGAGTTGACTGGGCCGGCCGAAGTTTTTTCTCGAGCGAGGATTCAAAACGGGGACGCCCGAGGAAGCCCCTGCTATAATGTCCTAACGCTTGGGGTCAGCGCCGCACCATGTGTGACCGAGTGTGGCATAACCATTAAACCGCAATTGGCACTGACAGATGCGCCGCCACTTGATACCATCATCGTCCCCGGGGGCAGCAGCGCTCCGGATGCAAAGTTAAGTAAGAAGATCGGACAATGGCTTCGTCGCAGAGCGCCCGGCACAAGACGCGTCGCAACCCTCGGCAGCGGAATATACGCACTAGCGTCAACGCATTGGCGCCTGGCTAGAGATGTTGCTCTGCGCTTCCCAAATCTCTGCATCACTCCCAACTGTTTGTTCGTTAAGGACGACCGTTTCTATACGTGCGCCGGTGGTGTGTCGGGGGTGGACTTATCCCTCTCATTGATTGAAGAAGATTATGGTCGTCAGATTGCTTTGAAACTGGCACGTGAGCTTGTGGTTCACCTTAAACGACCAGGTGAACAAGAGCAGTACTCCGACGCGTTACGGTTTCAGGTCCAATCCTGCGATCGCTTTACCGACATAGCGACTTGGATTTTGTGTAACCTTAACCAGGATCTTTCGGTCGAGGCGCTTGCACATAGGGCATGTATGTCACCGCGCAATTTCACTCGTTTGTTCAAGGCTGCTTTCGGGAAAGCACCCGCGGAGTTTGTCGCTCATGCTCGTATCACTGAAGCGCGCCGACTGTTGGCAACTCCTCGGAATAGCATTGAAAGTATTGCCACTTCCGTCGGATTCCAAAGTGCAGATGCTTTCAGTCGCGCATTCGAGCGAGAGGTGGGTTGTCGGCCGAGCGAGTATCGCGCGCGGCTTAGGATTACACCGCGCGACGGCTTCCAGATGCAGCGGTCCAGAAATCTAGAGCTGGTTTTGGCGCATGCCTGAGGCACGCGCGACACCTTGAGACCGGATTTGTTCAACATAGAGCGCGTGCAACTAAGATAAACTCCTCACCTGTTAGAACACACCTAAGTAGCCATTAGGTTTTGGCTTAAAGTGTCGTCTCTTTGTCCTAACGGCTAGTCTGCATTCTGCGTTATACCGGCGGACATGGAGAAGCTAATGAAAAAAAACATGCTTGGATTCCTTCGCGCCGCTTTCATGGCGACCGTCGGATTTCCCTTAATTTTCGCATCGAATGCATTTTCTCAGTTGCCGGCTCCGGCGGCTCCGCCCGGTGCGCCAGCGCCTGCCGCTGAGGTGGAGCGTGTGGTTGTGACCGGTTCGAACATTCCCACCGCGGAAGAGACCGGGCCGAATCCCGTGGATACCTATCGTCCGCAGGACATCGAGAAACTGGGTATCCGCAACGCCACTGACCTGCAGGAATTCATCCCGCAGGAAGCAGGCGGAACCGTCAACCTGAACATTGGCAACGGCGGTGACGGCACCATTCAGTTCAACCTGCGCGGGCTGTTGCCGAAGGAGACGTTGATTCTGATCGATGGCAAACGGGTCGCCTTTGGTTCGTTGAACGCCGCCGGAATCAGCTCAGGTGTGGACATTAACCTGATACCGTTCGCCATGGTCGATCACGTGGACATCCTCAAGGATGGCGCCTCTGCTGTGTACGGTTCGGATGCGATCTCGGGCGTGGTCAATTTCTTTTTGGTCCACAAGTTCCGCGGCTTGGAGATTGGTGGCACTTACGGGAATACAGATCTCGGGGCGTCTAACGATATGGGCGAATGGGAGGCATGGATCAAAGCAGGCACTGGAGACGACAAGACCGATATTGTTGTCATCGCTGATTTCTGGGAGCGCACCGGTGGCATTTTCAGTCGCGACCGCGATATTTCTTCTAATGGCTTTTTTGTTCCCTTCGGCGGATTTGATAATCGCAGCACTAACGAGCCTGGCCACATCGGAGGGTTCGTGGGTCGTCGCTTGGTTCCGAGCCTGTTTTTCAGTGCAAACACCCCGCCGCCGCATTCGGCTCCCAATGCCGCGACGTCTCCATTCTATGTGAACCCCTTTCTCGTTGCTCCCAATGCATATCCAGGCGGCCGCGGCATAAATCCGGTCACAGGGCAGCGGGAGAACGGTTCGCTTCAGTATAAGGGAGGTGGCGACTACTTCTTATATAATTTCGCCGCTGTTACGCCCGCGTTACCGCCGGGAGACCGCCAGGTGTACTACGGCTCGTTCACCCGCGACCTGTGCGACAAATACCTGACCGTATTTGCCGACTTCAAATATGCGCGCTCGTTTTTCAATTCGTCGCTGGCGGCGGTCCCGTTTGTGCCCGATCCATTCAAGACGCCGGGCACTAATACGTTCTTTAGTCCCCAAGGGATCAGTGTGCCGATCCAGAATCCGTTCAATCCTTTCACAGTCGGGGATACGACTCTGGTTGTTAACGGCGTACCAGTCCCGATGACGACCGGCGTTAAGTTTCGTGCCATCAACGACACCGGTGTAAGGTACGAAAACTTCACTTACTGGGATCAGCTCTTCGATGTCGGTCTGCGGGGTGAGATGGGAGAATTTGGGGATTACTTTAAGACGTGGAACTGGGAAATGGGTTTCCGCTATTCTCGCAATGAAGGGCAGGACCTTTCCATTGGCGAAGTGAGCCAGCCCGGGTTGCGCGATGCCCTGTTGGACACAAATCCGGCCACAGCATTTAATCCGTTCGGTGGATTCTTCCGTCAAAACACCGCTCGGGCCAGGCAACAAGTTTATGTAACTTTGCATAACTCCGGTGAGTACGAGTTGCCTATCGGTTACGCAACCATTAACGGCGACTTGTTCAATCTTCCCGCCGGGCCAGTCTCCTTTGCCATTGGCGGCGAGTACGACGCGCCGAGGTTTACTCGCGATCGTGACGTACTCAATAACACGTTTAACTCGATTGGCTCGGTGGATGGGCAAAGCTTCCGTGTGAATCGCGATATCTGGGGAATCTACGAGGAAATACGTGTGCCTTTCACCAGTCCTACATGGAACTTCCCTGGTTTCTACAGCCTCGAAGTGGACTTTGCCGAGCGCGAGGAATGGTACAGCAACAACACCTCCGGGGTGCTGCCTTCTGGACTCTTCCCAGGCGGGCCGTCGGTGCACACCACGTTTAACGCGCAGAAGCCGAAGGTGTCAGTGCGCTGGCAGCCGCTGGATCCCAAGTATATCGGCGCATTGACACTGCGTGGCAGTTATACCGAGGCGTTCCACGCGCCGACGCTGTCAGAACTTACGCCTGCGTCCTCGCAAGGCTTCCCGCTTGTGCAAGATCCGTTTTCCACTCAAACCCTGCCTCAGGTTGAGGAACGCGTCCTAGGAAACCCCCGCACGCATCCGGAAACGGCCTATGAGTGGACCTACGGAATTGTTTACAGCCCGAAATGGGTTAAGGGCCTGACCCTGAGCGCCGATTGGTGGCATATTGATATGCGCGACATCGTAGCGGCCCTCGGTGCGCAAACCATCATCCTGGAAAATCCCCCGACAGTGAATGGCGCGTCAACCGTTGTAGGTCCCGGCGGGGCGACGGTAGTCCGTACTGCTGGTACTGGTGGTGAGCCGGGGCCAGTCTCGCTGGTTATCGATCCCAGCGCTAATCTTTCCGGCGCAATCTTCGAAGGTCTCGACTACGAGGCGATCTATATTCTGGATTCGACGATTTTCGGCCATGGTGACTGGGGAAGGTTGACGACCACGGTCAACGGCACCTGGCTCTCACGGGCTGAGTTTCAACTAAGCCCCGGGACGAAGCGGGTTGGTATCAATGGCGAATTCCTTCCGCCGGGATTTGCGTTAACCAATTCGCTGCCATGGCATCGGGCTAACTTCAGTATCTTCTACGATGGCCCGGCTGATACGTGGATGCAGGGTTTGGATGTGGGTGCAATAGTCCATTGGACCGGTCAGTACGAGGATGACAACGCGAGCCTAACAGGGGCGACAAAGCTAAATGAGCCTAGAAGTGGCCCGCTCGGTGGTGGTAATGAAATCCGTGCCCGCAAGGTGGCAGCGTGGACCACACTGGACCTCATCCTAAACTACACGTTTAACCTGCCACCGCCTGCGCCGGCTGAAGTGCCTGGCTTTGCCAAGGATGGTGGGAAGAACGTAAAGATGAAGGATGGCAAGGAGAAAAACGTGGTGCCAGTATCCACGGCTGAATATGGCTGCAGCAACTGGAGATGGTGGCTTAACAACACCACCATCACGCTTGGCATGCAGAACGTGACCGATGAAGATCCGCCATTTGTGGCAGGTTCCTTTGAGAACGGCTATGACGAGTCCCTTGCTACCATCAAAGGCCGGTTCTGGTACGTCGGGCTAAAGAAGCGGTTTTAGTCTTAGTTTTCTCCGCTGGTTAGGTTATAGAGGCAGCCTCGGATGTCTTCGTGGCTGCCTCTTTTCTTGCTGCTCTCAGTTCGGATCGCACTCAATCAAGAGGCTCCCCCTGTTGTTAGACCGGCTCCATTACGAAAATAAAAATGGTTGGGGCACCGAGCCAGGTCGTGCTAACAGTTTGAAATTCACTACAGGCAGCGTTTGATCAATAGTAGGATGATCGGTAACAATGGAACCGAGTGAAGCTCTCAGCACGGCAGCGCAGATCGCGGTTGCGCTGGCTGGTTTTGCAGGTGTTGTCGGGCTTTCCACAGCGGCTCCGTGAACAACTGGTCGATGATCGACAAACCCTGGACACCGCTGCTGTGGAATTCGCACAACGAAATCACGAGCATCAGCGGTTCGCAGCATGAGGACCCTCCCGGTGAAACGTCGAGTGATTGACCGGGTGGTAATTGGGCTTTTCTTTGTCGCACTGTGCATTGCCTTTGCGGAACGTGCCAGTCGTGCACCCATCGCTGTTCCCGCCAGTGCTCCACAGACTGCGTTTTCAGCAGAGCGCGCAATGAAACATGTGCTCGCCATCGCGCAGCGGCCGCATCCGCTTGGCAGTGCAGAGCATGATCGGGTGCGTGACTACCTGATCGCGCAGCTCAGCATCTTAGGCCTCGAGCCGCAGGTCCAGAATGCCACTGGTGTTGGCACCCGCTATGCCGACGCCGGAAGAGTGCAGAACATTCTTGCGCGAATGCCCGGCAGGCAGAGTGGCGGACCAGCGGTCTTTCTTGTGGCTCACTACGACAGCGTCGAAGCCGGACCCGGTGCCGCGGATGATGGCGCCGGCATCGCCGCCATTCTTGAGACCGTTCGGGCCTTGCGAGCCGGCGCGCCGCTAGTTCACGATGTTATCGTGCTGTTCACCGACGGTGAAGAATCGGACCTGCTCGGCGCAGCGGCTTTTGCGCGCGAACATCCATGGGCGAAAGACGCTGCAATGGTACTTAACTTTGAGGCGCGAGGGACGACTGGTCGTTCTTTGATGTTTGAGACCGGGCCGGGAAACCTCGACGCTGTACGTGTATTGCGCACTGTCTCCGGCGTTACTGCAGATTCCGTGTTTACCACGATCTACCGCACGATGCCAAACGACACGGACCTGTCGGAGCTAGCGCTCCTTGGCACACCTGCTTTAAACTTTGCTTTCGGCGACGGTGCCGACCGTTATCACACGTCTCATGATGACGTAGCTCATCTTAACACAGGAAGCTTGCAGCATCACGGCGAACAAGCGCTGGCGCTGGTGCGTACGTTCGCTAACGGACCGCTGCCACGGCAGCGGACGGAGGACGCGGTCTTCTTCGAGTTACCCGCCATCGGGCTCGTCGTTTACTCCCAAAAATGCGCCATGCCCTTGGCTTTGGTCGCCGCGGGGCTCGCACTCATTGTAGCGATTCGCTCGCGCAGTGAATCCGCAAGGTTCGGACGTGACATCCTTATGGGCACTGCCGCTACGCTAGGCGCAGTGATTTTGTCGGTCGCGGCCGCATATCTCACAGGGCTGATCATTTCGCTTTTACACACCAAGCTTCCCTGGGGCGGCGCTCCGGCATGGAGTTCGGTTTACTGGACTGCTATCGCCATCTTGTCGCTGGCGATTTCTACAGCTTGGTATGTAATCCTACGCTGTCGAGCCACCGTGGGTGGTCTCCATGTTGGAGCCTTGTTAGTTTGGACGTTACTCTCGTTAGCCGCTGCGGCGATTGCACCAGGTTCGAGCTATCTCTTCACCTGGCCCGTGCTAGTCGTCGCACTTGCAGCGTTACTTGCGGGCGGCCACGGCCTGCTGACAGCGAAAGGTATTGCCATGTGCCTGGCGGCGCTCGTGACGGCCGCGCTGCTTATTCCAATTGCATATTTGGTCGGCGCCGTCTACCTCGGAGTCACTGGGCCAGGCGGAATCGTAACAGTTGCGGTGATCGCACTAATCGCGTGGCTACTTGTGCCATTACTCGAGATCCTATGCAATGGCGCGCGCTGGTCCACGCCACTCATTTGCACAGCGGTTGCGATCGTGCTCGTTGGGATAGGTGCGTTAACTGTGCGCACAAGTGATGTGCACCCCGTTCCCTCCAGGCTCATATATGCCATTGATACGGACAGCTCGCATGCTTGGCTAGCAAGTAGAGCATCCGCAGCCCGCACTGACGCGTGGACTCGGACCGCTTTAGCTCCGTTTGCACAGGGACCAGAGTGGATTGCACATTTTTTCTTGCGGCCGACTGCGGTTGTCGCCAAGCGCGTGCCGCCTCTTCCGCTGCCGCAGCCTGCGATCAACATCTTGTCGGATTTGACTACGAGCGACGTGCGGCAACTCTCTCTGCGTGTGCAAGGCTCAGCCGGAACGACTGCGCTCGGGATGCGGGTGACCGATGCCCCGGTGATCGGTGCAGCAATCGACGGCCGTGCGATCGACACAACGCGCTACAGGCTGCACACGCGGGAGTGGACTCTGTGGTACTGGGCACCATCTGACTCTGGCGCGCTGTTGAGCCTCATCGTGCCTGCAAGATCAACGCCAAAACTCGAAATTTTGGCATATTCTCTCGGGATTCCCGCGCTGCCAGGCATCATGATTCCCCCTCGCCCCGCTAACGTCGTTCCTGTCCAATCTGGCGACGTAACGATTGTGTGCCGGCGTTTTTCAATCCCACCAATGAAATGACGAATCACCTCAAATCTCGTTAGGCCGGTTCAAAAAATAATTCTTTCATAGTGCGCGGCGAACCGTTGAATTGAAGGGCGATGGAACCTAGCGAAGCTCTCAGCACGGCAGCGCAGATCGCCGTTGCGCTCGCTGGTTTTGCAGGTGTTGTCGTGGTTTTCCGGCGCGAATCCGTTCACGATTGGACGCCGATTGATAAGCTTCGTCTCCGGTTGCTCCTGATTAACTCAATCTTACCACTCGCACTTTGCGTGATCGGACTGCTGCTGTTGACAATCAAGCCAGCACCCGCAGCAATTTGGCGTTGGTGCAGCGGGGCCGCGGTCGTAATTGCTTTGCCGTTCGCAATTACGACATCCAGGAGCTTTCGCCGGCTTGATCGGCAGCAGTTACAAAGCGCGCTTGCTACCGGGTTCGCCTTTTATGGGTTCGCCATCCTGGGAATCAGCGCGATGCTGCTCCAGTTCTTCAACATCGCAATACTCAACGCGTTCTGGCCGTTCTTCACTGGTATCGTCGTGTACCTGCTGGCCGCTATGTTTCAGTTTGCACGTATTATTCTAATTCCGCCTGAGGCATAACAGTGACCCAGACTAACATGTGGTCAGTCATCGAAGCTACGTTGGCCGCAGAGCCAATCGGCGACGCCTTAGGCAGAAACGCTCTAAGCTTCCGCGGATTGATCGCCGCCGGGTTTTGCGCCGAGGCTTTGCAGGAGTGATGGCAACAAAGCGGCCAGACCTTGCTGAGTATCAGCAGCGGGGTCCACCTTCCCGGTTGGCGTCAGCTTGTCGATGATCTTCGGCAGGTATTCAGCCAGGAAGTTTGAGGCTAGCGCGGGGTCTACTCCATTCTTGCCGCGAGCGCACTGATCTGGTCGGAGCCAAGCGCTTTTTGAATTTGATCGCCGGAAATCGGCTGATTTTCACCCATGCCAACCCATGAAGAGAACGCGTCACCCTGGCCACCCTGTGAGAACCTGTTTGCCAAGCCTTGAAGGCCTCCGCTTTGCGTGAGAAGACCACTGAGGATTCCCAGAAGCGGATTCGCTTCGCCAGCCCCGGTGCCCTTCCGAGCCCCACTAACTGCACTGAGTATCGAATCAAGTAATCTCATAATTTTTAATTCTCCTTTAGTTTGCGTTTGTTTTTCGAATAAAGATTGAAGACGCGTTAAGCTCCCCGGGAAGAGGATCGAAGCGGAGTAAACATAAACAAGTCAAATTCAGGAGCAGCGCGCACTCATTTTACTTGTCACCGGAAGACTCATCATATCCGTTGCCGTGAACTGTAAACTCCACTTGCTCAGTATCGTGAAGCCGGCCGTAATCCACGGTGAGCCTACCGCCGTCATGTTCGGTATACATCTCGACGAAACGTTCGCCGAAACGGACGTCGCGCCAGCTGTAATCCTTTTGCGTTTGTACCGCGGCCGCAATGACCGGATCGATTCCAACCACTGAGACAATAAAGAGGACCCGGCTGGATTCGAGCGACTCCGGAGTTGCGCCGAACAACGGACTCGTTTCGTCGATCGTATGCCGCAAAGTCAGCGCCGCGGGAAAAACCGTGAGCCGGTCGAAATGTAGTTGCAAAACGTAGAAGTACCTGAAATCGCCGCCCTCGAGCAACGGTTCATCGCGCGAAAACATGATCCGAAACTCCGCTTCGACCATGCTGTGTTGATTTTCATTTCCCACGCGCACCATCAACGTCGGCTTTCCATTTAATGGTGCGATCACGATTGAGTTGCTGAAAACAACTCGCGCATTCGGTCGCGAGAACCGGACAAAGATCAGCCCAGTCATCACCGCGAGCAAAAAGATGCCGCTCATGATTTCAATGGTAGTGACGATGTGGCCATAGAGCGTTTGCGGATACATATGTCCGTAGCCCACGGTGGCCAGTGTTTGCACACTGAAAAAGAAGCAATCAAAAAACCAATGCCCACCAGTAGTGCCGGCGATACTGTCTTGCTGGAGACTATAAAGCGCGGCGAAAACAAGATTCAGCGCGATATAAAGCGTGCCGACGAACACGGCAAACTGTGGCCACCGTAAACCAAGCAGCCAGCGATAAACGTCGCGCCATCTCCAGGTATCGGTATTGACTTTCACGAACTCGATCTGGCCGGCGTGGACGGAATGAAACGCGCGCGATTTTATGCTTCGCCTGCGGACTTCCGCCAAAGAAACGGGAGTGGGTTTCATCTTTACCTAATGTGCAGTAATCCGCCGTTGGTCAACAAATCCAACTATGGCCTTGAGGATTCGTTGATCGACATCTTCTTGCGTCTTCGCTGTCGCTTGAAGCTCTCGTTTCAACACGCGCAACGAATGGTCGCCTCCTTCAACGACATGTAAAAAGTTTGCCGTTTTCATTTCGGTACGCACCTGCTCAAGGAGATTCAAAGGGCAAAGCGAATCCCGCGTCCCTTGCACAAAGAGAATTGGCGTTTTTAGAGCCCGCAAAACTTCATCGCGGAGGTTTGTGCGATCTCCCATCGCGCAGAGCGGGTATCCGAGGCAAACAAGCCCGTCCACTTTTTCTTCCAGCGAAAGATGACATCCGACGCGGCCACCCATGCTCTTGCCAATCAAGATCGTTGATTCGGCCGGATGTCGTTTTCTCGCGTTGCCCAACGCCTTTCGATGCGCCGCGATTAGCTTTGGCAATGGATCGGGCCGTTTACGGCCTTCAAGCATGTAGTCATAATCAAAAGTCTCGACGTCGCCGATCTCGGACAAACGACGCTTCCAATTTTGCATCCAAGGATGAGACGAAGGAGCGCCTGCTCCGGGAGCGAATAAGATAAGGGGTTTCATAGGTTGTAACAGGCGTCCGCAGCAGCAGACGCCTTACAATCTTTGTGCTCGGTCCGCAGCTAAGCAAAGAGCCTTGGCAGGACGTTGGCAACAAAATCCACCAACCCGTGGCCGATCATGTTCGCCACCAGGTCGCGACGCCATAAATAGAATCCGGTCAGGATCGCGCCGGCCGCGAGTGCGATGAGAACGTTCGCTGCGCCACCAGACAAATGGCCAAGCGAAAAAATAACCAGCGGGATTGTGATCGACCAGAAGCGTCCAAGACCAATCATGTGCAAACGTTCGATGGCGTAACCGCGGTAAAATAATTCCTCCACCACCCCAGCCCGGAAAACGATAAGTGTGATTAACCACAGCGGAAGTTTCTCGAACGCAGCCGACCCTGGACCGTGTCCATAGCCTGTGAGATAGGCCAGTCCGCCTACCGCTGTTGCCGACACGACCGCGATTACGAGGCCCCATAAGATAGACGTCCTCCAGCGCGCTGTGCCAAGACCGATCGAGCGCAGTGACAAATGTTCGCCGCGCCGAATGATAACCAGGAGAGCAGCTGCGCTCGTCCAGATTAAGATTTCTTTCAGAATTGCCGAGCCAAATGTGATTTCTGGTGCAATGAAAACCAGCGCATAGCGAATCACCACCATCGCGAACATAGAGAGAAAGAGTCCAATCCAGGTCGCAGGTGAGACCTTTGCGGCGACCATACGCGTGTCGGTCATGAGAATAGGTTGCACTCCAACATTGTCCGTTTCCATAAATCTCGATTGAGATGCCGCGCCAGGCAGTTTGGATTCAAGAAATCAGAGGATTCTTCTCCTGCGCAATCGCCCGTTGCTCTATTGGACGGTTACAAGCGTTCCAACTGGGAGCTCCGAGAAGAATTTGCGAGCAGCTTCCTCGGGCAATCGAATGCAACCGTGCGAGGCTGGGTAATTCGGCACGATCCCGGCGTGCATTCCGAAGTCGAGACAACTTAGCCGCATGAAATAAGGCATCTCAACATGGTAGATGGTGGAACGATGGTTTCGCTCCTTGTTTGTAATTACGAAATCACCTCTGCGAGTGGAGTAACCTTGACGCCCGGTGGAGCATTGGGCGCGGTAAACCGGCACACCGTTCTTGAAGAGAGCAACCCGTTGCAAAGCGAGAGAAATTTCGAGGCGCAATTGATCTGGAGAAGGCCCACCGCCGAGAAGGATTTGCGAGGAACGCCAGTGACCAGTCTCCGCAGCGATGTCCAGCGCGGACATTTTATCGCGCTTGGACAGTTGGTTCCGGTTAGCACCAGCCGCCAGCAGAGCGCGCAGGTAATCTTCCCGGCCGAGGCCTGCTGTCAGCATCAGCATCGTCAGCCCCCTGTCTCCTTCAACGTAACTGCTGAACCCTTTCGACGGGAGCATCGCCAGGAAATCCTTATCGCACCGCGATGGCAGAACCGTGTTGGGATCGGCGCCACAAGACAACAGCGTGCCAAAAAGAGAGGAGTCGTTTCCAGCAATGGCGTAGGCGAGCAGCGGGACATTTTTCCCTTCGGGTGTTGGAGGGGCGGAGTGCTTGCCGAGCAGCAGCTGGATTTCGCCCTTGTCTCCGGTCATCAGGGCTGCTTGAAGAGCGCGGCGGGTGCTGCTTCGCCACTGAGGCATTCTGGGCAAACGTTCCACAACCGATCTGACAATTTGCGGATTGCCGCCATCGAGCGCCATTCCCAGCAAATCGCTGCCATCTTTGCACCGGGCTTCCGCATGAAGTTTGGTGGAGCGGGCGAGCAACTCCCGAAAGATTTCTAGATTGCCGTGCATGGCGGCGGCCATCAGCGGCGTAAAACCATTTTTGTCAGCAAGCTCGACCAGCGCACCGACACCGATTAGGCGCTGTGCTGTTTTCCAATCCTGCTGCGACGTTGCGATCAGCAGCGGTGTCCGCCCTTTGGCGTCGTGACCATTTGGGTCGACGTGGGCGATCAAGCACAATTCGATGAGCGAGTCGCGTTTAATCGTGACAGCACGGACCAGCTCGCTCGGGGAGATGGAAATGCGCGCTGGAGGCTCTGGCCCAAGTGCTGTCGCCCAGAACAGTATCAAAAGTACGACGCCCAGCCGAAAGACGAATGGCCTCTTGAACACGCGCATATGCAGGGTCGGGCCAGATATTATACGGGCCGTGTCCAGTACTGGAATAGGCGCGCGATTGAACTGCGAGCCCACCTTTGAGCAAGTCCGCCGCAGGACGGATTCGCCGTGGCGAACCGGGATTGGACGTATCCAGTTGAACGTTGCATGTTCCGGGCTGTCCAAATTCCATCCCATGCGCTTATTCATTTTGACCCTGTGCGTAGCATCGTGTACTTCGTTTGCCGCGCAACCTGAGGCTGTCCCTACGTCGACCGTTCCCGCTGCTGCCGCCGAGGCAGGCAAAGATGTCGTTCATCAGTTGAACAATGCGTTTGCAAAAGTTTTCGAAACGGTCGCGCCGAGTGTTGTCATTATTGAGATTTCGAAGAAAAACGATATCGCCGAAAGTTCGCCACTTGATGACTTGTTCTTCCAGGGACCGCCCGATGAGAGTAATCAACGGCGAAACCCGGGCGGGCCGCCGCGACCGGTCCAAAGCGAAGGCTCCGGTTTTGTCGTTCGACCAGATGGTTACATTTTTACGAACTTTCACGTGGTCGAAGGCGCAGACAAAATCGAGGTGAAATTAAGGGATGGCCGGAATTTTCCGGCAAGGGTCGTGGGTACCGACGAAAAGACAGACATTGCGGTGATCAAGATCGATGCCAAAGATTTGCCGGTCGTCCAGCTGGGTGACAGCGATGCGGTGCGGGTGGGCCAGTTTGCGTTCGCGATCGGCGCGCCATTCAAGCTCGATTACACTTTCACTTACGGCGTGGTCAGCGGCAAAGGTCGGAGCAAATTGCTCCAGACAGGCGCCTACTCCATTTCCGATTATTTGCAGACCGACGCATCCATCAATCCAGGCAACAGCGGCGGCCCACTCTGTGATATCGACGGCAAAGTGATTGGGATGAACACCCTGATCAACGGGATGAACCGCGGCCTGGGCTTCGCGATTCCCATTAACATGGCCAAAGAAATCGGCACCGAACTGATCGCTGGTCACAAAATCATGCGACCCTGGCTGGGTATTCGCATCGAGACACTCGGCGATGACCCGACGATCCGTGATTTGTTTAAAGGCGCCGATAAAGGAGTCGTGGTTCGCACGATTGAAGCTGATGCGCCTGCTTCCAGAAGTGATTTGCGTCCGTTTGACGTTATTACGCATGTGGATGGAGCGCCGATAGAGACCGATTCACAGCTGCAGCATGAGATTTTGAAAAAGAAGATCGGCCAAAATGTTCAGCTGACTGTCTGGCGCAAAGGACAGACCATCAAAGTCCCAATCAAGACCGGTGAGTTGCCTAACGAGATTGCGCGAACGTCAAACGCGTTGCCGATTCAACCGTCGCAGCCGAAGCAGGAAAGTGTCGGTAAATTCGGCCTGCAGGTACAGGAACTGACGAAAGATGTTGCGGAACGTCTTCATCTCCCACTCCAGCAAGGGGTGGTCGTAACCGATGTCGAGGACAACAGCATCGCTGCGGCCCAGGACATTCAGCGCGAAGACGTCATTACTGAGGTAGACGGCAAACCGGTCACGAACGTGCAGTCATTCCGCGACGCGCTGAATAAGGCCGATCCGCAACGCGGCGTCCTTCTCTACCTCGACCGAAAAGGCAGCAAGACGTTCGCCGTGCTAAAAGCGGGCGATTAGCTCTTCCGGCTGCCGGCTATTACGAGAACGATTCCGCCGACCAGGCAAATGCCGCCGAACAACGGCGGAAACGGAATGGTGTGTTGTTTTTCTTCTGTCGCCTGAATCGGACCAAATTCGAGCACCTTCTCGCGCTTGGTATAGGTGAACCCGCCGTACACGAGGGAGACAACGCCAATGATAATGAGAATGATGCCGACGATGCCGGCCGGTTTCATTGGCGCGAGCTTACAGCGGCCGGCGGCCTTGGATCAAATTGATAATCAGCACCACGATAGCAATGACGAGCAGGATGTGAATGAATCCGCCCAGCGTGTAGGAGCTGACTAGTCCAAGCAGCCAGAGCACCAGCAAGATCACGAATATTGTCCAGAGCATAATATTCCTTTCGGTTAGGTCACATGTTCCTTCGTGGGATGCGGTTCCGTTGCGCTTATGGA
Organism: Verrucomicrobiota bacterium; assembly: GCA_046725285.1. Taxonomy (GTDB): domain Bacteria; phylum Verrucomicrobiota; class Verrucomicrobiia; order Chthoniobacterales; family UBA10450; genus Udaeobacter. The sequence goes on from JBKOYG010000005.1 coordinate 27,480, forward strand.
AGCAAAAATTTCTGTAACCGTGCGCGGTCTGTAGCGCGTTCTGTGATGGCCACGGCTACAGCTTTTCCACTACGGCACGCAGATTCCAGTCCGCCGCTTCGAGTTGCCGACGCGCAGAATCGTGATCGCACCGCGCTAACTCGGCGACAACTCGCACTGCGCGGTGCCGCAGCTTCGCGCTGGTAGTGTGCAAGTTAATCATCAGATTCCCGCGCACCTTGCCAAGGGCAACCATCGCTCCCGTGCTGACGATGTTGAGCGCAGCCTTCGTTGCCGTTCCGGCTTTTAATCTGGTCGATCCAGTCAAGATCTCGGGGCCAACTGCGAGTGCGACCACAAGATCGACATTGCTGTAGCCACGGCCCTCTGGGCCGTCGCTCGGACCGGTTACAGGCCGGCGGCTACAGTGCGGATTGCAGGTGAGCAGGATTGTCTTTGCACCTAATGACTTTGCCTGGATCAGCGCGCCGAGGACAAAAGGCGTGCGGCCGCTGGCCGTGATCCCAATAACAACGTCGCCATTTTTCATTCCCCTCTCCCGCATTGCCAACGCGCCCACACTCTCCTCGTCTTCTGCGCCTTCAACGCTGCGATAAAGGGCGGTTACCCCGCCAGCGATTACTCCCTGCACAAGGTCAGGGGACGCGCCAAAAGTCGGCGGGATTTCGCTCGCATCGAGCATTCCGATGCGTCCGCTGCTGCCGGCCCCGATGTAAAACAAGCGGCCGCCATTTCGCAGTGATTCAGTCACCAGTTCAATGGCTCTGGCGAGGTCCGCGGTTGCTCCGCGCAACGCATCCTGCACGAATTTCTCTTCCTCAACAAAGAGCTCAACGAGCTCTCGCGCGTTCATCTTTTCCAGGCGCTCCGAGCGCGGATTGCGCTGTTCAGTCAGCGCATCGGCCAGCTCTTCGATTTCGGTCTCAGAAAGCCTTTGTTGAAAAGTAACGTGATCATTCTTCTCTGTCGCAAGCCACGCGGCGCCGAGTTCGGGAGGTCGCTCCGCGATGGTCACGCGAGCGTCGGGGAGATTCTTTTTAAGTCTGCGTCGAAACGCGTGCGTGTAGATCGAGTCGCGGTAGAAGAGGCCGCCCAGCAAAGCGACCTTTGGCGCAAGCAGATGCAGACGAGAGGCGACAGCCTCGGTATATTCGCAGAGGACGCGCGCGCCTTCTTCGACAATCTCGTTCACACGCGCGTCGCCACCAGCTGCAGCTTCAAACACTACCGGAGCCAGCATTGCGATCTCCATTTTGTCTGCCGTTTGCGCCCAGCGAACAAGCTCGTCGAGATTGTTCAACGAAAGCGCGTGCAGGATTTTCGCGGCGAACTCCATCTCACCGCAATGCAAGTCGTGCTCGCGCAGTATCAGACGCAGCGCCTCAATGGCGAGAAAATAACCGCCACCGGTATCGCCCAAGATGTGTCCCCACCCGCCGGCTCTCTCAATCCGATCGCCTCGCCGTCCAGTTACCGAGGAACCACTACCGGCATTAACGACAATGCCGTCTCCATGATCGAGGGCCGCGGCCAAACCGGACTCACGATCGCTGCCCGTCACGATTTTCGCATTTGGCCAAATGTCCCTGCAAATGAGCGCGAGTGATCGACGGTCTTCCTCGGTACCGCAACCGGCGAGGAAAACTCCCGCGCGATCAACTTCCTTAGGCAACTCGGCAAAAATTTCGCGCAACTGTTCCGGCGCTGTCAGCCGCAGGTTAGATGGTGGCAGTTTGCCTTGATCGAGAATTCGGAATTCTGTGCCGGCGTTACCGCTGGAAGTGACCCCTTCCACTAACACCCAGGCTGTTTTTGTTCCGCCTCCTTCGACGCCGAGGATGCGCTCGACTGCGCTCACAGCATCATTGTAGGCAAGCGCCCCGCTCGCTGCGAGTTTGTTTTTCAGAAGGGTAACTATTGAGCTGCATCCAGTGCCAACAACGCGTTGAGGACAACGCGTTCCACCTTTGCCGAGATTTTCTGTGCCGGTATGATTCAATAATGGCGAAGACCGAAACGGGAGCAGCGAAACGAATCGAGCAGCTGCGGAAAGAAATCCGGAAGCATGATCGGCTCTACTACGAAGAAGCTGCGCCAATCATTAGCGACCGCGAATACGACTGCCTTTACAAAGAGCTCGTCGATCTCGAGACGCAGTTTCCCGATCTCGCTACGCCCGATTCACCCACCCAGCGTGTCGGCGGAAAACCGCTTAAAGCGTTCGAGCAGGTCTCACATCTGATCCCGATGCTCAGCCTCGATAACACTTACTCGGAAGAAGAAGTGAAAAATTTTTACGCCCGTATCCAGCGGCTTTTGCCTAACGAAAGGATCCCGGTGGTGATCGAGCCAAAGGTGGACGGTGTTGCGGTGTCGCTTATTTACGAAAACGGCAGGCTGCGCCAGGCGGCAACGCGGGGGGACGGAAACGTTGGCGACGACATCACCCAAAATATCCGCACGATTTGTTCGCTGCCGGATCGACTGCGTGGCGCTGCGCCGAAACTTTTGGAGGTGCGCGGCGAAGTTTACATGGACAAACACGGCTTCGAAAGGCTGAATGACGAACGACGAAAAGCCGGCCTGCCGGTGTTTGCAAACCCGCGCAACGCCGCAGCCGGTTCACTCAAGCAACTCGATCCTGCGATCGTAGCGAAACGTCCCCTCGGTGTTGTGTTGTACGGGACTGGAGCAACCGAAGCTGTGGACGTTGATGTTCACTCGGAAGTTTTTCCGCTGCTTAAGAAATTGGGCTTGCCAGCAACCGAGTGCTGGTGGGTGGCCGACTCAGTCGAAGAAATTCTGGACGCAATTCACGAATTGGACGGCATCCGTCACAAGTTCGCTTATCAGACCGACGGTGCGGTGGTAAAAGTGGATTCATTTGCTCAACGCGAGCGTCTCGGGTTCACCGCAAAATCGCCAAGGTGGGCCATCGCTTACAAATACGAGGCTGAACGCGTGCAGACACGCCTGAACGACATCGTGATTCAAGTCGGGCGCACGGGAATTCTTACGCCGGTGGCTGTGCTGGAGCCGGTGTTCGTGAGCGGGAGCACTGTCGGGCGCGCGACGTTGCATAACGAGGATGAAATCAAGCGCAAAGACATCCGTATCGGCGATACCGTGGTAATCGAAAAAGCCGGCGAAGTCATTCCGGCAGTTGTTGAGGTGGTGAAATCGAAACGACTGCGCGACGCAAAGCCGTTTGATTTCGTCAAACACATTCACGGCAAGTGCCCTGTGTGCGGCGGCCCGATTCGCCGCGACCCGCAATTCGTAGCGTGGCGCTGCGAAAATCTTCAGTGCCCGGCGCAAACGACGCGCCGCGTCGAATTCTTTGCGGCACGCAGCGCGCTCGACATCGAAAGTGTCGGCGGCATTGTGGCGGACAAACTCGTCGAACGTGGGCTTGTACTGGAGCCGCTCGATCTATTTGAATTAAAGACGGAACAGCTGGCCAAATTGAATCTCGGGACAGATGAAGACCCGCGCGTGTTCGGTGAGAAAAATGCGACGAAAGCGATCCATTCAATCGAGCGGGCTCGGACTCTGCCGCTTTCGCGGTGGCTCTTTGCGCTTGCCATCCCGGATGTGGGAAGAACAACAGCAACGCAACTTGCCCGTTTCCACGAGACGATCGAAGAGGTCGCCAATTCACCGCTGCTGCGTGATGTTTTGCGGTACCACGAAAAGCGGGACGAGAAGGAGGACCCAAAAGAAATTGCCGATCGGCTAGTTCAAGCAGGTTTCGGGAAGCCATCGAAAAGCAAGGCCGAAAAAGGTCGCGGCATCACCACTGAAGTGGGCCCTGTAGTTGCACAAAGCGTCCTGGACTTCTTCGCCTCAGCAGCCGGCAAAAAAATCCTGCGACGGCTGAGCCAACTGCGAATTCAACCCAAGAGCGAAAAAGTCTCGGCAAAAAAAGCGGCAGAATTGCCTTTGGCCGGAAAGACGTTTGTGCTCACCGGAACGTTGCCCTCGATGACGCGAGAAGAAGCGACGGAGAGGATCGAAACGCTTGGCGGCCACGTCACTGGTAGCGTGAGCAAGAAAACCGATTACGTGCTCGCAGGCACGGAGCCAGGCAGCAAACTCGACAAGGCGAAAGACCTTGGCGTGCGCGTCATCGATGAATCAGAGTTCCAAAAAATGTTGGCGCGCTGAGCGACTCTGCTCCTCGCTACGGTTCAGCCTCGAGTTTAAGCGGTATCGCCTGATGGGAAGGGATCGCTGCCGCCGCAGGCGCGGTGTCCAATAACTGGCGGGGATGGAGCGTCGCCTGCACGTTGAAAGTCATCTTTTGATTTCCACGCATGATAGTGATCGGCACGACGTCACCGGCGGTAATGAAGAACGAGGCATCCGGCACATCTTCAGGCTGCGTCACTTTTTTCCGCCCCACTTGCAGGAGAATGTCGCCCGATTCGATACCCGAATTGGCCGCCGGGCTGCCACGCTCGATTTGCGTCATTTCTGCGAGCGAACCTTCCACTGGCTGGCGCGCCATGGAAACATTGATCCCAATCCAACCATGCCTTGCCTCACCGAACCGGATATAATCACTGCGGAGTTTCTCCGCCACTTCAATTGGGACGGCGTAACATGCCGAGTCGTTCTCGATACCACCCACCACGATGCCGACGACCTCCCCTTTCATGTTCAAGAGCGGCGCGCCTGCCTCGCCGCGCTGCGTAGGGACGTTGGCCCGCAGATGGGTTGTAGAGAAATAGCAGCCGCGATATTTCCGATCGAATCCCCCGATCATCCCGAAATTAGGTGTCTCGGGCAGATCCAAGGGATAACCGATCGCCACCACAGGCGTTGCCACTTCCAATTCTTCGGATTTGCCAATCGGCAACACCGGAGTGGTCCCGTCGATTTTTAGCATGGCCGTCCCGCTGCGAATATCTGCCAAAAGCTTGCGCGCGGGATATTTTTTACCTTGGAATTCAATCGTGAAATCTCCCGCTTCGCCGCCGACGTCGTATGCCGTGTAAAGGGTCCCCGTGGGATCGATGAAGAATCCGGTGCCGCAAATTGGGCCGTGTTCATCGACGCCGTGAATCTTGACCACTGCCTTTGCGGCACGCTCAAAGAGGAATTTCACACGATGGCTGATCGCCTCCGGGGCCATTTCCTGAGCGCAGAGCAAACTCGCGCTGGAACAGAAAATCACTGCGAACGCGACTTTGCGAGGCATAATGTGGCGCAAACTCTTAACGTGTGACATTAGAATGCGCAACCCGCCGGAGCCAAATTGGCTCCTGCCGTGCCTAAAATCTGAAAGTCGGCTCATAACTCACGGGGACGCTGTCGAGCACGTAGTGTGGCGGAACTCCGGCTCGGTGAGTCTGGGCGCCTTCATTAAAACTGCGAAGCGGCTGCATCCTGAGAATTGGAGCGGTTCTCGGACGTGCAAGCGTCAATTCTTCCCCCGCATTCGACGGCGCTGATAAAACCGACGGGCTCTGCAAAGCGACGCGAGCGGTCTCGGGTTGCTGATAAATCTTTAGCGAAATAACTGCGGCGCAGACCAGAACTGCTGCGACGGCGGCTGGGTACGAGGCTAAAGGTCGAACATCAATCCGGAACATGAAACCATGAGCGCGTTCCAGAAAGATGCGCCACAGCGGCTGGCGAAGCATTTCATCGCGCTGCCGGCGATGAAATTCATGCAGGAAGTTCTCGAAATAGCCGGGCGGCGGTTGCTCGTAGCGCTTCAGTCGAAGCAGCCTCGCGATCTCGTTGTCGTCAAACTCGTTCATTTTCAGCACGGATTAGGAAACATGATTTTTCCGAAATTCGTCCAGATAATTCTGTAGCTGTCGATTCGCGTAGAAGAGCCTCGAACGTACCGTTCCCTCCGAGACGCGCAAGATTTTACTGATCTCTGCGTGGGGCATCCCCTGGATATGGAACATGGTAACCACGGCTCTGTGTTCATCAGACAATTTCATCATGGCCTCGTTCAATCTTCGCTGCAGCTCTGACAAGTCTGCTTCGCGCACCGGACTGCTTGTGGCCGTGCTTTGCAGGAATTCCTTGTCGTTTTGAATGCTGGCATCGACGTCATCCAGGCTCAACTGAAAACGCCGGCCGCGTTTCTTGAGGAAATTGAGCGTCATGTTCACAGCAATGGAATGGATCCAGGTGTAAAACGATGATTTGCCACGAAACCCGCGAATTGCGCGGTAGGCTTTGGCAAAAATGTCCTGCAAAAGGTCGTTCGTGTCCTCGTGGTTCGAGGTCATGTTGTAAACCAAGCCGTAAAGACGCGGCGTGTATTTGACGACCAGTTCATCGAAGGCGCCAGCATCGCCCGATTGCGTACGCTTTACCAACTCCTGATCTGGATCGACCCGCGGCTGGTCCATTGTCTCGCGCTTAGACTTAGCACGAGCACCGAGGCCGGACGACAACAAATCAGAAATCCGTCGAGCAGGTAAGGCGAGGGCGGGATCCATTTCTACTAGTGCAGTCGATCACCGCCGATCGCGGATCGACATCAGCCAAAGCAAGTTCCCCAGCGCGGCGATGAATGCCGCTACGTACGTGAGCGCAGCCGCGTTTAGGACCTTGTTCACACCAGCAACTTCCTCTCCAGACCGAACGATCCCCATCTGTTGCAAAATGATTTTTGCCCGCCGCGAGGCATCGAATTCCACGGGCAGCGTGATCAATTGGAAGATCAGCAAGACCAGATAGCAATAGATGCCAAGGGTAATCAGACCCGTGATCCGAAAGAAGAGACCGCCGATAATGATGAACGGCAGCAATTGCGACGCGACCATTGTCACCGGCACAATCGCCATGCGCGCTTTTAACGGCGCGTATGCCTTGGCGTGCTGAATTGCGTGGCCGGTCTCGTGCGCAGCAATGCCCAACGCCGCTACGGAAGGCGTGTGATAAACGTTGCTGGAGAGATGCAGCCTTTTGTCTCTCGGGTCGTAATGGTCCCCAAGAAAGTCATTCGTCTCCACAACCTCGACATCGTGAATCTGGGCTGCCTGCAGAATTTCACGCGCGCATTCCGCGCCGGTGATATTCGAGCTCGCCCGCACCTCGCCCCATTTATGGAAAGCGCTCGTGACCCGAATTTGTGCCCAAATCCCAATGACCAGCGGAATGCCGATGTAAAGCAGCCAGTTAGATCCCAAACCAAAACCGGATGGCCCGCCGATATAGAGCAGCCAGTGAGAACCCAAAACAAGACCGGATAGATAACACATACCGAGCTTAATTTAATGCATCGAAGTCAGTTGTCACTTCACTGGCTGGAACAAATTAGACGCGCAATCAAGCGCTTCGTTCATTCAAAGGTGGGATTCTCCTTGGTGAAGCAATACAAAAGCCTGGTGCGAAGGCGCGCCTGGCTTGGCGACGCATCGAAGGCAACGCGTTCCACCTAGACTTCCAGCTGCTTTGGAAACCGCGACAGAATTTTGCAACCCCTCTTCGTAACCAAAACCACGTCTTCTAGCCGCACTCCGCCAAGCCCTGGATAATACAGGCCAGGCTCAACAGTTAGTACTTGTCGATCCTTTAGAACAACTTTCTGCAAGCGCGGATGCTCGTGAATTTCCAGTCCCAGGCCATGCCCGGTGCCGTGAAAGAATCCGACGCGTCGGCCTTTGCGCACTTCAGTAGGAAAACCGCGTTTGGCGAAAAATTCCTGGATTGCCGTGTGAATCGTCATCCCATCGACTCCCGCCTTGATTCTCTTCAAAGCTAGCGCTTGCCCGGATTTCACCGTCTCCCAAAGCTTACGCTGGGCTTCATTCGCGCGTCCGCGCAAAACCGTTCGGGTCATGTCTCCGAAGTATCCGGTCTTCGCATCGCGCGGAAAAACATCGAGGATAATCAACGAGTCTGCGTAAAGCGGCCCGTAGCCCCGCTCATGCGGATCACACGCCTGGTCGCCGCCGGCGACAATCGTACCGGCCGGAATGCCGCCCCCGCGCAAAATCGTAGAATCAATTTCGGCGCGGAGGATTTCGGAAGTCAGCATCTTGCTGTTCCAGCGCAATCGTTTTCCAGAGCCCGGCTTGGACGCTTTCAAAATTTCAATGGCGCGTTTGAGCCCTTGTTCTGTAATTCGCAAGGCTCGGCCCATCATCTCGACTTCTTTTTCCGATTTCGCTTCACGCTCCGGCCAGAAAAACCCGTTGGTCGCGCGAACACGGATTTTGTTTGCGGCGAGTTCCTCCGCATAACGGAGCGCAAAATTTGCAGGGACAACTACGGATCTTACGCCTCGCTTCTTAAGAAAATGCGCCAGAACTTTTTCGTAGGGCGGCGCCTTTTTCGATTTTCCCTGCAGTTCGCGCTCGAGCTCGCTAAACATGACGAATTCATCCGCGTCGGCCTGCTTGCGACCGCGATCGATCTCCAAATCGCTCAGGACAAGAGTGCGCTTGCCATTGCGTTCCAGAAAGATGAATGGATCTGGTGCCCAAAATTTCGTCGCGTAAAACATGTCGGCATCTGTTTCGCTGGTGGCGACCATGAGGCGGGCTTTGGCATTTCGGATTTTTGCTTTCATCTAGCTTCTTCGCACTTCGAGTTCTCTTCGCAAAATCCAATGCAACAGCCCAAGCAATCCAAGTGTGGATACAATCAACACAATTGTATTGAAGAAAAACACACCGAGCTTTATCCCGAAATAACTCTTTTGCGCGCCGAAGAACACGTTCGGTTTGTTCCCGCGGCGATAATCGCTTTGATCCATCTCGGCGTTTGACATCAAGTCGGACACCTTCTGGTTCACATAGATTTGTTCGGCTGTGATCGGGCCGTTCGCGTTCTTGAAAAGGGCGCGGTCGAACTGCCGCTTCCCATTCAGGACCTGATCGACCAGCCGGAGGTAATGATCCAGTTCGTCGGCTGATTTTGCTTCGAGACCAGAAAGCAGAGCGAGCGTCTCCTTTAGGTCCTCCAGCCGTTTATTTGCTGCAGGATCTTTCCGATGTTGCGCCACAAGCTGATCGATCTCGCGCTGCGCGCAATCCTGTCGCCGCGTGAGCGGGTTGAGCTTGGCCTGTGCGACAATCATCTCTTCGTACGACCAGCGCATGGCGATGAATTGACAGACAAACGGAACTTGCAGTTTGCTCTCCGTCTTCCTGTTCTTGTCTGTGCTCGGGTGTTCGGAGATCCAATGCGAGAGAGCATAAAGCAGAGCGAGGTTCCGGTTCATGTCCTCGTATTTAATAAGCGCGCCACCCATGATGATCTGGGGAATTAAAACGAGCGGGACGATGTTTGCCGCTGTCTTCGGATCGGCCACCAGCGAAGAGATGAGCAAGCCCAGAGCGACGCCACCCATGGCAGTCATGAACATGATCCCGAGATCGATCCAAAACATTCCCCGAATTTGCAGGACGTAATTGCCGATCAGCACAAAGAGAATGCACTGAATGAGGGCAAACACTCCGAGCGTGAGCGTCTTCGAGATGACGTAGTACGACAAACGAACGTTGACGTTCCGCTCGCGCTGCAGCACGGGCCGGTCCCGAATGATGTCATCGGCGCTATTGGTCAGGCCGAGGAACATCGCGACGATCAGACCGAGGAACAAGAATGTCGGAATGTGATAAGCGGAGACAAAATCGTATGTGCCGTTCTCCGAATAGCGCAGAATGGTCGCAATCAACAGCGCAAGCACAGGCGACACCCCGATCGTGATAATCAGGTTGGCGCGGTTGCGCAGTTTGCTGACGAACGCGCGCCGCAGCACCGTGCGAAATTGTGTCCACTCATCGTGCCATCGAAATGGCAGCCGCTTTTTCTGGACCGGCGCCGCGGGCAACGAAGTTGGCGCTTCCTTGCGCAGGGAAACTTGTTTGACATCCTGGATCAGGCGAAACGCTTCATATTTGTCGCGCCAGAATTCCGGTGAATAACGGCGCGCCGCGACGAGGTGGCCGCGGCTGTTTTCTTCGTAAATGATGTCGCCACTCAGATCGCGCAGCGGCGTCTCCAGCACATCGAAAATGAATTCCGGACGAGTGGTTCCACAGGATGGACATGCGCCTAGTTCGGCCCCGAACTGATGCTGATGTTCTGCTTCAGCGAAATAACGAAGCATGTCCGACGGCGTCCCGAAAAAGACGAGGCGCCCACCTTTGTCGAGCAGGATCGCCTTGTGAAACATTTGGAAAATTTTCGAGCTTGGCTGGTGAATGGTGACGATGACGATTTTGTTGTGCGCCATGCTCCGAATAATTTCCATGACGTGCTCGGAGTCCTTTGAGGAAAGTCCGGAAGTCGGTTCATCGAACAGATAAACGTCCGACATCCCAATCATATCGAGCCCGATGTTGAGGCGTTTTCGCTCGCCGCCGCTCAGGGTTTTCTTCTCTGGGCTGCCCACAACTGCGTCCCGGCGTTCGCCGAGTCCAAGCTCAATTAATTTTGCCTCCAAACGCCGGGTACGATCACGCCGCGACAGGTGCGGCGCGCGAATCGCCGCGGCAAACAGGAGGTTTTCGCCGATGGTAAGATGTTCGTCGAACGCGTCCTGCTGAGGCATGTAACTGACGTAGTGTTTCAGGGCGTCGAGATTTTGATAGAGCGACTGCCCGTTGAGAAGGACCTCTCCGCTGGTGGGTTGAAGTTGGCCGGCCAACACTCTCATCAACGTGCTTTTTCCACAGCCGCTCGCACCCATCACGCAAACCAGCTCACCACGGGTGATGCTAAAGGAGATTCCCTCGAGACCAAACTCGCCTTTGCCAAAGCGGTGCGTGATTTCGTTTGCCTCAAGAGTGCGAATAATATTGCGCTCTTCTTCGATGATTCGTTCCGAAAAGTTGCATCGCAGAAATTGGCCGATGTCGATTCGAATGGTATCTCCGTCTTTGAGCGGCGCTGTGGTGCGCACCACGGTGTCACCGACCATGATTGGCCGATCCGCTTCAATCACTTCTAGCTGACCGACCCGCCGATCGTAATCGCAAAGGATCTTCAGCAGCACGTCACCGCTGGTCCCAGGCGAGAGCAAAATATCGTCAGCTTCCAGGCGGCTTGGGTCATTCGAAACCAAGTATTCCGATTTGGAAGCCTTCAGTTGGAACCGGCCGCCCAGCGCCCGCGCGCGCCGGCGCAGATCGCTCAAATCCATCTCGCTGTTGTTCTGGAAGACGATCCGGTCTTCCAGGCTCGCATCGACCTGTGTGCCGGCTTTCAACTTCACGCCGTTGAGTTCGGCCTCCACATCACGCAGCGCCTTCACGCGAACCTTCAATCCGAAAGTGACCCGAAGCGCGCTTTCGCGGGTTCGCGAGCGCTCCAATCCCACTTCGTCAGAGTCTCTATTTACGCGAATGAAAATCTGTGGAAGCGAGACGTTCTTCTTTGCGTTGAAATACTGCGCCAGCTCCTGGTAGCTGAGCACCTGGTCGCCTACCAGGATGCGCTGGCCCGGATAAATTCGGCAGAAACCACCACGCACCAAGGGTCTGCCCCGCACAGATACGTTTTGATCGCTGTAATTTTTCAGCAAAATGAGTTCGTGATAACGAAAAGCCATCAGGCGATCGGTCTCATTCAGATTCTTGAGCGTCACGTCGGCTTTCCCGTCCGGACCGAAGGAGAGCGACTCCAGCGGTGATGCGCCGTGCTGGTAGATCGACGGATCGGAATCCTCCGACGCGTTGAGTTGATAAACGATGTCGATCGCCTGCGCAGCCATGCCCATCTGCGACATGAACGAATAGAACGCAACGACTTGTTCCTGCTTCAAACCGGCTTGCGAGATCAGGTCGTACAGCTGAACTCCGAGCATAATCTTACGATCCGCACTAAGCTGCGCGCCGAGCTTTTGCGCCATGGCAGCGAGGTCTTGCTGCTCATAAAGCGCTTGGCGGAATAATTGTCGCAGCTCGGAATAAACCGCCTCCGGGTAATCGTACCGGAGAAAACCGAGGCTTGAATCGATCTCTTCCTCGAGCAGAACACCATCCGCCTTGGTGAAACTCGCCAAAACCTGGATCAACACCGGCAGCAGATTTGGCCCTTCCCCAACGCTGCGAGGCTTGCGCAACGCCCGACGCACCCAGCGGCGCCCAGTCCGACGCACCCGATACGCAAGCGGAGTCACCCGCTGCACCGCGCGATCAATCCTATCTGCGACTGATGAGACGAGCTCTGTCATGTTGAATGTCGGGGGCGAATTTTACCCGAAAGCGGCGACCGACGCAATGCGGGTAACGTTCGGTGATCATCAACTTAATCTGCCTCGCCTTGAGTCGTCTCCCCCTTTTGTTCAAGGGGAGAGGATGGCCTGCCGCGCCGTAGCGGAGCGAAGGCGGGAGGTGAGGGGTCGCCGCCACAACCATTAATCGGCCAAAACTATCCCTCACCTTCCCCCTCTCCCTTGCAAAAGGAGAGGCGGCCCAGGCTGTCTCCGCAACGTCCATCTATGCCCAAACTGATCACTCGCCAACACCATGAGCGGCGCAAGGCGGCTTCCCCTGTTCAGTCATTCAAGCGTTGAACCGTTTAAGCTGGAGGAATGTCAAAAACCTACAAAACTTTACGAAGGATTTTCCGATATAAAGATATAACAATTTAACGAATCACGTGGACCTTGGCCCATTTTGCATTGCCAATTTGTTCATGTTAACCTTTTTATCGCGGTAAATCCATTTTTGCTTATGCCACAATTCGATCGCAACTCTCAAAAGGAGAATAGATCTCGGGGAGGCGAACCCAATTTTAACTGGCGTGGCGTCATCCTGATCGTGATCGCTTTCAGTCTGATCGCGATGGCGATGCTCTTTTACCGCGGCGGGATGCAGCCGGTCGAAGACGTCCCCTATAACCGTTTTCTCGAGCTGCTGGAGAACAAGCAGATCGTTAACGACAAAAATTATCCGCTCCAGTTGGTGGTAGAGGATGGACGGCCAACTCAGACATTACGCGGGGCGTACATCCGACAGGGAATAGGTTCGGCGCCGTCCCAGCAGGTTCCGTTTCGGACCACGGTCTATTTGAGTTTCACAAATAATTTGCAGGAGAAACTGGCCGCGGCCGGCATCCAACCCGCCATCAAGACCGAGTCGAATATGCTTGCCCAAACCGTGGTCGGTTTTCTACCGATCGCCCTTTTCTTGCTGGTGCTCTATTTCCTGTTTCGGCAGCAAATCCGCATGGCTGGGAAGGGCGCTCTCAATTTTGGGAAATCGAAAGCGCGCATGCTCGCCCGCGACAAAAACAAAATCACATTTCGCGATGTCGCTGGCGTCGAGGAAGCAAAGGATGAAGTGCAGGAGCTCGTCGAATTTTTGCGCGACCCGAAAAAATTTCAGAAGCTCGGCGGGCGGATCCCGAAGGGCGTCTTGATGGTCGGGCCTCCGGGCACTGGGAAAACGCTCCTCGCGCGCGCAATTGCAGGCGAGGCGGATGTTCCATTCTTTTCCATCAGCGGCTCGGACTTTGTTGAGATGTTTGTCGGCGTCGGTGCATCGCGTGTGCGCGACATGTTCGACCAGGGCAAGAAATCCGCGCCCTGCATCATCTTTATCGATGAGATCGACGCTGTCGGGCGTCATCGCGGTCATGGCGTTGGCGGCGGACACGACGAACGCGAACAAACATTGAATGCATTGCTCGTCGAGATGGACGGGTTCGATACCCAGGAAGGCGTAATCATCATCGCTGCTACGAACCGCCCCGATGTGCTCGATCCGGCGTTGTTGCGGCCCGGCCGCTTCGATCGCCAAATCACAGTTAATCTGCCTGACGTGAAGGGGCGCGAAGAAATTCTGCGCGTCCACGCCAAGAAAGTGAAACTTGCCGAAGGCGTCGATCTTGCAGTCGTTGCGCGCGGCACACCCGGATATTCCGGTGCGGAACTCGCCAATGTGATCAACGAAGCGGCGTTGCTCGCCGCGCGTCGTGGATTAAAGGGAATCACGCTCGCTGAACTCGAGGAAGCACGCGATAAAGTTCGCTGGGGCAAAGAACGCCGAAGCCTCGCGCTCAGCGAAAAAGAAAAAGAAAACACCGCCTATCACGAGGCAGGCCACGCGTTGTTGCTCGAACTTTTGCCGCATACCGAACCGTTGCACAAGGTCACCATCATCCCGCGCGGACCGTCACTTGGATCGACCATGTGGTTGCCCGAGGAAGACAAATACACCAATCGCAAAAATGAGTTACTTGCCGGCCTTGCAGTTAGCATGGGTGGCCGCGTTGCCGAGGAAATTGTCTTTGGCGACATCACCAATGGCGCCCGTGGCGACATCAAAACCGCCACGGCAATTGCGCGTCGCATGGTCTGCGAATGGGGCATGAGCGAGAAAATGGGTATGGTCGAATATGGCGACCACGAAGATTACGTGTTTCTGGGACGCGACATTTCGCGCGCGCGCGATTACAGCGAAGCCACCGCCGAGCAAATCGATCAGGAAGTGCGAAAACTCCTCGACGGCGCTTATCGACTGGCGAAGGAAACGCTCACAGCAAATCGCGACAAGCTAGAAGTCATCGCAAAAGCCTTGCTTGAGTTTGAAACGCTGGACGGCTCGCAGATCAAAGAAATCGTCGAGCACGGACGCTTGATTAATCCGCCGCCTGGCGCATCACCGCCACCCGGGAAAAAGATGCCGGCGGAAAAACCGCCCAAACAAGTGTTAGCTCCTGACACCGCCCCACCGCTTCCCGGCGCCCTCGGCGGCGCGCCTGCGTAATTGTGGGGAGCGCACGCGCCTCGCGTGCTGGTGATCGCGCCTTCGCGATCTCGGACTTTAATCCAGCGGGCTTTTCACTCCCAAGCCCGGCTTGTTGAGCACATGCGTGTAAATCATCGTCGTGCTCACGTCCTTGTGTCCAAGCAACTCTTGGACGGTGCGAATATCATATCCGTTTTCCAATAGGTGCGTCGCAAACGAATGCCGGAGTGTGTGACAGGTCGCCGGCTTATTGACTCCGGAAGCGCGCACCGCGTGCTTCATCGCCACTTGCAAGACATTTTCATTCACATGATGCCGACGGCGCGCGCCCGTGCGCGAGTCCAGCGAAATTCGCGATGATGGAAACACAAATTGCCACGCCCAAGATCGCGGCGCCCCTCGATATTTTTTCTCTAACGCACCGGGCAAATACACTTCGCCAAACCCATCTTCAAGATCTTGCTCGTGTTGTGCTTTCACTTTCGCCAAGTGTCGCTCCACTGGCGCTGCGAGATTCACCGGTAACATCATGACTCGATCTTTCGCGCCTTTGCCGTCACGCACCGTGATGCGCGCATATCCGAAATCTACATCTTTGACTCGCAAACACATTCCATTAGACGAAGACCGCTTCCATAAAGCAGCCCGGCCATCAATCGCGGTGTTCCGTGCAGATGCGCGAAGATTTTGTGGACCTCATCCCGTGTCAGCACTACCGGGATGCGCTTAGGCTTCTTGGCTCGTTCTACTTGATCAATCCAGCCCACTTCTTGTTTGAGCACCTGCTGATAGAGAAACAACAGCGCGCTCAATGCCTAGTTCTGCGTCGCTGCCGACACATTTCCGATCCGAGCCAGATGTGTGAGGAACTGCGTGATCTCCGCTACACCCATTTCCTTTGGATGTCGCAGGTGATGGAAACGAATGAAGCGCTCGATCCAATCGCAATAAGATCGTTCCGTGCGAAGACTGTAATGCTTCAGCCGCAAGACATCACGCGTTTGATCGAGGAGCTTTTTGGGCTTGCTCCCAGGAACAGCGGGCGGTACAGATGCCAGGGTCATGTATTCGCTTTTAGTGACCGGCCTCGCTAAAGGCAACCGGATTATACAGATTTTATCTGCAATTAATTACAGATTTTTGGGGCCGAATTCTCGTTAGACAACTTCGCGTATGCACAAGGTCAATACAACAAAAATGCCAGAACTCACATGGTCCTCACCGAAGGGAAAGTTCAGCGGTGCGGGCAAAGAAATTTCAGAGGCGTTGGGACGCAAGCCCGAGTCCACCGACCTCAACGAGCGGCATCCCTTTGATGTCGAGATTTTGCGTATTCCGCCGG
>JBKOYG010000074.1:0-48264 GCA_046725285.1 Verrucomicrobiota bacterium
GGCACGGTCGATGGATTGCGCGTGGTCGGCCGAACCTCGTCATTTGCATTCAAGGGGAAGAACACAAACGCAAGCGAGGTTGGACAAAAGCTCAACGTTGGCAATGTGCTTGAAGGAAGTTTGCGGCGTCAAGGTAACCGCGTTCGTGTGACAGCCGAACTGGTTGACGCGCGAAACGGTTTTCGCGTTTGGACGGAAACTTATGACCGCGAGTTGAACGGCGCGTTTGCACTCCAAGATGAAATCGCCCGGTCTATCGCTGACGCACTCAAGATCAAGTTCGCCGTTGGGCTTTCCGCGCACGAACAACCCGGCAATGGCGTATATGATCTCTATCTACAGCGACTTTTCACGGATGTAACTCATCCGACAGGAGTGAGCAGTATCGGCATTAGCGTGCCCGTACAGAGTCCATCTAATCCATTCACAGTTCTGGATTACGCATCTCTGGAAGGTTTCGACGCGCGCCGCCCGGATACTCGAGTGACCGCTTCGCCTCCACAGATGGGAGTCGCTACCGGTGTGCGTGATCGTGCATCGGAAGCCAGTCTGCGAACGAACAAAATCACAGCGGACATGCTCGCTACGCCTCCAGAGACGGGAGTCACTACCAGTGTGCGTGATCGCGCATCGGAAGCCAGTCTGCGAACGAACAAAATTACAGCGGACGTGACCGCTGCGCCTCCAGAGACGGGAGTCACTACCAGTGTGCGTGATCGCGCATCGGAAGCCAGTCTGCGAACGAACAAAATTACAGCGGACGTGACCGCTGCGCTTCCAGAGACGGGAGTCACTACCAGTGTGCGTGATCGCGCATCGGAACCCGGTGTGCGAACGAATAAAGTTACCGCGGACGGGCCAGCGTCCATTCAGGGGTTTGTCAAAGATGCAAAAGGCGAACCGATTAAAGGCACAGATGTTCGGATCGAATCGCGAGACGGCAAACAGGTGTTCAGCACAGTTAAGACCGATTCAAAGGGCCGCTATATTTCACAGGGACTGCAACCGGGCGTTTACCGGGTAACATTGCTTGTGAATGGCGCGGTCAAGGCGTCAATCACGAACACGCAGACCAAGGCGAATCAACCGACTCAGCTAAATTTCGAGCTCAAGCCACCGTCCCAAGCAGGTAATATTGCAAAGGGCGGAAAGCGCATGGTATGGGTGCCATCTCGTACCGGGAGCCATATCGGGGGTAATTGGGTCGAAGTCGACGACGGGGGAGAGGCGCATTCCGGTTCCAACATTCAGACAATCACCGCTCGTAGTTGGTAATTTTGAAAACGGCTACGACGAGGCGACAGCCAATATCAGGGGCCTATGTCCTTTACAAAGCAAGCACGCGCCAAACGGCGATTTGGTACATGAACAATGCCGTCTTTGTCAGTGGCACTTTTGGTCCGACTCTTCCGGCTGGCTGGAGCCCGGTTGCGCCCTAATTGGTGCACCCGCTGATCACGAAAGTCGCACATCTTTCCGGAATTGATCTTAGGGTAGCGGCCAAGCCGTATGGGCCGTTTGCGTGCGCCTCACAGAGGCGCGGCTACAGCAACAGCCGATTTCGATCTTTACCGTCCGTAAAAGCAAATTTTTGGGAACTTCGCCTGTTGGTTCCTGTAGGAACTAGTGGATCACTATGTTTATGAAATCACTACAGATTGGTTTAATTGGGTTTGTTCTTTCTGTTGCGACTGCGTGGGCTGGGCCATCAGCCATTCAAGGTGTCGTGAAGGATGCAAAAGGGCAAGCGATAAAGGGTGCGGATGTTCGAATCGAGTCGAGAGATGGCAAAAAGTTGTTCCAAACAGTGAAGACGGATGGGAGCGGCCGCTACGTTTCCGATGGTCTAGCAGCAGGCGTGTACCGCGTGACGCTGGTCGTCAATGGCGCGGTGAAAGCATCGATCATGAACACGCAAACTAAGGCGGATCAAGCGACGCAGTTGAATTTCGACCTCAAACCAGTGTCGGCATCGCAAACGAAGGCGACTGCAAAGGGCGGAAAACACATGGTCTGGGTCCCGTCGCAGACCGGAAGCCATATCGGCGGTCGCTGGGTTGAAGTTGATGAGAATGGCAGCGCTGATACGGGAGCTTTGAACGTCAAGAGAGGCAGTGCCGAAGCTTTACAGCGTGAACAACTAAGACAGGGACCCCAAAGCCAACCGGGGGGACCGAGTACAGGCCCTTGAGCTCTCGCTGCCGGCCAGCTCGGCGGACTTTGCATTGCACTTTTGTGTGATTGGCGCAGCATTAGCTGATGCTGCGGTGGAGTCGTATTGCAGGTCTTGTTCTTGCAGGTTCGTTCGCTTTGTCGACGACGCTTTCAGCGCAGACTTCCTCCATCGAAGGAAATGCCATAGGCACAGATGGTCGCGCGCTGAAAGGCGCCGAAATCCGGTTTGAGCAAAAAGCTCGCCAAATCTCGCCGATTTTCAGCCGCACCGATATCAACGGCCATTACACGGCCGTGTTGCCGAGAGGCGTCTATAAAATGAGTCTTGCAGAACGCGGTACAGTAAAAGCCTCTATCACAGTGAAAGCGACTGGAGCGAAATCGCGGATCGACTTCGATCTGCGTCCATCGGCGGAACAGAAGATCAGGCATTATGTTTGGGTGGGCGGCGAAACTGGCACGCACCTTCCAGGCCACTGGGTTGAAGCCGGTATCAGAGCAAGTCCATCGCCTACTCCTTAAAACCGAAAGCAGAGTTCAATCTGCCGCTTGCACAGTCGCGGTGGAGAATAATGCCTTCACCGACTCGCGCGAAAGCACGACGATCGTAAATACTCCAAGAATTGTTCCGAAGGGAATGAAGAGGCATTCGATGCAGGCGATCACGAGTGCGAACGAATAACGCTTGCAGAGCGCGAGGGATCGGCCAGCGATTAGAATACAAATCGCCATTGCTAGCCCGATTAAGAACAACACCGAGCCGAGCACAGCAAAAATCCAGCCAAGAAATTCAGGCGGGAGTTCTTCGCCGGGTTTGGCTGTTCCGTGCCGCGCGGCAAAGATAAAGATGGCGCCGACCGTTGTGTAAAGTAGTGAGAAAAAAGCGAAGAATTCGATCACGAGCAAGAGCATGAGTAGGACTCGGAAAAGAATTCACGAAGTAATGTAGCCCTCCTCGCCATGCTGATTGATGTCGAGACCTTGCCGCTCGACTTCCGGTGCGATGCGCAGGCCAATCAGTCCCCTGACAATGGCGCCGATAATTGCGCTGCCCACCACCGCGAACACAATCGTGATCCCGATTGCCTTCAACTGTTCCAGCCAAAGGGTGTGTCCCACAATCTTTGCAAGACCATTTCGCGTCGCAGGATTAGGCGATCCGTTGACGCTTAATAAGAGATTTGGATTCACACTGGCGGTCGCGAGCAAACCAGTGAGGAACGCGCCGAGCGTTCCACCCACCGCGTGAACGCCAAAAGTATCAAGCGCATCATCGTAACCCAGCCAGGACTTCAATTTCGTACAGGCAAAAAATGGGACGATTCCCGCAGCAGCTCCGATAATTACTGCACCAGTCGGAGCGACATATCCACAAGCCGGTGTGATTACAACCAGCCCGCCCACCGCACCGGAACAAAATCCCAGCACACTGGGTTTGCCGCGCAGCGCATACTCGAGCATAGCCCAGGTGAATGAAGCCACCGCCGTGGCAAGCGTTGTGCTCATGAACGCGTTCGCGGCGATTCCATCCGGCGCGAGAGCGCTTCCGGCGTTGAAGCCGTACCAACCCACCCACAGCAGACCCGTTCCCACCATGCAAAGTACCATGCTGTGCGGGGCCATGATTTCTTTTCTAAATCCCAGCCTGTGCCCGAGAAGAATGCACAAGACCAGCGCCGACCAACCCGAGCTCATGTGGACGACTGTTCCACCGGCAAAATCGATCGCAGTGATTTTTGCCGCAGCGTTCCAAACTCCGTTCATCCACCCATCGATTCCCCACACCATGTGGGCGATTGGAAAATAAACAGCAAACATCCAGGCTCCGACAAAAACGAGCACGGCCGCAAATTTCATCCGCTCAGCGACTGCGCCGATGATTAACGCCGGTGTGATGATCGCAAACATCAGTTGATACATCGCGAAGACATTCTGGGAAACCCAGTACGAATAATCAGCGTTCGGGCGCCCATCGACGCCGCGCAGAAAAGCAAACTTCAATCCGCCGATAAAGGGTGACCCATGGGAAAAAACGAGGGAATACCCTACCAGCCACCAGAGGATCGTCACCAAGCCGGCAATACCGAGACACTGCGCCAGGACGGAGAGAACGTTCTTCGCGCGAACAAGACCGCCGTAAAAAAGCGCGAGTCCTGGCAACGTCATGAAAAGCACCAGTGCGGCGCAGGTCATCATCCAGGCGTTGCTCGCAGGGCCAGGACCAGAAATGTTTGATGCTACTGGTGCGCTGGCCGAATCAGCACCGCGCGCCGAATTATTCAAGTAAGCTTCCAAATCGGCAACGCGTTGCTCCAGAGACGGAGAAGCAGAAGGCGACGAGGTTTGCGCGTGCAGCGGAGAGGAAAACGCAATGATCGCTGTGAGCAAAAAGAGCCGCATCATTACGCGCTCTCGTTATAGGCGCACTGATTTATCGCGGCAAGGAAAATGCCGCTAACTTTTGTTGGAGTTGTTTGTCCGCCGCGTCTGGTCGCCTCGCCCTTTTTAAGGGAGAGGGGGACGTGTGAGGGATCATTTAAAATAATCAGCGCGCGTAACCTCAAACCCCTCACCCGACTCCTCTCCCCTGGCCAAGGTGAGAGGCGGGAAGCCCAAACGCAACCGCCGGCAGATCTTCACGCACGCAGTCCGATGCGCCGCTATCAAACACTGGCAGATAAAGGAAAACTCCGCCGAGCGGCCAGCCAGGCCAGGTTAAGGCGCTCGACGGAGTTCCTCCTCAGCCTCAAGATCGCCAACGTTTAGCTTGCGTGCTCCAAGCTTCCGTTGTTGAGGTCCCTAACTTCACTTGCGACGACGCACCATTGAATGCACCGCGGCGTGCACACCGTATCGGTCGATTGCGTTGCATTGTCATCATCTGCATCGGCGTCGTCCTCATCCTCTTCGTCGGCATCTGTTCCGGGCGCGACCACGGGTAAATCATTTTGCTGTAATTTTTCATAACGCTCACGAACGTCGGCCGGCATTTTATCGCGATCCTCTTTCGTCTCGACCGGCCCGCTAAAGAGCAGTTTTCCCTGCGGATCTTTGGCGGTGACTATTTTTTTCCCATCCACATTTTCCACCTTCATCTCACCCTTGTCGTCGGAGAAAACAATTTGCGCTTTGCCGAGATCGATCCTGGTGGCTTTGAGTGTGCCGTTGTCTTTACTCAGAATCCGGATTTCCCGCGCAGCACGGCGGGCGTCTTCCCGCGCGCGTCTCGCCGCCTCGTGAGCTTTCATTACCGCCCCGCGAATAACGCCGCGCTGAGCGCCAAGTTGCTCGTGCAACTGTTCTTTCAAATCTTGCATCTGCTCGCCGAGGTCGCCTACATCATCAAAATCCCAGTGCCATTCGTGTTTGTCCCCCGGCATCGGGGAATGACGCTGCGGTCTTTCCTTCTTGGTAAGCTTCACGGTGACCTTTTGCTCCTGCCCCTTGCGCAAAATCGTGAGCGTCACGTCGGTGCCGTCAGAAAAGGTCTGTAGGAGCTTTCGCAATTGGCTCGGTTCGATCAGAATCTGGTCGTTCAGCATTTTGAGAATATCGTTCTGTTGAATGCCTGCCGCTGCGGCAGGGCTATCGGGCACAACGTACTCGACGACTAACCCGAGCCCTTTGGCCAGGCCGAGCTGTTCGCTTACCACAGTTGGCACCTGTGATGTTTCTACACCGAGAAAGATCATTGGAACTTTGGGCGCCTTTTCATGGCCCCCCGGCGGTAGGGGAGGCGGCTGACCAGGTGGTTGTGGCGGCGCGGGTGGCGTCTGCGCAAATCCTGTAATCGGCAGGAAGGCGAGACATGCGATGATAGCAACGAATTTCATTTTCATGGTTTTGTTTGGTTAATCATTGGCCGGAAACGGGAATAAGGACTACTTCCTCGCTCGGGTAAGAGACACGAAGCGATGCACCAGTGGAGGGATTACGCCATTGCCACGTCTGTTGCGTTTGATAACGAAGACGCCGCAACGGTTGTCTTGAGCCGTCAGCAAACTGCAACCCCTCGTCGCGCTGATCGTAGACAACCTGCGTCGCGCCAGCCGGAATGAATTTGTTGGAGGACATCGATCCGTCGACGCCGCTCCGACCGGAGAACGCGGACACAACCGGTCTTGTTTCAGACGCAGGTGAAACTTGTACGATTTCTTTGTCTTCGTTTCGCGTTTGATCGGTGTTGATCCGCGCGAGTAACAGAAGGACCGCCGCAGCTGCGGCCACGAGGCCGATACCAAACTTGAAAGGTGTTTGTGTTCGGTCCTCATTGGCTCCACCAAGCTGCCCCCCCATGTCGCCCGCGCGACCGCGGCTCCGTTCGATGAAACGCTGCCAACTCCATCTGGCGCCCGACGCGCCCGACGCCTTGCGATCTTTGGCCAGCGCCTCCTCGATGCGCTCAAAAAGTACGGGCGAAGGCCGCGCTGGTCGCAACGCTTTCAAGTCATTCTCAAGCTCGGAGAAATCGTTCATCGTGGTTGCAAGTTCTTCTTCAGGTTAGCCAAGGCGTATCGATATCGGGACGCGGCGGTATTTTGAGAAATTCCAAGTGCGCCAGCGATCTCACTGAAAGTGAGGTCATTCCAGATTTTCAAGACGAGCACCTCGCGTTGATCATGTGGCAAACAGCTGACTGCCGCGGCGAGCGCCGATTGCGCCTCATCTTCCCATTCGAACTGCGGCTCGACGCTTGGATCGGTGTCGGCCAAAACAGTGGCTTCGCGTCGAGCGCGACGTTTGTCGCGACGAATAAAATCGAGAGCGATAGACCGCACAGTGGCGTAAAGCAGAGCGCGGTTGTTGATCTGGTGGTTTCGCCGCCAAAACTTGACGAAAGCTTCCTGGACAATGTCTTCGGCATCAGCTGCTGATCGCGCCCATTGCCGGGCAAAAAGCAGCAGACCGGGTCCGATTTCAGAAAAGCAACTCTTCCAATCCTCATGGCTGGCGATGTTGTCCATGACCTTTTCACGGTCTTTATTTTCAAGACGCCGCCAACCAATGAATTCGTCTATGCGATCGAAGTTTTTCTCGTTCATCGCATGGCTGAGCGATGTCTCGGCTTCGCCCCACATGAGAAATCACCTTTTCGGCAGCGCTCGCAGGATCAAATCACCCAGCCAATCTGGGTTCGCTACGCCTTCGCGATACGCTCGCAGCGATTCCACCGAAGAGTTCACGCGCAGATTGCTGTAAGATCCGTCGGCGTTTTGCCAACGCTCGTGCCAATAAACCGCCGCCTTGATGCGCGGATAACGCGTGCGAAGCAGCTTGAGTCCTTGCGTAATCCACTCAGGCTTGCCAACCCCGCCGCCCTCAGCCGCGTGCGGGAATTCGCCAGTCGCCCATTCGGCAATCATGACTGGTTTATGCGGATCGAGCCTGGACATTTCCTCGTACGGCCAGTTCACCAATGAAGGAATGTCCGGGTTTGGCTCGTCCTTATATTGCTGACCGTAAACGCTCAGGCCGAGCCAATCGACGTAATCGGACCCGGGATAATAAGCTGGCGCGCAATTCCAGGTTTCGTACGGATACGGATAATTGTTGGTATGAAACATCCAGTTGATATTTGAAGCACCGCGGGCCCGAACCCGATCTACGACGTAGCGAAACGCTTTGCGGAACGTTTCCGGGCCTTTCCAGTTGTTCTGCTCCTTGTCCCATTCGGCCCCGCCGTAGTAGGCTCCCGACCACGGAAACCAGGTCCCATCCATTTCGACGCCGAACACGACGATCATTGGATGGCCAAAATTCCGCGCGGCGTCGGCCCACTTGTCGATGTACCCGTCCCATTTGCCGGCAAGGATCTCGGTCAGACTGAACTTGTCCGGCCCATGATCTTCCTCATAAGGCCTGTCCCACGGCGACCAAAACACAAGCGGCAGCGATCCGTGACGCCAAATCACGTTGAGATTGTCTACGGGAAAATTTTGTTCTCCCCAATAGCTCGATGACGCGATGATGGCCTGATGTTTGCCCACCATCTGCTCGAAATCTTCGATTGTCTCGAGAGTGACGTCGTCCTCGGCGTCGCCAAAATCCATGAACGCTCCGGTATATGCACCATGTTCAGGGATCACCACCTCGACCGGTCCATTCGAATCGACGTGTTGGACAGCTACGCCCCGGCGGCAGCCAATTAACGCGAAACTCGACGCAATTGCTGCAACGATCACGACGAAAACCGCATGGCTGTGCATTTGATTTCGGAAGTTCTCTGCAAAAAATGAAGTGTCCAGCACTCGGCCGGTGCTACGAGAAGGACTGTAGAGCCAACCGTATCGACTGCGATCCCGGTGGTCGGGTTTTTGCGGGGACATGTCTATCGCTACAGCCGCTCGATTAGTAGTGCAGAACTTCGGCAATTTTTCTTGACCGGAGAATCTATTTTTGAGAGCAGAATCGTTGCGGCTCGAAGCAAAAAGATAAGAGCATGCAGATGAAAATTCTCATCTTATTAATCCTGTGCTTCGTGTCAGTCGCCTTCTCAGACGATTTTAAAACCGTCACTGGAAAGGAATATCAGAACGTTACGGTGAGCCGAGTCGAACCGGACGGCATCGTGCTAACCGGTAAGGCTGGCATCTCCAAAGTTTATTTCACCGAACTTCCTAAAGACGTTCAGGAGCGCTTCGGCTATGACCCCCAGAAAGCCACCGATTACTCAGCGCAACAAAGTGCTGGACTCGAGCAAGTCCAAAAGCAGCAAGAAGAAACATTGCGGCAGAAAGCGGAGGCATCGCAAAAGGAAAATCAAACTCGGGCACAACAAGCAAGTCGACAGAATGAGATTCGGACGCTCCAAAGCCGATACGAAGCGCTTCAGAGACAAGAAGACAACTTGCTTCTCCAAATCGGCGAAGCGAAGAAACCGGGACCGGCGTACTGGGGTGGAACGAAAAATCAGACGCTGCGCCACTACCCAAATCCGCAAGCATCACAGCTGCCATTGCTCCAGAGCCATCTGAAGGACGTTCGCCACGAAAAAGACCAGGTCAGGAAGCAATTGGAGAAAACGCAGCGATAGCAACGAAAGCGAACGCGAGAGGCGACCGCACACGGCAGACAGGCGGTGCAGGCCCCCAAAAACTTTCGCGAAATGAGATCGGGCAGTTGATGAATTTTGCACGGAGTGCTTTTGGAGTGCGATGCATCCTCGCATCGCTTTCGTCCGTGGCGATAGGTCTCGTTCAATTGGCATCACAAACAGTGGTGCGTGCCGATGAGAAGCCATTTGTGGTTTCTGCCATTGTTCTTGCGGATCACCCAGTAAACCAGTGTGTACCAACTCAAGCGTTAGGCGCCGGCGTAGATGGTCACGAGCAAGGCGAATGTGCTCGGATGTTTACGGACAAAAACATCGCTGAGATGCGATCAGCTGGGTTCGGGCCATTGACATATCGGCTGCGAACCGAGCTTGCTGGTGAAGTCTGGCATTGGAACCCGCGTGGCACATGGAGT
Organism: Verrucomicrobiota bacterium; assembly: GCA_046725285.1. Lineage (GTDB taxonomy): Bacteria > Verrucomicrobiota > Verrucomicrobiia > Chthoniobacterales > UBA10450 > Udaeobacter. The sequence continues at coordinate 9,643 of JBKOYG010000074.1, forward strand.
GATCCGGTTCATCAGTGTGGATACTGGACCTCGGACGATTCGCTCGCCGAACCGATTAATCTTTCCAATGGCTACCGTTTACCCCGACGCGGAAATACGATCGATCAAGCGAATGATGATGGTTATTCCCGCATCGCGGACGGCGACGAGGAATCATTTTGGAAAAGTAATCCGTATCTCGATTCTCACTCCGCCGGTGAACCAAATGATGCGCATCCCCAATGGGTGGTGATCGACCTAGGCGCGATCAAATCGGTGAATTCCATTCGGATTCACTGGGGCGCGCCGTACGCCCAGCAATACAGAGTCGAGTACTGGAGTGGAGATGATCCGATGCACTTGCACGCCGATCGCACAGATGAATGGCATCGTTTTCCAAATGGAGAAGTAAATCGCGGATGGGGCGGCCACGAATCGATTAAGCTTTGCGCTAAAGCGCTTCCGGTTCGTTTCGTGCGCGTCGTGATGAACCGGGGTTCGCAAACAAGCGCGCAAACCTCAAACGATATTCGGGACCAACTCGGATTTGCGATTCGCGAGATTGAGCTTGGAAGTATCGATGGTCACAATCGTTTTCGCGATTACATCCGTCATGCGGCTGATCGGCATACGCAGACAGTGATCTATGTCTCATCGACCGATCCCTGGCATCGGGCCGAGGACATTGATTACAAGATCGAGCAACCGGGACTCGATTTCATCTTGCGCAGCGCGCTTACGAACGGCTTGCCGGTTCTTGTTCCTGTTGGCGTTTTGTACGACACGGCGGAAAACGCAACAGCCGAAATCAGCTACCTATTGAAACGACAATACCCTCTCGAAGGAATCGAGCTTGGCGAAGAACCTGACGGACAATGGGCGTCACCAGAAGATTACGCCGCGCTTTACGCCGGAGTTGCCCGGCGCCTCGCCGCGCTGAATCCGCGTTTGAAACTCGGAGGGCCAAGCCTGCAAAATTTCGAGGAGCAACTGCTCACATGGCCCGACGCAGCAGGCAATCGCTCCTGGATGAATCGGTTTCTCAAGTACATCGGCAACGCGAAATGTGCTTTGGATTTTTTCTCGTTTGAGTTCTATCCATTCGACAATGTCTGCGCCGATGCGGCACCGCAGTTAGTGCAAATTCCAAAGCGTCTCGGTGAAATGATGGCTAGCTTGCGAGCGGATGGCGTTTCTACGGCAATTCCATGGCTGATGACAGAATACGGCTATTCGGTTTTTGCAGGACGCCACGAGGTGGACATCGAAGGCGCACTGTTTAATGCAGACACAGTTGGAACATTTCTAACACTCGCCGGCTCCAAGCCGTACCTCTACGGATACGAGCCAAACTATCTCCAAGACGAGCTCAAGTGTTCCTGGGGCAATCTCATGATGCTTCAACTAAATCCGAACAATGACCAAGTGAATCGGTTGTCCGCTTACCACGCTGCCCAACTCATCACGAAGGAATGGATGCAGCCAACAAATGAAATGCACGACATATTTCCCGTAACCATCAAGCTGAGTAAGGCTACGGTATCACCTGCCGTAAGCGTCTTTGCGGTCCACCGACCTGACAGCCAGTGGGCGCTGCTGGCAATCAACAAGGATCCGAAGCGCACAGCTCGACTTACTGTACGGTTCAACTTCTCCCACGGACGACGGCAAGTGAGCTTTGCCGGCGCCGTTGATGTAATTCAGTTCTCCCGTGATCAGTATCTCTGGCACGATGACGGACCAAACGGTCACCCTAGCCGTAGTCTTCCGCCCGCGCGCCTCACGCGCGAAACGTCATCATTCTATGAGCTCCCGCCATATTCGCTCACTGTCTTGCGAGGAAAACCCGCGGATTCACGAGGAAATCAATAGACGCCGCCACCTCAGATCCCTTTTAGACCGAAGCTGGTGCGCCAAACCGGGAGAGTTTGTCAACGCGTTTAAGGAGTGTCGGTATGCGCGAGTTGCCATGCATCTCACGAATGTGTGCTGCCGCGTGTTCAACCGGAATGCCAGCGGCCGTGATGAAGAGAGGCGAGCGGCTGCGACCTCTGGTGATGGCAATCGCCGGAGCGCCGACGTAGCAAGTCTTGGCAACCCCGATGACAGGTATGCGTTCTTCCATCGTCGTGTAGAGGTGGGCTCCGAGGCCCGGGTAGCGATGCCGCGACAGCCAAACGTAGCCGTCCACCACTGCGGCTTCGAGTGGTGAACCAACCTTCGCGAGAACTGCAAGCAAAGCCGGAAGCTCGCGCCGGAACAACTGACCGGGAACATAGGGCTGCTGTGGCGACAGGACGCGGACGAACTCCGCGTGTGGAGCAGCGTCAGTCCATTTGTCTGCCAGAACGCAGGCCGCCGTTGTCTGACCCTCGCGATAGTAGGCATCAAGGCACGCGATCACGTGAGTTCAGGCGCCGTGCGCGTGGCGCAGGAATAGTTTCATGCCGCCGCCGTCGGCGGCTTTCCCAAGCGATGCCCGCTAGCACTTCAATGACGAAAACTGCTCCACCATCCAATTGCGCCATGGCCAATCTGATATAAGCCAGTATAGCGCCGCAGCCAACCCCACCGCCAATCCAAGGCTGACTTAAAAACGCCAAGATACGCTTCCGCCCACGAGATCGATCGCAACCTCACAAATAATGTCTATCAGCGACACGGCAAATTCGTGTAACGACGCACATGACTGGCGGGCGGGCCAATGACCTCCGATGTGAAACCAAGGCGCGATCGGGCCGTCCAGTGCATGTGCCGGGTTAGCTATCAGAATAAGAAGCAACGGACGTGTATTCACGCTTTGGCCCGTTGAATCGCTCAAAAACCTGGCGATGCCGCTTCAAACCGTACTCATCATCCCGGGTCTCGTACTCCCTGACCCATTGAACCAGCATCGCCAGCATGGCCGCTTGATTTTCTGGCGAGGAAAACTTTTCAGATTCCCACGGCCGGCGATGGCAATGAGCCACGCAGACCTCAACTCCTGGATTCAGAAACCGCAATTCGGTGCAATACGGCACCGCGGCCTCGATCAGATCACCGTAACAACCCTCGATAACCCATTCTTTGTTGCTCTGTATGAAATCGCTTAGCATACGGAGACTGACCTCCAAAGGCTTGCGTTTCGGACCTTCATCCCACGCGATTTGATCCAAGGACAGGCGCGGAATCGATCTATCCCCCATGATTCGACGCGCCATTATACTTTTGCCTGCCCCTGCGTTGCCAAGAAGAACCAGTCTCATCATCAAAATCAGGTCGAGGCTAACGAGAAGGAGCTGAGTCACCGCCGGCCCGCCGCGGTGGGTAAACTTGATCAAGCGTTGTGACTAGTCGTCGTATTTATTAGGATAAACATTGCGACGGTCAGCGTTAAGTGAAGCGATCGGTTAGAACTACAGATCTCACCGGAATAACTTCTCAATATAGGGCCAGAAAACAATCGAACCGATAGTGACAGCCGCGATCGCAGTGATAAGGACAGCGCCTGCTGCAACATCCTTCGCGTTGCGAACCAGAGGATGAAACTCCGGCGATGCTGCATCTGCCAAAAACTCAAAGGCAGTGTTCAGAGCTTCAGCTGTCCAAACGATGGAAATCGCGAGAATGATCCAACACCACTCCGCGCTCGAGATGCGGAAGAACAACGCGGCAACAAGAACCGCCACTGTAACAGTGGCATGAATCCACGCATTATGCTGGCAGCGAATCATGCGCAAGATACCGCATGTTGCGCGATAGAAGCTTCGGATGCGACCCGTGAACTGGAATGGACGCGCCGACTGGAGTTGTTCAGATGTGTCGCTCACGCACAGATACGCCTAACTATAACTAAACGAATCTTCGCAAAAAGTCAGCCGTTATTCCTTCGTCATTCCTTTCACGCTCGCACAGGCACGCTGGCGGTACGCTCGAGTTTGCCCCAGCTTACCCATGCGCCCTTGATCGCGCGCAGGATTGCTTTCCAGATGCAGTAGCTGAGCATCGGGCGATAGATCAACCGCATCGGTAGGATGCGCCAGGCGCGCAAGATTGGTTCGCGTTCCAGAATGCAAGCAAGTGTGGCGAGGAGCACGTCCATCGCTAGGAACGTGATAACGAATGGCAGCACCGCGTTCCAAGCGCCGAACGGTAGCGAGGCGAGCAGGAACAGGTCCACCATCGGCGTAATGGCTACCAGGATGATCTGGAAAAACCAGATGCCCGGCAAACTGAACCAGCCTAGCGCGCGATAGTTCCAGTTGAACACCATATCGCGATGTTTCCAAAGGCACTGCAGTGTGCCATACGCCCAGCGGAACCGCTGTTTCGCAAGGGTGCGCACGCTTTCGGGAGCTTCGGTCCACGCGATCGCGTCGGGCGCATAAACGATACGCTGTCGATGTCTGTGCAACGACAGGGTGAGATCAGTGTCCTCAGCAAGCGTTTGCAAACTCAGACCGCCTGCTTCGTCGATCGCATCTTTGCGCACGGCGCTAATCGCGCCGGGCACGACCGTGATACATTTCCAGCGGTTATAAGCACGCCGATCAAGGTTGAATCCGCAGGTGTATTCCAACGCCTGACAACGCGCGATAAACGTGCGCAGATTCCCGACTTTGGCGTGACCCGATACCGCGCCGACGCGCGTATCGGCGAATGGTTCGAGCAACCGCGGGAACGTATCGCGCTGACATTGCGTGTCGGCATCGATGAAAACAACGATGCCGTGACGCGACGCAGCGAGACCGCGCTGGAGAGCACGCGCTTTGCCGCGATTTTCCTGTTGTATTAAGCGGACACGCGCGTCGCTGTTCGCAACGCGCTCAACTTCGGCGGCAGTTTGGTCACGCGATCCATCATCCACAAGGACCGCTTCAATTTCGCCTTTGTAATCTGTGGCCAGAAGCGTGCGCAAAGTTTCAGCGATCACTTTCCCTTCGTTGTAGGCAGCAATGATCACACTGATCGGCTCAGCGAAATCTGTTTTCGGTCTGCGTCGGAAACGATAAGCGAGCCAGATGACAATCAGCGTGCGAATGACCACGAGCGCCGTCGCCACGATCATGAACGCCCAGAGGAACTCTTCGATGCTGTGGTAGACGCGGAATCCAGTGCTGCTCACCAGACGCGCGAGCGATCGCGCGTTTTTTTGCACCACTGGCATTAATGCGTCGCGCGTCGTACCGAGCAGCGTGCTCAAAGGCACCACGGTATCGCCCCGCGTATGCAGCCAATCCAAAATGCGCGGCAGCGCTTCCACCGTCTGCGAACGGTCCCCGCCGGCGTCGTGCAGCAAAATGATGCTGCCATCACGCCGTTGTTGTTTCACACGCTGCAGGATGATGTCTGCTCCGGGCTTCGCCCAATCCTGCGGATCGATACTTTCCAGAACGACTAGATAATTGAGGTCTTCCGCAATTTTCAGCGGAGTCAGATCGTTCAATTGCGTCGGACTCGTATCGGCAGCATAAGGCGGGCGGAACAACGTGGTGGCACGGCCTGTTATTGTTTCGAGCAAGAGTTGTGTTGCGTTCAGCTCCACCCGGATATGCTCGGGCCAGCAGAGTGCCAGGTTCGGATGATAATAAGTGTGGTTCCCAATCTCATGTCCTTCGTTGACGATTCGACGGACGAGCCCCGGATAACGTTCCGCGTTCACTCCGACGAGAAAAAACGCAGCTTTCACATTTGCCGCTTTGAGGATGTCTAAAATCTGCGGCGTCCATCGGGGGTCGGGTCCATCGTCAAAAGTAATTGCGACCTGATGCTCGCCGCCGGCGCCTTGATGATAAAGCGTTGGGAATTCCGCAAACTTCACATATTTCGCCGTGAGGTAGCCATCGGCGTCCACGGCGAGCTTTCGCAATCCGTCCGTCCGATCCTCGTCGACAGTGACAATCTCGCCATCGCCGACATCGGTTATTGTGTCTGTCGATTTTATCTGCTCCAGCGCCTGGCGCGTCTGATTATCGAACTTGAAATCGCGGGGAACATTTAACGCATCCCAAATCGCCGGGTCTTCGCTGCCGAGCCGATAAAGGGCGAACCCACCAGCCTTTTTGTCGCGCACCTCGCGCAGTTGGTTCAGGAAGGTCACCGCATCCAGAAACCAGACGGCGTGCTCCTTCTCTTCATCCTGGAAATAGAAATACGGGCTGTAACCTGGCCCCTGCACTTCCGCGCTTTCAATTTCCGCATCGTTAGCGCGACTCATCGCTTCTGAGAAACTGATCATCTCCGCTTTTTTCGCGCCAATCGTCCAATCGTATCCGTAGCCGCCGATGGCGATGATCCATTGCTTGGTGTCCGAATCTTCCAGCAGGACGTGGACCCAGCCTTCAAACCATGAGCGTGACGCCAGTGGTCCTGGCGAATCGGTGTCGGACGTTTCATCAAACAACATGGCCACGAAGCGATCCACATTCTCGGAGAGCGCCTCGAAATCGATGTAATCCAGTTCCTGACCCGGCTGGACGCACAGCCAAAGCTCTTTGTTATCGTCGTGCAATGCGTCGGCAAACTTGTCGATGAATCCGGTAATGTCTTTTTTGTAAACCGGGTCGATTTGCTCCCAATCAACTACAACGCCTGCCGCCTTCGCGTTGCGCAAAACGACAAGCACACGCTGGATAAACCGGTCCTGTCGTTGCGCTGGCCCGTGCGCGAGATTCTCAATCGCTTCCGGCTGCCAGGTGTCGCCAACGAGGTTCGTCAGCAGTGGCATAAGCGCGATCCCCTTGTTTGCGGTCAGTTTCGATAGCCGGGTGTCTCCATCGATTTGTAAATCGCCCAAGCCATCGATCACGGTCATCCATTCCGGACAGAGATGCGTAATCTGCCCTGCGTGTTGCTCGAATGACGCGTAGCTGTACGGATCACCGTTCGCGTAGAATGCGAGACGCACTTCGTTATTGGGCGATTTCTTTCGCGGTCGCGCAGTAGGCGCGGGCGCGGCGGCACCAGCGAGCTTTCTGGCGGCTTGTCGCGCGGCGGCAAATTTCTGCCATAGCAGCGAACTAGGAGACAATTGGTCAGCCGGATTCTCTTTTTGCAACGCCTTCAACTGGCCTTTCAATTGCCGCAAGGAAAACGGCACATTCATTTTCGGCGTGACGAAAAGCGTCTGGACAAATACGACCGTCGCCAGGAAAAATAGTACGCCTCCGATCAGCAGAATCAGGCGCAAGCGCGGCCAGCGTCTCCCTGTGGGATCGGAAAAAACGAATGGCGTAACTTCTTCTGGAGGGAACTCCGGCATGCGGTGCCTATAATCGCCCAAGCGCGAAAATAAGAAAATCCGATTCTCTCAACGCTTTGACAAATGTTGTAGCCCCCGGTCTGTGGCCGGTTCATCTGGGGCGCCGGCTTTCACTCCAGCGAAATGGCCCACACGGCCGTTGCTACAGCAGCTACGCTCTTATTGAACTGCCCTAGAAGAAGAATTCGAAGCCGCCGTAATAGTTCCGCGGCAGCGCGGGCATAATGCCTTCCTCGCGGACTTCGCCCCAATAATCCTCGTCGAAGAGGTTCCTGATACCCGCGAAAACTCCAGCTCGCCCCTTCCAAAACTTAAATTCGGCCGTGAGGTCCCAGACGTTGTAGGCGGGAATGAAACCTTCGAAGGAATCGCCATCGTCACCAAATTCATCGTCGACGAGCGTACCAAGAAGCGAGATTTTGAAGGTATCCTTATAGCTATAGATCGCGCCGGTCTTAACCTGGTAATTTGGTGCATATGCCGGCGTGTTGCCGCTGTTTGGGCCGGAGGTGAATTCGGCGTCAAGCAAAGTGACGTTGCCGTAGAGCGTGAGGTCGCCGTACGGACTGGGAGCGCCACCATTGATCAACCCGAGAACGTCTAATTCGGTCGCGGCTTCAAATCCAATGTAACGCGAATCGCCAACGTTACTAGTAGAAGTAAAACCGTCAGGCAAAATGATCTCACCGACTTGATCTTCGAAAGTGAAATAGAAACCGCTGACGTCAAAATTGAGATACGGGAACGGCTTTCCGCGAACTCCATATTCAAACTGAAGCGAATTGCCTTCCTTGAGATTGCCATTGACCACGCTGCTTGCTCCGGTTGGGACCAGTTCCCCGTACGTAATGGGGCGGTAGGCTTGCGACACAGTGCCGTAGAGTTCAACACGCGGCGGGCCGCCGGTTGTGACGATGGGGGCTGGGGGATTTTTGGCCTCCCCGCCCTTTTCTCCCGCGATTGGGGGCGCGGGGACGATTTGCTGACCCTCGATCAACACATAGTCCAGTCCCAATCCAAACAGCGGCACAAAATTAAAATCGGACTGCGAATGCAGGGGATTCGAGACGTTTACTTCTTCATCGACACTTTGCTGGAGGAAGTCCAAGCGCATGCCGGGAACGATGGAAAGACGCCCGAAATGGAAGCGGTTTTCGGCAAAAATGGCACCGTCCCAAGTTTCACCGGTGTTCAGATTCCGAAGCACGCCGGTCTCTGCATCGGGCGTTTGACCACGTTCGTCACGCCGGTCCTGCAACGCGTGGTAAAAATAAATGCCGCCGGCAATGGTCGAGACGTCGTTGAAAAAATTGTAGTCATGGCGCACGCGCGCGTCGAGACCTTCTGTGTAATCCGAGCGCAACTGAATTGAATTCGTATTCGCGTCTGGTCCGCTGGGCAGTGTGCCGAACCCGCCGCCGCGCTGGCGCTTGCTCCAGCGCGTCAAGTATCCGCCGAATCCCTTGATGTCGAGCTGCGTTCGTTCCGAGAATAGCTTCTGATACTCCAGGGTGGCGAAGTAGCGCTCGAGCCGGAAGCGATCGAAAAACCGCGTGGTTGCCGTGCGATCGTCCTCCACGAAAACAGAGTTTGGCGGATTTACTGCTTCCCGACGACGAAGGCCCCCCGGTTCGCTATGTTCTTCATCGTAAGCGTCCAGCGTCAGGACGAAACGGCTGTCGTTCGTTACGTTCCACACAAGACGCGCGCTGCCACCATTGAGATCGTAGTCGCTATTGGCCTCGCGGAATCCTTCTTGTTGGCGGTGATCGTAATACAAGTAGTATCCCAGCGGGCCAATTGTGCCGTCCGCTTCCGTGAAATTGCGATAATAGTCGTAGCTGCCGAACACGTTTTTGGTAGTGAAATGAAACGGCGTTTCCGGACGCGGCATTTTCATGACGAAATTAATGGCCCCACCGGGTTGCGGCCCGAACTGTAGGGCCGCACCTGCGCGAATGAGTTCAATGCGTTCAACCGCGTCGAGGATTGGCGTATAATGGGTTTCAGGAAAACCAAACTGTTCGTTCTTGATGGTGACGCCGTCTTTGAGCACCTGCATGAACTCACTGCGCTGCGAATTTAATCCGCGATAACCGAAGTTGATAATTGGCGAACTGGGCTCTTCGCTGACGATAATGCCAGGCGTAGTTGCCATCACCTCTCGGTAGTCGTTGCCGGCGAAAGTAGGAAACTCCTGCGGTTTCACGAATGAAGTTTTCTTGCCGACATTGATTCGCGTACCTTCAACCGGCGGTAACGCGGGATACTCCACCGGATAGATGTCGAAGCTTCCTGTAACCACGATGCCTTCGGCCTCGGCTGTGTCGGCAACAAGACTAGTTACCCCCAGCGACAGGCGTTCACCCGCGTTCGCCCACGGCGCGTTGTCGGTGTTTATGTCGCTGCAGCTCTTGTTCGAGCGACGCCGACGGGACTTATCATCCTTGCTGCCGGTGTCGTCGCTATCAACGTCGTCATTCTCGCCTGTGGCAATGGAAGCCATGACGGCGTCCTGAGCCAGGCTCGACTCAACAAGACACCAGAGCGCGATCCCCGCCAGCGCGGTTCCCAGAGCAAGAGTAGTTTTCGAAAACATGGCCGCGATGAAAGAGGATCGTTCCCGGCGATGCAAGCTTTTTTGTTACAATCTTGTAATGTGTTCCCACATACCGTTCGTCGCTCACTCGGCGCACCTCTTCAACAAATGCGCTCATTGGGTGTTGAGCATTGGGCGTTGGGCGTTGAACATTAATTGGTAACATGCATATCACTCCCGATTCACTGCCAACCGGACACGCAGGTATCGCTGCGCGTTTGAAAAAAGGTCCTACCATCCATTCCAGCGCATGGGTTGTTCCGGGTGCAACGGTGCTTGGCGATGTGATTTTAGAGGAAGAATCCAGCGTTTGGTACGGCGCGGTGCTTCGTGGCGATATCAATCGCATTGTCATTGGCCCACGCTCGAACATCCAGGATAACGCCGTCGTTCACGTCGACACAAATTATCCAACAACCATTGGCGAATTGGTCACCGTCGGCCACACCGCCATCGTGCACGCATGTACGATCGACAATGAAGTGCTCATCGGAATGGGCGCAATCATTCTCGACGACGTGGAAGTGGGGGCACGCTCGATTGTCGGCGCGAACGCTCTTGTCACTATTGGGACGAAAATTCCGCCCGGCTCGCTCGTTCTCGGATCACCGGCGAAGATACGCCGCCAACTTACTCTGGATGAACAAAAGGACATTTCGCGATGGGCTTGGAGCTACGTCGAAACAGCAAAGCAATATCGCGAATTTTATTGAACGACTTGCCGCCACGAAATCAGAAACAATAATCAGTCCATGAAAACTATTGTCCGGTCCGTAATTGTCATTTTCTTCGCCGTGGTCTTCAGCCACGAATGGTTATCCGCCGAAGAAACGCAATCCGGAGACATGCGGCTTTACCCTGCCACAACCATTGAATGGAAAGCAGGGCCGATAGCATTGCCTCCTGGCGCAAAGATGGCCGCGCTTGAGGGCGACCCGATGAAAGAAAGCCCATTCGTTGTGCGTTTCCAGTTTCCTGACGGCTACAATATCCCACCGCATACCCATCCGAAAACCGAGCGCGTCACGGTGATTTCGGGTACTCTCTATCTCGCTACCGGAGAAGCGCTCGATCGCAAGAGTGCGAAAAAGCTTCCTGCTGGCTCGTTCGGTTACTGGCCCGCCGACATGAGACATACCGCGTGGTCTGAAGGTGAGACAGTCATCCAACTCCATGGGATCGGCCCATGGCAGATTAGCTATGTGAATCCCGCCGACGATCCGAGGAACGCAAAGAAATCGCCTTAAGAGATTCCTTGGTACTCGCGACGACTAAGCGTTAGTACGCGATGAACCATTGTAGGGCGTCTGTGTCAGACGCCATTCCAGAGCCCGGCGTTTCACAGAAATGCCCTACAATTTTTTAGCGAGTTCTTGCGCTTTCTCGCGCAATAGTTGTCCAGCGCGTTTCATCTGTTCCGTTTCGCTCATGCCAGAGCGCGCGAGTTGGTAAACTTCATCAAACAACTCGCGCACCTGTCGGTTTCCGTCGTAACGCCCGGCGATCGCAAAAACTTTCTTGCCAAGTTTGCGCGCCAATCTCGCGACGCCCGCGGGCGTTTTTCCCTCCAAGGTTTGCTTATCCAAACTTCCCTCACCCGTAATGACAATATCGACCTCTTTCATTTTTGATTCGAGCCCCACGGCTTTTGCGACGACTTCGAAGCCAGGCCGAATCGCCGCGCCGCAGAAAACCATCAGACCAAATCCGAGTCCACCCGCCGCACCCGCACCAGATTTATCGCGATAATCAAAACCAAATTCTTTTTCGGCAACATCGGCTAGCTTGGTGAGCGCACGTTCCAAGACGTTGAGATCATCTTTGCTCGCACCTTTTTGCGGACCAAACACGCGCGTCGCTCCATTTTTTCCGAGCAACGGGTTGCGGACATCAACGGCTGCAATGATCTTTGGCAACTTCAAATCCTGCGGCTTTTCAATCCTACTGAGATTGACCAAATCGATCACAGATTCCCTGACTTTTTCTCTGTCCTGCTCATGCTCGTAATCGAATCGAAATCCCAAAGCTCTTGCCATTCCCCCTCCGCCATCGTTTGTCGCGCTTCCGCCAAGACCAACTATGACTTCATTCACGCTGCGACTGACCGCGTCCAAAATCATTTCGCCGACACCGAACGTCGTTGCGCGAACCGGATCTCGTTCGTCTTCAGATAGCCGTCGCAACCCGGCGGCCCCGCTCATTTCCATTACTGCGAGTCTTCGATCTTTAATCCATGCGTAACGCGTCTGGATCTCGCGGCCGAGTGGGTCATGCGCCTTGCATTTCACCCATGAACCGCTACGTGCTTCGCAAATCACTTCTGCAGTTCCTTCGCCGCCGTCCGCCATAGGCACACTGTCGATCTTCGCGGCGGGTAAAACATCGCGCAGGCCTTTCGCAATGTTTTCCGCCACCTCAAACGCGTTGAGCGAGCCTTTAAACTTATCGGGGGCGATTAAGATTCGCACAGTTACAATTTCGTCGCCTGTCCGATCTTGTCATTCCGAGTGAAGCGCAGCGGAGTCGAGGAATCTCTCGACACTGAAAAACGTAACAAGAGATGTCTCGACTTCGCTCGACATGACAAAGAAAAAGCGCGGTTAAGCCTTCAGTTTCTTTTCCAAAATCTCGCCGGACAGCTGCGGATTCGCCTTTCCTTTTGATAGTTTTATCAGCTGTCCCTTAAGAAAATTAAGGGAGGCGGCGTTGCCAGCTTTGAAATCTGCGACTGGCTTGGGATTTGCGGCGATCACTTCGTCGCATAATTTTTCGATGACGCTTAAGTCACTCACTTGCTCGATCCCCTTTTCTTTCACGATCGCGGCTGCACTTTTTCCACTCGCAAACATCCCCGCGAAAACTTCTTTGCCCTGCTTACCGCTGATTTTTCCGCTGTCGATCAAATTAACCAGCTCATCAAGCGCCTCCGGCGCAATCGGACAATCAGTGATCGCCTTACCGGCGGTACTGAGGGCATTCTGCAAATCATTCAGGATCCAGTTTGCGACATTCTTCGGTTTCTTTGCGCCATTGGTGGCGGCTTCGAAATAACGAGCGAGATCGAGATCGTTCGCCAGCACGGCGGCATCGTATGAGCTGACCTGATATTGCTGGACAAAACGGGCCCGCTTGGCTTTCGGCAATTCAGGCACCCGCTGTCGCACTTCGGCCAGCAGCACTTCAGTTTTCACCGGCACAAGATCGGGATCGGGAAAATAGCGGTAATCATGCGCAAATTCCTTTGTGCGCATGAGAAACGTTTCGCCGACTGCGTCACTCCAACCGCGCGTTTCCTGCTCAAGTGTTTCGCCATTCTCCAGCGCGGCGATTTGACGCCGGATCTCGTAGGCCAGCGCGCGCCGCACCCCGCTGATTGAATTCAGGTTCTTGATCTCGATCTTTGCCCCCAGCTCTGCCTGCGACTCCAGCCGCACCGAAACATTGCAGTCACAGCGGAGCTGTCCCTTCTCCATGTCGGCATCGCTTACCGCTCCATAGATCAAAATTTGTTTAAGCGAAGTGAGAAATGCGAACGCCTCCTCCGGCGAATTGATTTCGGGTTGGGTCACGATCTCCATCAACGGTGTGCCGGCACGATTGAAGTCGATCCCCGTGCTGTTCTCGAAATGGAAGCTTTTCGCCACGTCTTCCTCGAGATGAATACGCACCAGATGCATTTCCTTGTCTGGCGTAACGATATTTTTCTGCGCGTCCTTGGGATAAGCGAGATCGTGCAACGGGACGGCGCCATTTGCGCAAAGCGGCATGTCGTATTGTGAAATCTGATAGTTCTTCGGCATGTCCGGATAGAAATAGTTTTTACGGTCGAATTTGCAGATGGGCGCGATGTCGCAACCGAGCATTAGCCCGGTGAGCACCGTCATACGCAGCGCTTCATGATTCATCACAGGCAAGGCGCCGGGCAGGCCAAGGCAGACCGGACAAGTGAGCGTGTTCGGTTTCGCTCCAAACTCGACCGGAGAAGCGCAAAACATTTTGGAACGCGTCTTCAACTGGACGTGTACCTCGAGACCGATAGTCGCGATGTAATTCATTGTTGTTTCTCCAGGGCGTAATCGAGCGCGCGTTGAATATCGAATTTTTTGACGCGATCCGCGAGGACCCGATCGTTTGCCGCCTCAATGATGCGCGGATTTTGAAGAAGGTCGATGAAGCGCCCTTGCGCGATCAGGTCAGCGATTTCTGGATCGCTTCGCAACGCGACGATCTTTGGGTGCTCGGCCAATTCGCGTGCACCGGGGAACGTCAGAAATTTCTGCGCACGCTCCGGATTCGAAAGAACGCTCCCTGCTTCTTCCAGTGTTTCGTATGTTTTCTGCGAAACCGGATCGGTGTTCTTAAGCGCACCTCCAAGCAGACCCAGTTCGAGCGAATTCTTGAGACGTGCCAGTAATGTGGCAAGCGCGGGCATGCCGTCGTCTGACTGCGAGAGAAAACGACGACGCACATCGAGAGCGTGCGACGTTGGGTCTTGTGCACCGCGCACCGCTGCGCCTGACCGGCCACGAGCTTGCCCCTCAGCGAGTGCGCCGACCGCTCGCACACTAGCGACAGTCAGCCAAAGCAGAAAGAGGCCGAAAAACATTCCAACTATTGCGCCTGCAAAACCGTAAATAAGCCGGACAAGTCCAGATTCTTGTTGGGCAGTCCGCTTAAACAAAATCGCCCCGAGACCGCTTACGAGCGCATACGCGGCGAACGCGAGTATCGCGCCGCACAAGATCAACAAAACCGAGTCAGGCATCCTCAAAAAGGACCGCGCCACCGGGACCAATAAGCTGCCTCCGAGAAACGCGGCTCCGTACGCGGCACCAAGGCCGATAAGACGCATGAGCTGACGCATCAAACCGAGTCTCCACCCGCGCACGACTTCGAATAAGATCAAAATGACGCCAAAAGAAATGAAGACCACCTGCCAAATTGGCGAGCCGGCCACTGCTTGAGTTTCAGATGTCACTGTGATCGACCAACGATTGCTCGCTGCCGCAAAGCATGGTCGCAAAGCACCAGCGCGGCCATTGCTTCTACGATTGGCACTGCCCGGGGGAGAACGCACGGATCATGGCGCCCCCGCGCAGGGAGCCGGGTTTGCTGGCGGGAACTAGTCACCGTTTTCTGTTCGTGGCCGATGGTGGCTGTCGGCTTAAACGCAACGCGAAAATAAATCTCCTCGCCATTACTGATCCCGCCCTGCACGCCGCCGGAATTGTTGGTAGCCGCACGAATTCTCCCGTCACGCATCTCAAATGGATCGTTGTGCTGCGAGCCCCGCATCCGTGTCGCCGCAAAACCAGAACCGATCTCGAATCCTTTTGTCGCCGGAATGCTCAGCATCGCTTTAGCCAAATCTGCCTCAAGCTTATCGAAAACCGGTTCACCGAGACCCGACGGAATGCCACGTACCACGCATTCGATGACGCCTCCGATCGAATCACCTTGGCTGCGGACTTGCTCAATTAGAGACACCATCTTTTTGGCCGCCGCAGCATCCGGACAGCGGACAATATTCTTCTCGATATCTTTCGCCTTCACCGCGGAACAGTCGATTTTCGCAACGACGTTGTGAATTTGCGTGACGTAGGCGACGATCTCGAATTCCGCATACAGCACCGACAGTAATTTTTTCGCAACTGCACCGGCTGCTACTCGGCCGATGGTCTCCCGTGCCGAAGCGCGGCCACCGCCCTGCCAGTTTCGGATTCCATACTTGGCTTCATAGGTGAAGTCGGCGTGTGAGGGCCGAAATTTCTCTGCGATTTCCCTGTAATCCTCTGGACGCGCGTCTTTGTTGCGCACCAGAATCGCAATCGGCGTGCCCAGTGTTTTGCCCTCAAAGACGCCGGCAAGAATTTCGCACCGATCTTCTTCTTTCCGCTGGGTCGTGATCTTACTTTGACCCGGTCGGCGGCGGTCCAGCTCACATTGAATCTCCGCCTCAGCCAGTTCGATGTTGGGCGGGCAACCGTCGATTACCACACCCACACCGCCGCCGTGCGATTCGCCAAAAGTGGTGACGCGAAAGAGCTGTCCGAAGGTGTTGCCCATTAGAGCTATTGTAGCACAGGCATCCTGTCCGCGAGTCGGACAGGCTCGTCCTATGGAGAGCCTGTGGGGCCTGCCCCAAAGCCGAGACGGCGGTGCTACTGTTTTTTGCTCTTGTATGCGGGAGCCGCCAAAAGCGGTGGTGGTCGGGGCGGCACGGGCGAGGACTGTACTATTGACGTTGTCGTCTGCCCGTGAACAAGAAAGCGATCCAGCACGCGATCCAACGACGCGATTTCAGGTAAATGCACCTTGAGAATGAAACAATCTTCGCCGGTGACCCGATGGCATTCCACTACCTCGGGAATCTGCTGAGCAAGGGCCGAGATTTTCAACAGGTGTCCGGGAAGCGGCCGGATTCTAACGAACGCGGTGATCTCGTGTCCCGCTGCCTTCGGATCCAGTTCGAGACGATAGCCGGCGATCACACCACTGTTTTCTAAACGTCGAACCCGCTCTTTGGCTGCCGGGTTGGACATCCTGATTTTTCGAGCCAGCTCGGCGATGGACATCCGTGGATTCCGTTGCAAGAGCTTTAGAATTTCAATATTTTTGCGATTACGCAGTATCTCTTTAATATTCACTGAGTTTACAGCTATAATACATTAAAAAGTAACATAATATAATCAATTTTACCTTATTTTTATGCTTGCACACGTGATCTTGCGCTCTACTTTCTGCCTATGACGGCAAAAATCGTCTTGCCGGTAAGGCCGATAACGCGCGAACGGGCTCACACGGCGAGACCTGTTCCGCCAGAGGCTTTTTTCATTTGCAGCGCCATTTTTCATTATCTTGGTCCAGCCTTTGCGGTGCTTCTCTTTGCCAAAGTTGATGTATTAGGCGTCGCGTGGCTGCGGATTGCAAGCGCGGCCGTGGTGTTCGCCTTCTGGAAGCGTCCGTGGCGTTTATTCGCTGAACTGGGCACCGGCGAGAGGCGAATCGTCGTCGCATTGGGTTTCGTGCTGGCAATCATGAACGTCTGCTTTTATCTGGCGATCAATCGACTGCCGCTGGGAACGGTGGGAACGATCGAGTTCCTTGGACCAATTGCGCTGGCAGCGTTCGGTGTGCGCACGATACGCAATCTCGCCGCGTTACTGCTCGCGTGCGGAGGCGTGTTCCTGCTGACTAGCGTGCGAATCAGTGGCGAACCGATTGGATACGTTTTCGCATTTGCGAATTGCGCGCTGTTCGTTCTCTACATTCTACTTGGGCATCAGATCGCAGCGACCGGCGGGCGCGGCGGCGTTGAGCGCTTGGCACTGGCAATGCTCATTGCGAGCATTGTGGTCACCCCGGTTGGATTGAAAAGGGCGTTGGTCGCAGTGTTGCATCCGAGCCTCCTTCTCGCTGGCGTCGGAGTCGGTATTTGTTCCTCTGTCATCCCGTACATCTGTGATCAATTTGCCATGGCGCGATTATCGAAGGCGACGTTTGCGCTTATGTTGTCGCTGTTGCCTGCGACAGCGTGCCTGGTAGGGATAGTTGTTCTGCGCCAGGTTCCCTCCATTTCCGAACTAAGCGGTGTCGGCGCAGTGATAGCTGGAGTCGCGCTGAAAAGGAGCGCCAACGATTAGACAAGAGAAATAACGCTATGAACTATACAAATCTGGGCAAAGCAGGTGTCAAAGTATCGCGAATCTGTCTGGGCTGCATGAGTTACGGACTCGAGGAAAGAAAGTGGGGTCTGAATGAGGAACAAGGCCGGCCTTTCATTAAGCGAGCCCTTGAGCTTGGCGTTAACTTTTTTGACACAGCCAACATGTATGGAAATGGCAGGAGCGAAGAAGTCTCGGGTCGGGCGCTACGCGATTTTGCGAAACGGGATGAGGTAGTCATCGCGACGAAAGTCTATTTCCAGATGCGTCCCGATGTGAACGGGCGCGGACTGTCCCGCAAAGCGATCATGACGGAGATCGACCACAGTTTGCGCCGACTGGGGATGGATTATGTCGATCTTTATCAGATCCATCGCTGGGATTATGAGACGCCAATTGAAGAAACACTCGAAGCCCTCCACGATGTTGTGAAATCAGGAAAAGTGCGTTACATCGGGGCGTCGTCGATGTTCGCCTGGCAATTCTGCAAGGCGCTTCACCTGGCCGACCTCCACAGCTCGACGCGTTTTGTTTCCATGCAGCCGCATTACAACCTGCTAAATCGCGAGGAGGAGCGAGAGATGTTACCTCTTTGCCTGGCGGAAGGTATTGGTGTCTTGCCGTGGAGCCCGCTGGCGCGCGGCCGCCTTGCTCGCGCATGGGAGACGCAGCCAAGCACTGTGCGCGGTCAAACCGATGAGTACGGCAAAAAGCTCTATTCCGGAACTGAAGAAGTGGACAAACAAGTAGTTGATCGCGTCGGGGAAATCGCCAAGGCGCGAGAGATACCCCGCGCGCAGATCGCGCTCGCGTGGCTGCTTCACAAACCGGCAGTAACGGCACCGATCCTTGGTGCGACCAAATCTCACCATCTCGAAGAAGCAGTGGCGGCTGTTGACGTGAAACTATCCGACGCTGAGATCGAAGCGCTCGAGGCGCCATACGTGCCTCATCGCATTGCCGGATTCGAATAATCAAGATTTCGAGAGAATGTTAATGCGTCGGCGGCGCGTAGCCTTTTAAGAACGTAAACCGAGCTAACACTATGCTTCCTGATTACATTGACTTCTTAATTAAACAATTTGAGAACCCGGATGAGGTTCGCACTTTTGAGAAAGGACGGTTTGAGCTCATCAAGATCGGCGGAATGACAATTGGCCGGGCGACGTACGAACCCGGCTGGAAATGGTCGCAGCACGTCGCACCAGTTGCCGGGACTTCCCTTTGTCAGGTGGAGCACATTGGCATGGTGATTTCCGGGCAAGCTGCATGCGTCATGGAGGATGGAAGGGCTTACGTGATGAAGCCTGGAGATATCTTTTATATCGGCCCCGGGCATGACAGCTGGGTCGTGGGCGATCAACCTTATGTTTCGTTTCATTTTCTCGGGGCGGAGAAATATGCGCATGACTAACAGGACGGCTCCTGTTTCGAGACCGTCTGCGCCGCACTACACTTAGGCGAGCGTATGAGACCGAGTGGTTAAATCGCTTCGAGCGCAGTCTTCAAATCATCGATTAAATCGCGGATATCTTCCACGCCCACCGAAAGCCTGACGAGCGAATCGGTAACGCCCAGTTTTTCGCGCTGTTCCTTCGGGACGGAAGCATGTGTCATGAGCGCGGGATGATTGATAAGGCTTTCGACACCACCCAAGCTTTCCGCCAGCGCAAAGAGGTGTGTGTTCTCCAGAAAACGCCTGGTATCCGCGAGATCGCATTTCAAGATGATTGTTACAATTCCGCCGAAACCGCGCATTTGTTGACGTGCCAAATCGTGTTGCGGATGGGATTTCAGCCCAGGGTAACGGACAGATTCTATCTCGCGCTGTTCCTCCAGCCAGCGCGCAATTTCCAATGCATTCGAACAATGTCGCTCCATCCGGAGCGCCAACGTTTTCAAACTGCGCAGCACAAGAAAACTGTCGAACGCGCCGGCGATTGCGCCTACCGAGTTTTGCAAAAACCAAATTTGATCACTGAGTTCCTTGTTGTCGCCGACAACGACTACTCCGCCTACCAAATCGGAATGACCGTTCAAATACTTCGTCGCGGAATGCACAACGATGTCGAATCCGTTTTCGAGCGGGCGTTGAATCCACGGCGTTGCAAATGTGTTATCGCAAACTGAGATGATGTTGCGCTCGCGCGCGATCTTCGCGATCGCTTCGAGATCGATCAGCTTCAGCAGCGGATTACTAGGGGTTTCGATCCACACCATGCGCGTGTTTGGTTTGATTGCGCGCTCGAGATCGTCCGCGTTGGTCAGATCAGTATAAGTAAAATCAAGATTCGCCGAGCGACGGCGCACTCGATCAAACAACCGAAATGTGCCGCCGTAAAGATCATCGCTTGAAACGATATGCGAGCCGCTCTCAAGCAACTCGAGCACGGTTGCCATTGCTGCGAGGCCGGAGGCGAACGCGAATCCCCGCATGCCGCTTTCCAAATCGGCGATGCATTTTTCATAAGCGAGCCGGGTGGGATTGATCGAGCGCGCGTAATCGTAGCCTTTGTGCTTTCCCGGGCTCTTTTGCACGTACGTCGATGTTGCATAAATCGGCGTCATCACCGCGCCCGTAGAAGGGTCGGGCTCTTGCCCCGCGTGAATCGCGCGCGTGGCAAACTCGTGTTCCTTTTTCATGGCGACGCAATCTAGCCGCGAATAACTCGATTGGCGCTGATAAAGTCAGATTCCAATTCGCTTAAGCAACGTCTCACCGCTTCGGCATGTGCAACCGCAAATACGAGAGCAAGTCCGAACGCGTGACTAGTCCGAGGAATTTGTCGTCTTCCATTACGATGGCGACGCGTCCGCGATCAAACACATCGAGAAGATCCTTGATTGTCGCGTTCGGTGAAAGTGTTTCCAGCTTGGAGGTCATGGCCTTTTTCACCGGATCATTAAAGTGCGACGGATCGCGGTGCACTTTCACCAGCACATCCGATTCATCGAGAATCCCAATCGCACGGCCATGGTGATCGACCACGGGAACCTGCGAGACATCCGCGTCACGCATCCGTTTGAACGCGGTCAGCAATGTGTCCGTCGGTCCGACGGAAATTACTTCGCCTGCTTCGTAACGATGCGAGATGAGGTCGCTCAAGTCCCCATGCGGCGGACGATGAATGAAACCCTGCTCCGCCATCCAGAAATCGTCGTACATCTTGGATAGGTATTTGTTCCCTGTATCGACCACGAAGCTGACGACTCGCTTCGGTTTTGTCTGCTTACGGCAATAACGCAGCGCTCCGGCGACAAGGGTGCCCGTGGAGGACCCGCCGAAAATTCCTTCCTTGCGTAAGAGCTCACGCACGGTGGCGAAACTTTCCGCGTCGTCGATCTCGAATGCTTCCGTCACCAGCGACATGTCGGCAATATCAGGAATAAAGTCCTCGCCGATACCTTCGACGGCCCAGCTTCCCGCTTCGAGCAGCTTGCCTGACTTCACGTATTCGTAAAGCACGGAGCCCTTCGGGTCGGCCAAAACCATTTCGATTCCGCGTCGCGGTTTAACGCGATTGAAAAATCTCCCAAGGCCAGTCAACGTCCCCCCAGAACCGACTCCTACGACAATCGCGTCGACATTGTGCCGCATTTGTTCCCAGATTTCCGGGCCCGTCGTGCGCTCGTGCGCAAGTGGGTTCGCCGGATTGCCAAACTGGTTAACGTAAAAGCCACCGGGAATTTCTTCGGCAAGTCGCGCGGCCATGTCCTGGTAGTACTCCGGATGACCGCGCGTTACGTCCGACCGGGTGATCCGCACTTCAGCGCCGAGCGCTTTCACATGCGAGATTTTTTCCTGCGACATTTTATCGGGAATTACAAGCAAGACGCGATAGCCTTTCGCGCCGGCAACAAGCGCAAGGCCCAAACCGGTGTTGCCTGCTGTGGCTTCGACGACCGTGCCGCCGGGTCGCAATTTCCCCTCGTCCTCCGCGGCCTCGATCATCGAAAGCGCGATCCGGTCCTTGATCGATCCCCCCGGGTTCTGATTTTCAAGCTTGAGAAAAAGCTGACATAGACCGGTGTCGAGTTGCGTAATCTCCACGAGCGGCGTGTCGCCAATCAACGACAGGATTTGAGGCGGGCGCTTGGAACTGATCTGGATAGCGGCTGGAGTTTCGAGCATTGCGAATCGCTAGGGGGTTATTGACGGTTCGCCTTTATGCGACCATTCCGATTTGCTGTCTTCGAGAAATTGTTGGAGCACGGGAAAACGGACTTCGCCGTAGTTCAATGCGTAGCGGAGATCGCCGCCTTTGTAAATCCAAGTCGTGGGGATCCACGAGAGCGGCATTCCGGCGAATTGCTTGATCTTGTTATCCCCTTTTCGCGGTCCCGGATCCGCTAGAATCGTGACGTTCGGTTGATCTGTAATTTGGAATTTCTGCAACATCGCACGGCCGTCCTCGCCATCGTTCCAAACGGACACGAAGTAAAATTTAACCTGTGGATTGTTTTTAACGGTCTTGAGCCAACCGCCGCTCTTCAATTCCGCCTGGCAATTGGAGCACCAGGGCGCCCAAAGATGCACGACGCTGATATCAGGTGATTTGGTCGCTTCGACGATTTTTTGGTCGGCGGAAGGCTCAGCGTGGAGCGATGTGGCCGCAAGGAGCGCAAGTAAGATCGGTGATCGGGCAATTGACATGTTCTATGACACGGTAAAGGCGAAACGCCCAACGCTCAACGCCGAACGCCCAATGCGAAATGCGGTCATTCCGACCCAGCTACTTGAGCGGATTGCTTATGCGAAGCCACTCACGCGGTTTCCAGTAGCTGGGGAGGAACCTGCCACTAGCTGGGGATCATACTAGCTAGCTTGCGTGACGCAGGGCGTCGCGCTCAAGAGGTGGCAGTTGACCAACAGACGGAAAACGCCTACCGTGGCGTCCCATTCCGCTGCTTTAGCTGCGCGGAAAATCGGCGCTTGACCGAAGGCGCCGCTTTGCCTGAAGGAGGCCCACTTAATTTTATGATTCACATGCAGGATGTAATGGCGAAGCCGATGCCCGACTTCCGCGAGGGAAGCATCGTGAAGGGACGCGTTTTGGAAATTCGCCCGCGCGAAGTATTGGTTGACGTCGGATACAAATCCGAGGGCGTCATTCCGTTAACAGAATTTGACGATGTCGAGTCGCTGGAAGTGGGCGACGATGTGGATGTGCTTCTGGAGCGGCTTGAGAACGAGGAAGGCATGGTCGTTCTCTCGAAGGAAAAAGCGGCTTACCGCCAAAATTGGAACAAGATCGTTAGCGTGTTCGAAGATGACGGCCTTATCAAAGGCAAGGTGAAATCGGTGGTGAAAGGCGGGCTGATGGTCAACATCGGCGTCGAAGCATTTCTGCCGGCGTCTCAGATCGACGTCGTTCCGCCAAAAGATTTGCAGCAATTCGTCGGCAACACGTACGATTTTAAAATCGTTAAGCTCAATGACGACCGCAAAAACGTTGTGCTCAGCCGGCGCGAGGTAATCGAACAGGAGCGCAGCGAGAAACGGCAAAAATTCATGGAAGGCGTGAACGTGGGCGACCGCGTGGTTGGCACAGTGAAGAACATCACCGACTTCGGCGCGTTCATCGATCTGGATGGGATGGATGGCCTGCTGCACGTCACCGATATGACCTGGGGCCGGCTCGGACACCCCGGCGAGTTGTTGAAAGTCGGGCAGCAGTTGGAAGTTGTTGTGCTCGACATCAACAAGGAAAAAGAGCGCGTGTCGCTGGGACTCAAACAAACCCAGAAAAATCCGTGGGACCAAATCGAGGAGCGTTTCCCCGCTGGCCAGCGCATCAAGGGCAAAATCACAAACCTTGTTCCTTACGGCGCGTTTGTTGAGATCGAGGAAGGCGTAGAAGGACTCATCCATGTCTCCGAGCTTTCGTGGACGAAGCGCATCATGCGCCCATCCGACATTCTTAGCGTCGGCCAGGAAGTGGAAGCTGTGGTGCTTGGTGTAAACAAAGAGGAACAAAAAATTTCACTCGGTCTGCGCCAACTCGAACCGAATCCGTGGGACGAGATCGAGAAGAAATTCACCATCGGTAGCCGCGTGAAAGGCAAGATTCGCAACATGACCGCGTACGGCGCCTTCGTTGAGCTGGAGGAAGGCATCGACGGAATGATTCACGTGTCCGATTTGAGCTGGACCCGCAAGATCAATCACCCCAGCGAGGTCTTTAAGAAAGGCGATGAAGTTGACGCCGTAGTGATCGATATCGACAAGGTAAATCAGCGGATCAGCCTCGGGATCAAACAGCTCACCGAAGATCCGTGGAAGACGATCGATGAGAAATACAAGATCGGCGATCTGGTGAAAGGTAAAGTGACCAAGCTCGCCAGCTTCGGAGCGTTCGTGCAATTGCAGGACGATATCGATGGCCTCGTCCACATCTCACAATTAAGTGAAGAGCACGTCGCGAAAGTGAAAGACGTCCTCAAGGTCGGCCAGGAAGTCGAAGCGCGCGTGATCAAGGTGGACAAACTCGAACGGCGCATTGGATTATCGATCAAGGCCGCGAACTACACCGAGGAACAACTGCGTAAAGAAGCTGAAGCGCTCGACATTCTCCGTCCAGGCGAAGACATGGTCGGCCTTGAGAAAGCTTTCGCCGCAGCCGAACAGGAAGAGTATCGCCCCAGCGAATCCAAGAAGACGGCCGAGGAATCAAAGGAACCCAAGCGCGAGTCAAAGAAGGACTCGAAGAAGAAATAGCTTCCCTGAAACTGTTCGTGTAAGAGAACAGTTTCAGGGTCTACGTCAGAATGCAGAGCGGCGCAGCGCCGCCGCAGTCCAAGACGCAAGCGCGTAATCTGCGTTGGATCTACAGGCGCATGTGTTGTACAGCGACGCCGACCCATCGAGTGGACAAAGCTTTGCGATGGACAGATGAGTTGTTTACTTAAATCTTGCGCAGGCGCCCGCAAAAGAAGATTCTGAAGTGATGCGATGTGGTTGAGGTGGACATAGCTGCGAGAATTCAGTGATTCATGAACGAAGCTCGCCGCCAAGCAATACAATAATGCAGGTTAGATTTCACTCTAACCTATGGTGGGCTTGGCCGCCTACCTAGCCTCACTGCTTGGTACACTCTTGTTGTCAAATGAGCTGGCTCGCCCCTGGGCAGTATTGATTCTCGCTGGGACGGCACTGCTGGCCGTGATCGTCTGGGAACGGCAAGAGTGAATACCGGCCTTTCCAAGCCAGCCTACTACTCGGATACCCGACTTTAATCGCAGCCGCCTACCCTATTTGGTCGGAGTAGGAAGTGCGTTGCTAACTGTGCTTGCGGCAGATTTTCGTTACCTCGCCGCTCCGAACGAAACGTTCGGTCTTGCCGGTATTCTGTGGTTGGCAGGTATCGGCTTGTTACTGTGGTCTGCTTCCCTTGAATCACAAGCGATAGATCATGCCGATGTTCCGCATCTTACCCGGTGGACGACATGGGAGATCGTAACACTCGCTGGCTTGGTGCTGCTGGCGTTGCTCACCCGAATTTTGGATTTGATCCAGTTTCCTGACAATATCTACCCGGACAAGATAATGACCGGGACCATCGCCACTCAATCTTATGTTACAAGTAGCCGTTCCACTCTGTCAGTCTTCAGCACCGTATGGCACGGAATCGATCTACCTGCTCTGTGGTTTTGGATAGTGTCGTTATTTCTCAAATTGGCTGATAGCACGCTCGCGACGCTAAGGCTCCCTGCCACTTTATTTGGCGCGGCTACAGTTATCCCATTATACGGTCTGATACGTGGAACATGGGGCAAATATGCCGCAATCGCTGGAGCCGCGATCCTGGCGTTTAGCGCCTCTAATATCCACTATAGTCGCCTGGCACTTAATAACATCACAACACAGTTCTTCTGGGCAGCCTGCTTCTACTTTCTATTACGTGGGCCGAGGTCACGGCGGCCGTTGGACTGGGCACTGGCTGGTCTGTCTGCAGGGCTTAGCGAATATTTCTACTACGGCACACGGCTGTTGCCATTTATTCTGATTCTGTTCATCGCCTATATACTGGCTTTCCATTCGGAGCAGGCGCGTCAATACCTGTGAATTTTTGCTACTGGCTGGCAGCTATTTGATAGGATTTGGTCCTCTTGTGTTCCATTTTGTCTCGAAGCCGAACCTCTACTTCGGTCGAGGGGCGAACTTGATGATATGGTCTCCTCACATTCCAAACAGCTCTGAAGATTTGCACAAGGCGTGGGAAACAGTTTGGCCTGTGATCCGTGAGAACCTGCTTGGCATAAGCACTCACAGCTCGCAAGACATCATATTCTACGCACCTCTGCTATTGCCCGCTGAAGCCGCTCTCCTTGTATTAGGCGTTGCCTTGCTTATATGGCGCTTGCGTCACCCGGCTGCATTTCTAATGCTCACTTCGGGGCTAGGTGTTCTGCTCGTTGGCGGCACGCTTGTTGCCTATCCAAACAGTGTTCCACCTTTAATTAACCACTGGACTCCAGCTTTCCCAGCATTCTACGTTGCGCTAGCGGTACCGATAGGTGCGTGGGCGGCGTCCACGGAGTTGCGAGGCCGCAGGCGCTGGGTCTTGCCTGCGACGCTCGCTATTAGCTTGTCACTGCTTGGTTGGCTAAATCTCGATTTGTACTTTCATCGTTATTACGCCGATCCTGCGAGTCTAAGGAGCAGAGGCTACAGGTCGGCCCAACAGAACTATGAAATTCAAACTGCCCAGAGCCGGTACCAAGCATCGCTCGGCCCTGAGTATCAGGTATTCACCGTCGGCCAGCGCTCGCCTCCTTACGATCCCACAACTACACGATACCTCGTAGCCGACCAAGAGTGGACTATGCTAACTAACCCTGTCGTCGAGTTGCCATCTATAACACCTGGGAGCAAAGGGTTGGCGTTCCTCTTCTTTCCCGGAAACGAACAGTATCGCGGATTGACGCGTAAGCTGTATCCAGGCGGCGTAGACGGCGAGGTGGCCACAAAGCAGGGCAAGCACCTTTTTTACACATACGTGCTCACGCCGGGGCAGTCACAAGCGATCCACAAATGACGCCGAAAGCTGACTCGATGTTGCAGGCCACCGGACTGTGGCAGATCCTATGTCGGTTTTGCTATTCATACTAAGGTGACGGCCCACAGCGCCGCGGCTACTGCGGCCGCGCGCTGTTCAATCCACTCCAAGCTCGACAAGACAATCTCAAATGGATAACAAATCGCTAGGAAATGCCATTTAGTTTTTCTCAGTTCAAGCCGCGATTGCAGATAGTTGTTGCTATCGCTTTGGTATTCACGATGGGTGGCTGCGGAAATTCCACCATCGTAGGCAAGTGGCGCATGATGGGCGGATCCAACGCAACCCTTTGGGAATTCTCGTCAAATGGCGCTGTCCTTG
Source organism: Verrucomicrobiota bacterium (assembly GCA_046725285.1). Taxonomy (GTDB): domain Bacteria; phylum Verrucomicrobiota; class Verrucomicrobiia; order Chthoniobacterales; family UBA10450; genus Udaeobacter. The sequence continues at coordinate 36,505 of JBKOYG010000074.1, forward strand.
TCGGGGACGTGCGTGGCAGATACAAGTTCGGTGACCAGGACCGAATCAAAATCGAAACACCATTCGCAACTACAGTTTACCAAATGAAAATTTCCGGCGACCGGATGACGCTCCAAGAACCCGGCGGTTCGAAGCTTGAGTTTACGAGGATAAGGGAAACGCATCGCTGATCTGTGTTCCGGTAAGATCTTAGTGATTTAATCACGGTTAACTCTTTTCGTGCCGCGCTTTCTTGTTCGTCACGCGCGTAGCGGTCTTGTTCCTTTGTAACATGGCAGAGGTGTCAGTACTGATTGGTGATGTGTGATGAAGAGCCAGCGCGCGGCCAAGCTCTTTCTCGTCGGTAAGATCGAGACGCAATGGAGTCACTGAGACCCAGTTGCGCTCGACCGCCCATCGGTCGGTTCCTTCCTCGGCTCCCTGGAGCGGGATAATGGTAAACCAGAAAATTGGGCGTCCCACCGGATCCTTGCTGGGGGCAACTTTGCCGTCGTAATGCCGCACGGACTGGCGCGTCGATCGAATGCCCTTTGGTTTCTCTGGCAAATTCACGTTCTTCTTCGAGCAGCATATCGATCACCTTCGCAACATAGGGATCGAGCTTGGCGAAATCTGGCTCCTGGTTTTCGCTCACTGCTGCACTGAACGCGATGCCACGCACGCCGAGCAGCGCAGCTTGTTTCGCGGCCGCCAGCGTGCCGGAATGCCAGCAGGAATTGCCCAGATTTAAACCGAGATTGATTCCCGAAAGAACGAGATCAACATGCTGCCAATGATGCGTTCCCAGTGCAACGCAATCTGCTGGAGTACCATTCACCCGATAGGCCTCGAAGTCGGCCAGCCGAATCCGTTTATACCGAAGCGGTCGTGAGGAAGTAATGGCGTGACTCATCGAAGATTGCTCCACGTCGGGTGCGACGATGCGTACTTCCCCAAAACGCGACGCGACCTTCGCGAGCGCAACAATGCCCGGGCTGTAAATGCCATCGTCGTTCGAAATCAGGATTCGCATCTTCTTTACTAGGAAACGTGTGTCAGATTGTTTTTGGCCGAACCATCCCGTATTTACGATTACAAAATCGGATGCGAATCACGTTGATGCACAATCCCAAAGCTGGCGACGCCAGGCACGGCAAGGAGCAATTGATGGCGGCGCTGGCTGAAGCCGGGCATCATGCCACTTATCAATCCACCAAAGAACGCGGTTTCAAGAAAGCTCTCAACCAGCCGACAGACCTCGTGCTGGCCGCAGGCGGAGACGGGCCACTGCAAAGGTTGCCTGTCGGCTTATCGATAGCGGCATTCCGTTGAGTGTTCTTCCTCTCGGGACAGCCAATAATCTCGCCTGGGCGCTCGGCTTCGTCTCCTCTGCCGACGAAATCATCGCGAGGCTTGAAGGTGGCAGGAAGCAAGTCTTTGACGTCGGACTTGCGAGTGGTCCGTGGGGCGAACGGTATTTTTTTGAAGCCGCAGGCGGGGGATTGCTTGCAGATTACGTCCACACCGCAAAGAAAGAACAGAAAAAGAACAGGAAGGCTGAAAAGCTTTCCAAAGAACAGCAGATGGGCGCGGCATGGGGCACTGTTACGCCGGATGCTACACGACTATACGGTCCGTCATTGGAAGATCGAGATCGACGGAAAAGATATTTCTGGCCGCTATATCCTTTGGGAAGCGATGAACATTCGTTCGGTCGGTCCCGCGCTCCACCTGGCGCCGCGCGCCGCGACCAGGGATGGGCGATTCGATTTTGTTTGCGCTCGCGTAGCCGACCGCGCGCGCTTGATGGAACATCTCGACGCGCGCGTAGCCGGGAAAAAGAGCAAGTCTCCGTTGCCGACGCGGAAATTCCGCGAATTACGGATCGCTTGGAAGGGGTCGACAATCCATTTGGACGACAAACCTTGGCGGAACAAGAAGAAGGACAAGAAATCCTCCGACGAAATCAAGATCACGGTAAAACCGTCGGCGCTAATCATTCTACAGCCAGCTGTGACGATCAAAACGTAGATCGCCAATCAGAATTCTGCGCTGCCGGGTGTGCGCGCAAACGGAATCACGTCGCGGATGTTCGGCACGCCGGTAATGAACATCAGCATTCGCTCGAAGCCGAGTCCGAAGCCGGAGTGCGGCGCGGTGCCGTAACGCCGAAGATCGAGATACCATTTGTAATCAGTGGGATCCATGTTGTGCCGCTGCATGTTCTCCTCCAGCATCTCGAGCCGCTCTTCACGCTGGCTGCCGCCGACGATTTCGCCGATTCCGGGGACGAGCAAATCCATAGCCGTCACCGTCTTTCCGTCATCGTTCACACGCATGTAAAACGGTTTGATTTCCTTTGGATAATTGAAAACCGTGACGGGACATTGGAAGTGTTTCTCCGTCAGCCAGCGTTCATGTTCCGATTGCAGGTTCAATCCGTAGTCAATCGGGAACTCGAATTTCTCTCCACTCTGTTTTAGCAGCTCGACAGCTTCGGCATACGTGATCCGCTGAAAGGGCCGCTCGAGGACGAAATCAAGTCGCGCAAGCAACTCCTTGTCCACGAACTTGCCGAAAAGTTCCATCTCATCGGGGCAATGCGCGTGCGCGTCTGTGACAAGATATTTAACAAATTCCTCGGCCAGATCCATATTGCCCTTCAGATCGCAAAACGCCATTTCCGGTTCGATCATCCAAAACTCGCTTGCATGCCTAGACGTATTGGAGTTCTCAGCACGAAAAGTGGGTCCAAAGGTGTACACTTTGGACAACGCCAGCGCGAACGCTTCCGCTTCAAGTTGGCCGCTGACGGTCAAGTAAGTCGGCCGTGCAAAAAAATCTTTTGCATAATCGATTTCGCCTTTCGCTGTTCGCGGTCCGGCGGCTGCCGGATCCAGCGTTGTGACACGAAACAATTCGCCGGCTCCTTCGCAATCACTGCCGGTGATGATTGGCGTATGAACATAAACAAAACCGCGTTCTTGAAAAAACTGATGGACAGCAAATGCCAGTCGGCTCCGCACGCGAAAGAGGCTGCTGAAAAGATTCGATCGGGGACGCAGATGGGCGATTTCGCGTAGAAATTCAGGCGTATGCCCTTTCTTTTGCAACGGATAGGAATCGTCGGCAGTTCCTACGAGCTCAATTTTGTCTGCGACCAGCTCCCATTTTTGGCCTTTACCCTGCGATGCGACCAACGCGCCACTCACGGTAGCAGACGCTCCAGTTGTGAGCCGTTGCACAGCCGAGTAATTCGGCAACGTACTTTTCGCGATGATCTGAAGATTGCGCAGGCTGGAGCCGTCGTTCAGCTCGATGAACGAAAAATCTTTTGAATCGCGCCGCGTCCGCACCCAACCTTGAACCTGAATTGAATCGATTGGCGCGGTGCTTTGTAGCGCTTCTTTAATGGAAATTAGAGAAGGCTGCGTCATGTTTACATCGAGAGATTCCTCGACTTCGCTCGGAATGACAAGTTGAACGGCCGCGTTTAATTCCGCGCTCCCCAAGCGGAGAAAAAAGACTTAGCTTAACGGCAGCCAACTGCCCGATTGCGGCGGCAGTTTAACGCCATTGAGCGACAAGTAGGTGTATTCCTGCAAAAGACGCTCGTAATCGTCCAGCAGTCTCATGGCGTCGTTAGGCTTAAGGCGATCGGTTTTGATGGCGTCATCAACCTGTGCCTTGAGCAGTCGCGTCAGCTCGACTTTGTCCCACTGAGTCATGGAAAGGACTTCCCCGATCGTGCTGCCGCCAATCACTTCTTCAATGTACCAGCCCGACTCCTCATCGGGATCGAGGAAAACGTGCACTTCGGTCACGCGCCCAAACAAATTGTGCAAATCACCCATGATATCCTGATAGGCGCCGACCATAAACACACCGAGGTAATACATCTCGCCCGGAACGATTCGATGCAGGGGGATCGTGTCGCGCACATCCTGCAAATCGGTGAACTTCGAGACTTTGCCATCGGAGTCGCACGTGATGTCCACGATCATTCCGTGCCGATCAGGCGGTGTGTTAAGGCGATGGATGGGCATGATCGGAAATAATTGGCCGAGTGCCCAGTGATCGAGCAGCGATTGGAAAACGGAGAAATTGCAGATGTATTGATCACCCAAAGTAGTTTCGAGCTGCTTGACTTCCTCAGGAATGAAACGCAAGCCGCGATGCATATTCACAATCTGCTGCGCGAGCTGCCAGTAAATCGTGTCGATCTTGGCTTTTGATTCGAGATCAAGCAGACCTAGCTCGAAGGTCTGCTGCGCTTCTTCCTTGATCTGCTGCATATCGTGCAGGCTCTCGAGGCGATTGCCGCGTTTAAGCCGTTGCTTCACATCGAGAATGTCGCCTACCAACTTGTGATCGTTCTCGCTCGCAGCCACTCGCAACTTCGGCGGCGTTTTCTCGATGGAGCTGAACGCCTCGACTACGAGCACGGAATGATGCGCTACGATCGCGCGACCGCCTTCGCTCACAATCGCGGGATGCGGCACGCCTTCCGAATCACAAACGTCCATGATATTCCAGACGACGTCGTTGGCGTATTCCTGGAGCGAATAATTTGCAGAGCTGTCAAAATCGCTGCGCGAACCGTCGTAATCGACACCTAGCCCACCGCCAACATCCAGATATCCGAGCTCATGCCCAAGCTTCGCAATCTTTGCATAATACCGGGCCCCTTCGCGCACGGCGCGCTTGATAGTTGAAATATCCGGCACCTGCGAACCCACGTGGAAATGGATAAGTTTGAGACAATGCGCAAGGCCTGCGGCCTTCAGCATTTCGCTCGCGGCGACCAGGCTTGTGGTATCGAGACCGAACTTCGCGTTCTCGCCGCCGCTGGGCGCCCATTTGCCCGCGCCTTTGCTGTAAAGACGCACGCGAATACCGATGTGCGGTTCCACGCCGACTTCCTTTGCTGCGCGGATCGTTTGCTCCAGCTCTTCGAGCTTCTCGGCAACGATGACAACCTTCTTGCCAAGCTTACAACCGAGCAGCGCGATGCGGATGAACGCTGCGTCCTTGTAGCCATTGCAAATGATGAGACTTTCGGAATCCTGGTGCATCGCCAGCGCGGCGACAAGTTCCGGTTTGCTTCCGGCTTCCAGACCAAAATGAAATTGCTGACCGGCATCGACAATTTCTTCGATGACTTCGCGCAACTGATTAACCTTGATCGGAAAAACGCCGCGATACTCGTTCTTATAACCAAACTCTGTCATCGCCTCTTGAAATGCGCGGTTTACCGATTCCACACGGTGTCGAAGTAAATCCTGAAATCGGATGACGAGTGGGAAACTTAGGCCGCGGTTGCACGCTTCATTTACGACTTCCAGAATGTCGATCGTGCCGCCGTTTGCCTGCAGGGGTCGCGCCACCACGTTGCCAGTTGGATTGACGGTGAAATATCCGCCGCCCCAGCCATCGACATTGTAGGTTGCGATTGCTGCGTCAACGTCCCACTCGTTTTTCATTTGATCAGATCAGGTGGCGAATGAATGCCGCAAAACGCATATTCAATCAGGGCGTTCAACATGCAAGCCTGCAGCCTTAAAATTTTCATTCGACTCATATGTTACATGTTTCCTATGAGAGAAAGGCGACCTATGCGGTGCACACCGCTTGTTTTTCGCTTCCCTGCAGATAACGTTCGCTCGTGAACAAAACGGTGATCGAAGTGCAGGTGCGGGCGGTTTTGCCGACAAGTGGCGGGTGCGCGGTCTTTCTCGGCAATAACGACAAAGTGTTCATCATTTATGTCGATCAAACGGTGGGCAGCGCGATCACGATGTTCATGCGCCAGATCACCAAGGAGCGTCCTCTCACACACGATCTGATAGCACATTTACTGACCGCCCTTGGCGCAAAGGTCGAGCGAGTCATCATTAATGATCTGAAAAATGCCACTTACTACGCGCGCGTGATTATTCGTGTCCAAAACGAATTGCATCAGAAGAAGATCATCGAGCTCGATGGACGGCCGAGTGATTGCATCGCGATGGCCACCCAACAGAAAGCTCCCATTTACGTGAGTCAGGACGTCTGGGATGAAGTCGACGATATGAGCGACGTCTTGCGCAAGATGGAAGAAGAAGGGCTAAAGCCCGATCCCGAAGCGGAAGAATAGCGCGATCCGCGATCGCGCTTCTTAAACCGTTAAATCGTTAAAGCGTTGAACCAGGCAAGCCCACCTTTGTCATGTTGAGCAAAGCGAAACATCTCTGATTCTCACCTCTGGGCGCCTAAGAACTTGCAGTGATTCTTCGCTTCGCTCAGAATGACAATCCCGCTTCCGCTTCAAGCCTTCAACGCTGTAACGCTTCAACCCGGGCTTCAGCCCAAAAGATCGCCGTAGCGTTTGTCCGCTAATTCCAGGCAGCGCGCCAGAATCTCGGAAGCAGTGTTGAGCTTGAGTGTTTCCTCGACTAGCTCCCGGCATTCGGGAATGGCCAGACTTTGCACCGCACGCTTAACTCGCGGAACCAGCGTCGCACTCGCGCTAAGCTCGTCCATGCCGAGACCGAGCAAAAGCGGGACGAGCGCGACATCTCCGGCCATTTCTCCGCAAACGCCCACCCAGATGTTGTTGGAGTGCGCCGCTTCGGCGATCATTTTGAGTAAGCGCAGAACTGCCGGATGGGTCGGCTCGTAAAGGTGCGCGAGCTTTTCGTTCACCCGATCGACTGCAAGCGCGTATTGGATCAGATCGTTCGTTCCAATGCTGAAAAAATCTACCTCGGGTGCGAGCACATTGGCGCAAATAGCTGCGCTTGGGATTTCGATCATCGCGCCAACCTCGATCTTTTCACTCGTAGGAACGCCGGATCGCTTCAGTTCTTCTTTACACTCGGCGAGCACGGCCTTGGCGCGGCGCAACTCCTCCAAGCCTGAGATCATGGGAAACATAATTTTTATGTTACCGACCGCGCTGGCACGAAGAACGGCACGCAACTGTGTTTTGAAGATATCTATGTTCTCGAGGCAAAGACGGATGGCACGCCAGCCCAGGAAAGGGTTTAACTCGTCGGTGATGTCCACCGTACCAGGAGCGAGTTTGTCACCGCCAAGATCAAATGTTCGAATAATTAGCGGGTCAGGCCGGACACGCTCCGCTACTTTCCGATACGTTTCGAATTGTTCCTGCTCTGTTGGCAACGTAGTGCGATTCAAATAAAGGAACTCAGTGCGATAGAGTCCGATGCCCTCCGCGCCGTTTGCCGTGACCGCCTCGACGTCTTCCGGAAGTTCGATATTTGCTGAGAGCACAATGTGACGGCCATCGCGCGTGGTCGATCTTGTCGTGCGCAGTTCTTTGAGTTGTGCGGCAACTCTGGCTCTCCTTGACTCAATCTCTGCATAGTAGGCGATCGTTTCTGGAGACGGACTGACAAATAGCAAGCCGTCACTCCCATCGAGGAGCACGTGTTGGCCGGTCTCGAGTTTTCCGGTGATATCGTGCAATCCGACTACCGCCGGGATATTGAGAGAACGCGCCAGAATCGCCGCGTGCGATGTGCGGCTGCCCAGATCCGTCGCGATCCCGAGCACGTTCGCCCGGTTGATGCTTGCGGTATCGGAAGGAGTAAGATTGTGCGCGACAAGAATGTGCGGCTCGCTTAGAGCAAGAAATGTCTTGGGGGCTTTGCCCTGCAGATTGCGAATCACGCGCTTGGTCACGTCCTGGATATCCAGCGCACGCTCTCGCAGGTAGGGATCGTCGATCTTGTTCAGGGTCTCGGCGTAACGGGTGGCGACTTCCTGAAAAACCCACTCAACATTGCAAAGATCTGTTTCCAGTTTGCGCAGCACTTCGTCGATCAACGTGCGGTCCTCGACCACGAGCAGATGCGCATCGAAAATGGCTGCATCTTTCGCTCCGATCGATTCCGCAATACGTTGCTGCATTTCCAGAATCTGCATGCGCGTTTGAATAAGTGCGGTTTCGAAGCGCCCGATTTCATCTGGGATCTGGGAAGGCGCAATGCGATAACGTACGACGTCATCCAAGTCATCGCGCACGACATGAATCTTGCCACAGGCCATCCCCGAAGAGACGCCTGCTCCTTCAAACCGGATTTCTTGGCGCGCGCTGTCGCTCATGCACCTGCCAGAGTAAAGCAGATGTCAAACAATGCGAATTCCACGTGGCCGGCCTCGCATAAGTGGCGCAGCTGAGCCAAAGGAAGCTCGATCAATCCTCGTCAAAACCCGCCTTGATCAATGCCTCGAGTTCTTCCATCGCCTTGTCGGCATCGGGGCCCTCGCAGCGGATTCGCAGCTTTGATCCTTGCCCAGCGGCAAGCATCATCAGACCCATGATGCTCTTGCCATTTACCACTTCCTCTTCCTTCGACACCCAGATTTCCGAGCGGTAACGACTCGCAATCCGCACGAACATAGCCGCCGGTCGCGCGTGAAGTCCCAGCCGATTGGTGATCGGAATGTCTTTTTCAATCTTCCGAGCACGCTCTGCGCGGCTCGCTTTTCTATAAAGCAACCCCATTAAACCGCTCCCTTCCGCTCCATCAAACTGAGGAGCCTGGCATTGAAATCGACCGCACTGTTTTGGCCCAAGCCTTTCAATTTTTCATCCATCGCGGCGACTTCAATCAAGCGCGCCATGTCGCGGCCCGGCCTTACCGGAATAGTGACATGTGGAACCTGAAGGCCGAGGATTTCATAAGATTCTCGATCCAGTCCGATCCGATCGACCTCGTCCACATCGTGCCAATCCTTGAGCGTGACCACGAGATCGAGACGCTTCTCGACTCGAATGCTGCCAATGCCGAACACCTTCGCCACATCGATAATGCCAATGCCGCGCACTTCCATGTGATTGCGAGTCAATTCGGGAGCTGTTGCCATCAGCTCGCGTCCTTCTAGCGAAGTGATTCGGGTCACATCATCGGCCACGAGGCTGTAGCCGCGCTCGATCAGCCCCAACACGCATTCGCTCTTGCCAATTCCGCTCGCACCGCGAATCAAAACGCCGACACCCAGGATGTCCACCATGCTGCCGAACTCGGTCACTGTCGGAGAGAAATCCATCTCCAGAGCGATCGTCGCCGCATTAATGAACTTCATGGTAATCATTGGGGTACGAAACACCGCGATTTTTGCCTCGCCTGTAACAGACAGCAACTCCGGCGCAAGATGAAACCCGCGCGACATCACCAGACAGGGGATCTTGCGCTCGCATAATTTCCGAAATCGCCTGATGCGAAGTCTCGAAGGCAAACTTTTCAGATAGGAATGCTCCGCTGCGCCCAGCACTTGCACGCGCTTCTCAGCGAAATAGGTGTAGAAGCCTGAGAGCGCGAGGCCAGGGCGATTGATGGTGGGCTCGCGAATTTTTCGATGGAACCCCACGCGCGGCCCCTCCAGTTTCATCTGCAACTTCTCGGCGTGTGAATTGTAAAAGCTCTCCACCGTGACAACCGGGACGCTTTTCTGTTTATCGCTTGGAGATGTAATCGTTTGGGTCCCGCGTTGTTCCGCCATGAGGATTTACTTCTAGCGTGAATAGCGCGCAATTTCCAATATGCATCGTATCACACACTCACCGCTACCGCTTTACGAGCGCGAAGATCCAAGTGAGTTCCCTGCAAACTACCTTTTTCCCCGATCTTGATAACGGATCACTTTCGCCCTTTCGAGTGTGACGAGGCCGCCGCCCATCATTTCATCGAGCACAGGCAAGAATGCATTTACCTTTTCCTCGGTGTCCACAATTTCGATCACAATTGGAAGGTCCATCGACAAGCGAAGGATCTTCGCAGTGTGCAGGTGACTTGATTTTCCAAAACCCATTGGTCCGCGCAGCACGGTTGCGCCTGCCAGTTCTAGTTCGCGTGCTTTCAAAACAATCGCCTCGTACAGCGGTTGATGTTGGTAACGATCACTCTCACCGATGAAAATCCGCAGGAGGACGGCGTCTTCAGGAAGATGCATGGCTTGTTTTTATTTCGGCAACATTGTGAGAGCAAGAATGCGTCCAAGCCATACGGCTGTAAGGCAGCAAGCGACCGAAAGCAGAGTATTCAGGCTGGCCTTGAACCAGTCTCCATCCCGGACGAGATCGAGCGTTTGCAAGCTAAACGATGAAAACGTCGTGTAACCACCGCACACGCCGATCATGAAGAATTGACGAAGCCGCGGTGACACAAGAAACGGGCCCTCCGGATCCGTAAACGCGGCAAGGAACCCGATAGCGAAGGATCCGGTAACGTTCACCACGAGCGTGCCCCAGGGGAAAAACTCCCCGACGCGTTCAGCAACAAATCCTGATGCCCAAAATCGCGCTCCAGTCCCGAGCGCACCGCCTACCATTACCAAAATATAATCGAGCATTAAAAAACTCCTTCCGTTTAGAAGGAGTCATTAGCTCACGCGGTTTTCCCAGCCTTTGGCTCGGAAGGCAAACTCCATTGCCTTGGCCGGACTCTACTGAACGTTCATTTTCGGGTCAACTGAACGGTGTTAAAGGTTCCTCTACTTCGGTCGGAACGACAGAGATCACATCTTGAAGCGCTCGCCAAGATAAAGCTGACGGCTGATGGGATCGTTAATGAGAAAATCCTTTGTGCCTTCGCTCTCAACCCGGCCATCGTAAATCAGGTACGCGCGGTCCACGATGGAAAGGGTCTCGCGCACATTGTGGTCGGTGATCATGATCGCAAGGCCCGACTTGCGCAGGTTTACGATAATTTGCTGCACATCGTACACGGCGATCGGATCAACACCGCTGAACGGCTCGTCTAGCATCAGCAGCTTTGGCTGCGTGACCAGCGAACGCGCAATCGTTAGTCGCCGTTTCTCACCACCACTCAACGTGAGCGCGGTATTTTTAGCGATCCGCTCAATGCCAAACTGGTGCAGCAGTTGATCGCAACGGTTCCGCCGTTCGGCCTTGCTCATCGGAAGCGTTTCCAAAATGGCGAGGATGTTTTGTTCGACTGTCATTTTTCGAAAGATCGATTCTTCCTGCGGTAAATAACCCATGCCCAACCGCGCGCGCTTGTACATCGGATAGTCGGTGACATCGGTGTCCGAAAAAATCACGCGACCGCTGTTTGGTCTGATCAAACCAACAATCATGTAAAAACTCGTAGTCTTACCTGCTCCATTCGGTCCGAGCAGTCCGACAATCTCGCCAGCGCCAACATGCATATTGATTCCATCGACGACCGCTCGGCCTCCGTAAATCTTGACCAGCTGATCGGTAGTGAGGACGGTTTCCACCTTCGTTGTGACGGGCGACCGAGCTTTCGGAGTCGAGACAGGCGCAGCTTGGCTGATCATGGTTTGGGCAGAGACGGAGCGGGTGACGCCTGGGCGGATGGAGTCTGGGACGGACTTGCTTGTCCCTTTTTTTCTTCGTTTGGCTGCTGGACAATTTCGGTTCGACTGGGTCCGTGCGTCCTTAACTGACTGTTTTGACTGATGACCATCACCGTATCGGAACTAGTCGCCACGTGCAGGTTTGGCCCCTCCTGTACGCGCGGTGTCCCCGCCAATTCGACGTCTCCAGTAGCAGCTGTATAAGTAGCTTTATCGGCGCGGCCAACAGCGCGAGTAGGTGGTCCGCCGTTCGCATCGGGCCGATCGCGAATGAGGCCAACATTACCTTCAGCGATGGCTTTCTCCAGGCTCTGGTTTTGTCCCTTTGTAATGAACACTGTTAATTTGTCAGATTGAAGATTGAAACGCGGATCGACTACCTTCACACGGCCGCTAAAGATGCCCATGTTCTTGGTTGAATCAAAAAAAGCC
>JBKOYG010000082.1:0-15133 GCA_046725285.1 Verrucomicrobiota bacterium
AGACATGGCCGATCTCCAGCTGAATTTCCTTTTTAACCTCGGCGGACATCCAGTGAAGTTACGTGAAAACAAAGAAATTAATAATTCCGCTTCCCCGTCGACAGTCGAGCGCAAAACTGGACGTTGTTCCCTGCACCACACGCCCAAAAAACCCGACTCAACTTCTGCCGGGGATCACGAGTGCAAGATCGCAACGCGACCGCACCCTTTCATGCTTCCCCGTAACTCTGCAGTCGTGATTCAGTGTATTTGGATGCGGTGCGGGAATGCAGCCCTGTTCCGCTGGAACCACGCTCGATTGGTATTGACGTCTAACGGCATTTCTGACCGAAGTGCCGCATTATGAAAACTCGAATAGCAGTATTGGCTGTGGCTCTGTCGTTTGCGGCAGCGGCAGCTTCTTTTGCGGCCAACCCTCACATCGGTACGTGGAAGCTTAATGAGGCGAAGTCGAAGCTCGTGCCGGGGATGGGCAAAAACACCACGGTCACTTACGCGGAGCAGAAGGACAAAATCAAGATCACCGTAGACGGCGTAGACAAGGATGGAAAACCGACGCACAGCGTTTGGCTCGGCAAGTTCGATGGGAAAGCCTACCGCGTGAAAGGGAACCTGCCTTATAACTCCGTCGCCTACAGAGTGGTAAACGATCGGACTAACGACATCACCGCGATGAGGGATGGAAAGATCGGCTGGACAGGGCAAATAACCGTCGCGGCGGATGGCAAATCGCGTACGGTCACAATTAACGGTACCGACGCGAACGGGAAAAAGTTCAAAGGCAAGGCCGTTTACGACAAGGCGTAGGTTTTATAACGGAACCCGCCTTTGCTTGACGCCTGTGTAGGGGGCAGGGCTGAGGTCAGTCTCGAAAAAGAATTTCCACGCTTGCATCTACCGCCGCATGACGACCGCCGAGGCGCTGCCAGAATGCAACACCTGATACGCTGTAGCCAGCAACAACGATTCCATTCATTCGTGCGGCAGAGCGGCGTGCATCCCTGCTCCACTGCTACTGACAACACGATTTCGAGGGTCTCGGGCAAGAGGATTAACGGCTTGCGTGCTTTCGGGCTGCGGGGCGTTCGAGGCGAGTGTGAACGGAGGGAATGGACAATCGTTGCCCGCGCTGCTTTTACTGATCGTTGACGACTATCTGCGGCGCAGGGTGACTCATTTCGACTTGTGCGCTGACGCCTGATTTCGCGGATCTTTGCTTCGACGCAGTCCCGTTGACTCAAGTAAAGTTCGTCTCGGCGGGGACGCCGAAACCAGCACGCGAGGCCCCGTGCGCTCGCCAGAAATTTCTTGCGCGAGCTGCGGTTGTCTCGTCTACTTGGTCTTCTGGACCGCAACGTTGCCCGCCGTCACCTCGGGCGCTCCACTAACCAAAGAGGCGGCACTTTTTTGGACCCAGTCCGCCGCCACGCGGTTGGATTCTTCGGCTTGCGCCTGGCTGTCAAAAACGCTGACGGACGCCCACGCATCCGCTCCAGCCTCAATGCCGTAGTAAGCAACAAAGCCCGGCGCCTTGCTAATCATACCGACGAACTCGTCCTTGACCTTCCGCGTGACCTCGGCCCCTCGATTGGTTTTGTAACGTCTGATGCTGATATACATGTTGGATTCCTTTCTTTGTTTGGTTGTTTCCCTCTATTGTTTCGTTTGAGACGCCATTGAAGGACGCCCACTGAGCGCCGTGCAACGTCACTTGCGCCCGCCGGAGCCGTGGCTGAGCTTGTGGTTCGTTAGGGAATCATTTGTCACATAGGTAAGCCAACAAAATTGAGGACTGAACATGAAACTGAACCTAAAATCATTCGCACTGACTTGTGGCATCTTCTGGGGATTGGGGCTTTTTGTTCTTACGTGGTGGTTCATTGCATTTGATGGGGCCACCGGAGAACCTACGCTCATCGGCAAGCTGTATCGTGGTTACACAGTTTCTCCAATCGGCAGCATCATAGGGTTGGTGTATGCGTTCTTCGACGCTTTGATTGGTGGTGCGATATTTGCGTGGCTGTATAACACGATAGCGGGTTATGCCAAAGATGAGAAGCCAGGTCAGCCGTGATGCCTAACAACGCGCTGGAGCCAACGGCGACGGCCCCTTCAGTTTGACCGAGACATGAAATCCGAGCGTCATCGTTCCAAGCGTGAGCCAGCCGCCGGTGGCCGTGGCTCAGCTTTGGATCGTTAGGCCAACTCAAAAATGAGCAGAGACAAATTCAACTCGTGCGGTCCTGAGCGCGACTTCCTGTGCAAAGGGCCGAGCGCGTGCCTTCTCTGGGGTGCACCGTGGGTTGTCTTCGCGCTCGGCTTTCGCGCGCCGCCTGGGTTGAGAACGGTGTTATGGGCCACGTCGCTCACGGTCATGGGCGTAGCGTGTTTGCTCAACGCCTCCCGTTGCGGTCGGGTTCACTGCCGCTTCACAGGGCCATTTTTCATCCTTGGCGCTGTTACTTCACTGGGTTATGCCTCGGCCTTTTGCCGCTTGGACCATCCGGGTGGAGGTGGATTGGCGTCGGAACAATCATCGGAGCACTAGGCCTCACTTGCGTTCCTGAACTGTTTCTTGGTCGATATCGAAGTGGCGGATCCAGCGCCAGCTAACTTGCCGCTGCAGCCGACCCGGCGCCGCATGTGAAGCCAAACGCCGGCTAGCAACCCTGCTCCCCTGTAATTTTGCAGCCGGGATTTAGTGCGTTTTGGCGTCAGACTGGTGTGAAGCCTGCACGGCCTTGAAGCTCCAGCCTGGCTCAATAACGCTCTTTTTCACCGCTTCAATTCGGTGAAGAATTTCCGCTGCTCCCTACGACTTCGGTGAAGATGCTTCGAACTTCGCGAGAAGCTTCTCAAATCGTGGATCCTGACGTAGGGGATCCCATGCAGGATCTACGCGCAGAAGCGCTGGAGTCGCGCCGCCCGGTGACGAGAGCGAATGTTCAAGTAGCGGTAGCGCTGAGTCGATATCGCCGAGCATTGTGTAGATCCGCGCCAAACCCAGAGTCATCTCGGCGCCATCTATCGCATCTCTCGATTCCGGCAGCAGTTCGACCGCGCCTTTCCCTTCTCGAATTGCGTCGTCTCGGCGTCCCAACCCCGCGTAGGTGTATCCAAGGAGAACGTGTTGCGCGGCATCGTTTGGGTTTTCCCGAACATTATTCTCCAGAATGGTTCGTGCCGCCTCGAAAGCCAAGCGAGCGTTTGGGCTATCCTTCCCCAATCCGTATGCCTCGGCCAGGAGAAGTGACTTGGGATACGTTATCGCAGTAGGGCTCCGCCACTCGCGCCACTCCGCCACAACGAAGTGGTTGAGAGGGCTTTTATTAAGCAGCTCCACTGCCTCGTTATATTTCCGCTGAAAAAGCTTTAACTGAAAACGGTAAGGAGTCCCCAGCAGGTCTGAATAGTAATTTTCAGATTTGGGCTCGCCGCTAACCACCTGATCCAGCGCCTCCAACTCGCCTTTCCAATTGATATAGAGTTGGGCGCGGAACAGTTTGAACACAGGCAGAGTCGGTTCGACTGCACAAGCTCGATCAATCGCGTCTATCGCAGCAGGAAATTGACGTAGGGCGGAGTAAGCACTCGTCAGATTCGACCAAATACGTCCATCTTTTGGATCAAGCGCAGTAGCTTTTTGATAATCCGCTATTGCTTGTGATGAGTTGCCTTGAGATATTTTCGCTGCCCCGAGGCCGATAAAAACAACCGGATCGTTAGGTAAACCCTCTTTCGCAATGGTGAACTCTGCTAGCGCACGCTCATAATCGCGCTCGAACAAATAAACACGGCCAAGCGCCAGATGAGCCTCCGGCAGGTTCGGTTGCAAACGCAGCGCTTCATTGGCAGTCGCACGCGCCTTCTCTAGTCGGTCCGGCACTGGGTCGATGTTAGCGTACAAGAAACCTTCCAGCTCGGAGAGGCGCGCCAGAGCAAGGGCGAATGACGGATCTGCCTCAATAGCTTTCTCGAAGCTAGTCTCGGCCTGTTTAAGATCACGCCGGCGAAACTGGTCTAGTGCCTGTAAATATAGAAGGTAAGCAGACCCGCTCTCAGTTGGCTTACGCTGTAAACGAGCTTTCTCAGCCGGAGAGAGTTTCGCCTGCAACACGGAAGCGATCCGAAAGGCGAGATCGCTTTGAATTGCAAAGATATCTGTCAACTCACGATCGAAATCATCGGCCCAAATATGGGTATCGCTGGAGGTGTCGATGAGCTGTACGCTGACGCGGACACGATTGCCAGCTCGGCGCACACTACCTTCCAACACGGCTGCAACTCCAAGTGCTTCTCCAATCTCTCGGACGTTCGACTCCTTACTTTTGTATTTCGCAACCGATGTGCGGGAGATCACCTTCAAATCGCCAATCTTCGCCAAATTAGTAAGGATGTCGTCCTGGATGCCGCCGGCGAAATAAGCGTTCTCCGGGTCCGCGCTTAAGTTTTCAAATGGAAGCACGGCGATCGATTTTGCAGGTACGGACGGACCGCGGGCAGCGCGTACGCCTTCAGAGGGGCGTGAGGCTGTATAACGGCCGAGAACAAACAGGCCAACCGAAAGAGCCGCCGCGATCGCGACAATGTAAATCCACAGCACGCCACGCGAACGCGCCTGCGCTGCATCCGCAGTCTCGGTTCGCTTGACTCCCTCCGGCGTAAGCTCAAATGCCCATGCAAGAATTAACGCGACAGGAAATCCGACGATGAGCAGCAGCACGACGAAACGCACGGCCCAATTCGGAATCTCGAAGAACGGGAAAATCTGACTCGCGACTTGCATCAGTAGCCATGCGACGACTGCGTAGGCGATCGCAACCTTGTACACGTTGCGCCGCTTCAGCTCGGCGAAGAAGTTTTTCGCGTTCACTCTGCGCGCTTGAACGAAGCGCTCGTTACACCAGCGATTGTACTTAAAAGCACGTGACTTGAAAGCGCAGTGAAGCATCCGAACAAACTTTGAAATTTCCCAACCCGCAGTAGACGATGCGGCAAATTAAGTTACCGGCGCAAGATCACTGAGCGCCTGATTTTTGCTAATACTTTGAATCCAGCTCTGGGAACAGCGATCCGAAACTTTTGAGTAGGGAAATTTTTCTCGTCCGCTTTGATAACGGAGCCTGCCGTTGCTCTGGGGCCTGTATAGCGGGTAGGGGTGGGATCGCTCGCAAAAAGAATTCCCTTCGCTCACCTCCGCACATGACGATGCGCCGAGGCTCAACTGCAACCCTGATGCCCTGTAGCTCACAACCATGATTCAGTGCATTCGTGCGGCAGAGCGGCGTGCATCCTTACTCCCTTGCTCCCCTGCTACATGACAAAATGGTTTCAATGGTCTCGGGGCAACGTACTGTCAACCATCGCCTGACATTTCTGAATTCACATAGAGCGGCTCGTGAGAACTCGCCGCCTGAACCGTTTGGCCTCGACTAAGGCCATAAATCCGTGCACAATTTTGAATCCACACAGGATGTCCGCTGAGGTCAAAACGGAAATTCCGCTCCAGATCGCGCATGTCTTGTTTACCGACCTCGTCGGTTACTCAAAGCTCTCCATTAATGAGCAACGTGCGGCTGTCGATGATCTGACCCAAATCGTTCGCGCGACGGAGCAATTTCAAAAAGCTGACATGGCGGAGAGCCTGATCAAGATCGCTACTGGCGATGGCATGGCGCTGGTTTTTTACACCAGCCCGGAAGCGCCTGCGCAATGCGCGGTGGAGATCAGCCGCGCGCTCAAGGATCATCCGCGGTTGCGGGTACGAATGGGCATTCACAGTGGCCCGGTCAGCGGAGTAGTCGATGTTACGGGTCGTACCAATCTCGCTGGTGCCGGTCTGAATCTCGCGCAGCGGGTTATGAAATGCGGCGATGCCGGTCACATTCTTCTCTCTAAACACGTCGCCGAAGATCTGGGAGAATACGACGAATGGCGGCCGCTTCTACATGAGCTGGGCACGTGCGAAGTCAAGCACGGCATCCGCATTTTTGTTGTTAATCTCTACGGTAGCGACCTCGGGAATCCGGCAGTGCCGGAAAAGCTGAAGGCGAAAGATGTCGCCGCGGCTGCACGAAGAAAACAGGCCGCGTTCCGATGGTTATCGTTAGGTGTGCTGGCTCTGCTCGCTGCGGTCGCCGCGATTGGTTTTTTCCTCTTTCATTATAAACGACCGTTTACGGCTGTAGAATTAGCAGTTCCAGAGAAAAGCATCGCTGTTTTGCCGTTTGAAAATCACAGCCGAGACCCGGACAACGCTTACTTTGCTGATGGCATTCAGGACGAGATTCTGAACCGCTTATCCAAGATCGCTGATCTGAAGGTCATTTCGCGCACTTCGACGCAACATTACAAAAGCGCGCCCGAAACCTTGCGCGAAACTGCCCGGCAACTTGGCGTCGCCCACATCCTGGAAGGGACTGTGCAAAAGAGCGGCGACGCCGTGCGCGTGAACGTCCAGTTAATCAAGGCAGTCAATGACTCTCACCTTTGGGCCGATACCTATGATCGCAAATTGACGGACATCTTTTCGGTGGAAAGCGAAGTGGCCACAGCCATCGCCGAACAATTGCGCGCAAAACTGACCGGGCGGGAAGAGCAAGTCATCGCTGCCAAACCGACAGACAATGTTGAGGCTTATGACGCGTATCTGCGCGGGTTGGCTTACTCACAAAAAACAGCCCGGTCGTCCGCTAATGATGTCGCCGCGCAAAAATATCTCAGGGAGGCGGTCCGGTTAGATCCAAAGTTCGCCCAAGCGTGGGCGCTACTGTCATACATTGACGCACTAGGCTATGTTTCACTAAGTCTTCAACCGACGCTCGCACTTCGTGAAGAAGCGCGGGAAGCCGCTGAGACGGCGCTGAACCTTCAGCCGAGTCTGGGCGAGGCCCTGCATGCGAAAGCATATTATCACTACGCCTGCCTGAAAGATTACAACACGGCCGAGCGTTACTTTGAAAAAGCACGTCGGGTGTTGCCCAATAGCAGCCGTATCCCTGAATCGCTTGCCTATGTCTCCCGAAGAAGGGGCGACTGGGATCAGAGTGAGTCGTATTTCAACGAAGCCGAGCGGCTTGATCCGCGCAACGCCGGCTTGCTTACTCAACACGCGCTTTCCTGTTTGGCGCTACGCCGTTTCCACGAAGCGGAACGCCAGCTCGATCAAGTTCTGGATATCACGCCGGACGATCCCTATCCCGCGGCAGTGAAGGCGGGCATTGCCCAAGCAAACGGAGACCTGTCGCGGGCTGCTGCGCTACTTGCTCCATTACGTCCGAATGCCGATCAAACTCAAATATTAGAGATACAGGCTTACCAAGCGGTCTTGGAGCGTAGTCCATCGGAAATTATCGCGCGGTTGAGGGAAATGCTGGCGAGGCCTGATCCGAAACTCGGTTACAACATTGGAGGCCTGCAGTTTTACCTCGGCTGGGTACAAGATGTCACCGGCGATCATGCTGGAGCGCTGGCAAGTTGGCGACAAGCGCGCAGTGAATTGGAACCGTTACTCAAAGAACAGCCCGAAAATTATCTGCTCATTAGCGCGCTCGCACTGACCGAATTGAGCCTCGGTGACAAAGCCGCCGCGTTGAGTCTGGCCGAAAGCGCCGTGGCAGGAAATCCGATTGAAAAAGATGCACTCGTTGGGCCTCGCCCGCTCGAGATTTTCGCGCGAGTTACAGCCGGCGCTGGCCAGCCCGATCGCGCGATTACCGCCATACAGAAACTGCTCTCGCTACCATATGCGGGCGTAATCGAACGCCAGTTGCCGCTCACGCCGGCGCTACTCCGCCTCGATCCCATGTTCGATTCGCTCCGAAATGATCCGCGCTTCGAGAAACTCGCAGCCTCGCCCGCGCCAAGATAGCGGCGAGGCAGTGGCCGGTAGTGCAACCCTGCAACCCTGTAAATTTGCAGTCGTGATTCAGTGCGTTCGGGATGCGAGGCGTTACCTCTGACGAAAAGTTGACAGCGTTTCTCGAACTTGAAAGACTCCCACGCGAATCATTCCGCTTACTAAATGCCGAATCATTCCCTCATCCGGCTCGTCAGATGGCATAGCGCGTACTAGGCTGAAGTTGACATGAAAGTTATAAGCGGCGGATCGGCCACTCAGACGCGCCGAATCTTTCATGTGCTAGCAGCGGTGCTTTTCTTGGGCGGAGCCAGTGCTTGTTTCTTACTGGCCCAAAATAAAGCCACGGCGCGGACACAAATTGTTCTCCTTGGCACGGGCACTCCGTTGCCTGATCCGGAGCGTTCGGGGCCGTGCACGGCTATCGTGGTGAATGGCGCCCCGTATCTTGTCGATCTTGGCACGGGAGTTGTCCGGCGCGCGGCGGCGGCTCGCAACAAAGGCGTGACGGCTTTGGAACCGACGAATCTGAAAACAGGATTCCTCACGCATCTGCATTCCGACCATACACTCGGCGTTGCAGATGCACTGCTTACGCCTTGGGTCATGGGGAGAAAGGAACCGTTTGAACTTTATGGGCCGCCGGGAACACGAGCCATGGCGGAGCGCATTTTGACTGCGTATGAGGTGGATATAAAGAATCGAACTAATGGACCAGAGCACTCCAACAGGAATGGATACAAAGTGAATGCGCATGAGATCAAACCCGGCCTGGTTTACAAGGATCAGAACGTAGCAGTGAAAGCTTTTGGGGTGCATCACGGAGATTTGCAGGCATACGGCTACCGCTTTGAGACTCCGGATCGGACGGTTGTTATTTCGGGCGACACCAAACCATCAGAAGCCATCGTGGAGAATTGCCACGGATGCGATGTGCTCGTTCATGAGGTCTATACGCAAGCGTCGTTCAACCTGGTTTCTCCAGAATGGAAACAATACCGATTGGCCTATCACACCTCATCGAAAGAGCTTGGTGAGATTGCGACGAAAGCGAAGCCAGGATTGCTCATTTTGACTCACCGGGCCAATCCAGGCTGCGATCAGGCGCGTACGGAAGACTGCCGAGAATCAGGGAGCGAGGAGCAACTGCTGAAAGAGATGCACCAGTATTACAAAGGAAACGTTGTTGCGGGGCACGACCTCGACGTTTACTAGTTTCAACAAGAGGGATTCCTTGTGCGACCCGTCTCAAATAGATTCGGGTCCCTCTCGTCACAGAAATTGGCAGTGTTTAAATTAGGAACTGCAACACTGCTTCAAGATAATCTCGCAGCCGGTGATTCAGTGCATTTAATTGGAAGGCGAGACTTTGAAGGAGGGGTATGCCACTCTAATTGCAACCCCGCAACCCTGATACGCTGTAGCACCACAACCATGATTCAGTGCGTTTGGGCGGCTAGGCTCGGAGGCCGCAACCAGACTCAGCGAGCAAGCCACACCCAGAGCAGGATTGCTGTAATCCACAAAATGGTTTTTGCGATGTGCCGCTGAATCGTAAACGCGAATCACTGCACCATGTGATCGGCTGTAGACTCTGCGTATCCGATTGCATTCATGATTGCATCTGCATTACCGTACGAGAGGTGACCAAGTAGTTTAATAGCTGCAAGGCTTCTGTACGTATGATCGCGAATGAGCGAATAATTCGATCTTATCCACGTCACTGAGTTTCAAGGCACGTGAAAACGGTCTGGCGCGTTTTTGTTTATGTAAGACGCTATCCGCTGCTCGCGATCGCGACGCTGGCTTGCGCGATCGCGGGCACGCTCATGGTCATCGTTCCTCCTGCGGCGACGAAATATGTTCTTAATAACGTTATCAACGGTCACCACCCCGAACGTTTGCTCCCGCTGCTTATTCTCGTGGGTTTCGGCATGTTGATTCATAGAGGCTTGGACTATCTTCGCCTGTTGCTCAACAATACCTTCGAGCAAAAAGTTATTTTTGATCTGCGCCGCGATCTGTATTCACACATTCAAACTCTGCCACTGCGCTGGTTTGATAATCGCGCCACTGGCGATCTGATGACGCGGATTCTGGAGGACGTGAGCTCGGTCGAGCGCGTCCTTATCGACGGCATCGAGAAAGGCACGGTGGCGGTATTGCAGATCGTGGTGGTAGTGGCGGGAATGTTTTACCTCAGCACAAAACTGACGCTGGTCGCGCTCGCGCCGGTGCCATTCCTCGCCGGTGGTGCGCTTTGGTATACGCTCACCGCGCACCGGCGATATCGGCTGCACCGCTGCACCGCTTCGAGCATGAATTCGCTCCTGCATGACAACCTGTCCGGCATTCGTCAGATCAAAAGTTTTGTACGAGAGGCTGAGGAAGATCATCGCTTCAGCAAAGAGAGCGATGAGTTGCGACGTGCCACCCTCGTCGTCATGCGCGTGTGGGCACTTTACCATTCTTCAATGTATTTGTTCGGCTCGCTCGGCGTGCTGCTCGTGGTGGCCGTGGGGGCCCGCGGTATTCTATCGGGCTCTATGCAGTTGGGCGATTTTGGCGCTTTTCTTGTGCTCGCAAGTTTTCTCTACGAGCCAATAGGGAAACTGCATGAACTCAATCAACTGGTGCAGGCAGGACGGGCCTCGGGCGAACGCGTCTTTGAAATTCTCGATTCAGCGGGCGAGCCGGAGGGTGGCGAAATGTTTGCAGAGACAGTGCGCGGCGAGATTGAGTTCCGGCACGTTACTTTCAGCTATTCCGGCGAGCTGCCGACGCTGACTGACATTTCATTTCACGCTCGTCCAGGTGAGACGGTGGCGCTCGTCGGGACCACCGGCGCGGGAAAATCAACCGTAATCAATCTGCTCACGCGCTTCTACGAGTTCGATAGCGGCGAGATTTTAGTCGATGGAAGTCCGATTCGTGATTTCAGCATTCGCGCGTTGCGCCAACGGATCGGGATAGTGACGCAGGAATGCTTTTTGTTTAACGGCACCATCCGCGAGAACCTGCAAATCGGGAAGCCGGATGCGACGGATGAAGAATTGCTGGAGGCAGCGGCGGTGGCAAACGCGCGTCCCTTCATCGATCAGTTGCCGCACGGATTGAGCAGCTTGGTGGGCGAGGGCGGAGTAAAGTTGAGTGTGGGCGAAAAGCAACGGCTCTCCATCGCGCGGGTGCTGTTGAAGGATCCGCCAATTCTGATTCTGGATGAAGCGACGGCGAGTGTGGACACCACGACGGAGCGACTCATCCAAGAAGCGCTGGAGACCTTAATGTTCGACCGCACTTCCATCGTAATCGCACACCGGCTTTCCACTATCGTGCAGGCAGATCAGATTCTCGTGCTTGATCACGGCCGTATCATCGAGCGCGGAACCCACGAGCAATTGCTTGCGCTTGGTGGGAAATACGCGCGGTTGTGCGAACAAAGTTGGCTCGAAACACCGGAAAGCGAGCCGACGATAAAACGCGTCCGCTTGCCTCAAGGCGCGACGTTCCTCGCGGAGGCTGCGCTCAAGATTGCGAATGCGCTCCTCGGATCGACATCCATCTGGCGGCGGGCGAAGCGCGGGTAGCTCGCGGCGCCCCCCGAAATCGACGTGGGCTTCGCATGGCGGAGGTATGGCAGCAGGCGTGGGCTGCTCTGGAGCCTGTTTTAAATAGTGACGGACGTGGTTGGACGGGCTGTCCTGCAGCCCTGAATCCCTGCGGAAAGTAAGTCGGACAATGCCGCGCTACTTTGTTATAACGGAGCCCGCCTTTGCCTGAGGGTCTGTATAGGAGTAGGGGTGGGGTCGATCTCGAAAAAGAATTCTTGCACTTACCACTCCACACATGACGACGCGCCGACACCCAAATTGCAACCCTGCAACCCTGATACACTGTAGCCCACAAGCATGATTGCGTGCGTTCGGGCAGCAGAGCGGCGTGCATCCCTGTTCGTTTGCTCCACTGCTCCACTGCTACACGACAACACGATTCAAGGCTCTCCGGGGGCGACAGGGGTTTTGGACTTCAGGGTTGCAACGATCAGCGACGAATCCACTGCCGCTCTTTAGACGTAGACAACCTACTTAAGCGCGACTGGTTTCTTCGACTCCTCTACGACTTTCTCAAAACGCGGATCGCCGCGCAGAGGATCCCAGAACGGATGCAAACGCAATTGGCCATAGCAGACCGGACTCGGAATCCGTACGAGTTCCTCCAATTTTTTGATCGCGAGATCTTTTTCGCCTGCCCAAGCATAGGTGATTGCGAGGTTTGTTAGCACCCGCGCGCCCGCCAACGCGTCTTTTGTAACGGGCAGGAGTTCTACCGCACCACGGCCCTCACGGATTGCATCTTCTGTGCGACCGAGGGCGGCATCAATCATACCCAAGGTGGAGAGAGCTTGAGCGTAATCAGGCTGCTCGCGCACGATCTTTTCCATCTCAACACGCGCCGCAGTAAATGCTGTTTGAGCACTCGCCGCATCGTTTCGAGCGTGCGCGGCCCAGCCCTCAAAAAAGGAGCGAGGCATTCGCAGGTCGCGGCGAACGATTCCTTCTGGCGGTAGCGAGACTAACGCGCCGGCCATCTCTGCCGCATCGCGTCGGCAAAGAGCAAGGTCGAGCCATTGCTCGGCAATCATATCTACCGCGCTTGGGTCTTCGGTTACAAGGCGCTGAGTAATCTCGTGTCCGGGTTGCGTCTCCGCGCGCGACTTCAAATCGATTAACGCTCGGGCGACACGTGTGGACGGATCGGTGGGTACGACTGTTAGAGTGCGATCCCAAGCAGCAGCAGCTTCCGAGAAGTGTCGCTGAAACTCATAAATCTGAGCGACGTCCGTAAGTAACCACACGTTCCGAGGGTCGAGCTCGACGGCGCGTTGCAAATTTCTTGTGCATTGATCCCAATGACCCTGACGGCGAGCGATGTAAGCAGGTAGTGAGAAAACGGATGCGTCGTTAGGCAATCCGCGCCGGGCAATATCCACCTCGTTTAGGGCGGCTTCGTAATCGAGATAACAGTGATAAGCCACCCATGCCGCAGCGAGATGCGGCTCGGCGCGGTCGGAATCGAGACGTAAAGCTGCGTCACGCGCCGCCTTCGCAAGTGCTACACGCGCGGGAGTGCGATCAATTCCCCAAAAATAAACGGTGGCATGTGCTCGAGCCAGTTCGCAATAGGCGAGCAAGAACTTTGGGTCGTAAGCCACCGCTTGATCCAGCAGCCGTGTTATTTCGCGCATATCGCTAGGAAGGCGACCGGTGGGCAACGCCCATAGCTGCTTAGCTCGCGAAAAACGACTATAAGCAACAAGATTGGTCGTGGGTGGCTGTTCAATGGCGGCTTTCTCCGCCGGTGAGAGCTTCGCCTGAAGCTGACCAGCAACTGCTTTGGCAATATCCGCTTGAATCGCAAACACGTCACCCAGCGGTCGATCGTACCGCTCTACCCACAAATGCGTGTCAGTTCTTGCGTCGATTAACTGCGCGCTGACACGGACACGATTTGCGGCGCGTTGTACACTTCCCTCGACGATATGTGCGACGCCGAGCGCGTTCGCAATCTCGCGGACATTTCGCTTCACGCCGCTCTTGTATTGCATCACCGATGTTCGACTGATGACCTTCAAGTCCGCGATTTTTGCCAAATCATTAAGGATTTCGTCGTGTACACCATCAGTGAAGAACGCATTTTCGGGATCAGCGCTCAGATTCTCGAAGGGGAGCACTGCAATGCTCCTGTAAGGAAGCGCGCCAGCCGCGTTCATGGAGCTTTCTTGTGAGTGGCGGAGTATCCAAAATCCAACGCCGAGGGCCGTGATCAGGAGCAACGCTGCGACAGCAGCAGATTTAAGCCGGAAGGCGGCTCTAGCCTGCCTTAACTTTGTGGGCAGAGCTGCGTTCCCGAGCTGATCCTTGTAAAGATTAACAAGTGGCACTCTCAGGCCATGCTTGCCTGTGACTTCTCCAACGTCGTGCAAATGCGATCGCCAGTGAGCATAGTGTTCCAAGTCTTCCGCGAAATGTTTGGAGAGGAGAATATGTCCGGCATCGCCGCAATACATGACGCGCTGTGCCACGTTAATTCCGGCCCCAGCAAGATTGCGCTGATCATTTACATCCGCGATTGGATTGACGGGGCCGCTGTGAATACCCATGCGTACTTTAAGTTTCGGATGGCTTTGTAGCGCCTTGCTAATTTCGAGCGCACACTCTACCGGCGCTTCAGGATTGTTTGTAAAGACGAGCACCATCCCATCGCCCGTAGGTAAACGCGTCAGTTTTCCCTCAGCTTCAGCGGCACGAAACTGCTCGGTCTCTCGAACAATCTGATTGAGTTCCTGCACTAACTCTTTTTGTTCGTCGGCAAGCAGCGTTGAGTATCCAACAATGTCGAGAAACAAGATATGCCCGACCTCAAGGTGGAGATGCGGCTCTTGAACACTCGACATCTTGCCTCCGGTACACGCGGGAGTTGGTGACCTAATCTTCTCAGGGCTGACTTTCATTGTCGAGCACGAATGGCGCTCTTGGATTCCCTGCGACCCTTGCTGCGCTACAACGCCGCCCCCCTGTAATCTTGCAGCCGGTGATTCAGGGCGCTCGGGCGTCAGACTGGTGTGAAGCTTCGCGCGACCTCTAAAGCTCCAGTCCACTCAATGATTCCACTTTGCACCCTTTGGGTTAGGCGAACAATTTCTGGATTCACTGCAAGCTACTTGTAAACAGTTTCCGGCTCGGGTTCGGAAATGAGTTTTTGAAAATCTGGATCATTGCGGATTGGATCCCAGACGGGGTCGATCTTCAAACGCGCAACAGAAACCCCGACGCCGGCAGGAGCTGTGATCAACTGGCGAAGTATTTTTATCGCTTCCTTGGCGTGGCCGGTGCGCGCTTCGATTTCCGCCAGTCCGGCAAGAAAAGACGGGCCGAGAAGCGCATCCTTCTCGATTGGAAGTGAATCTGCGGCCTGTCGCGCAACGCGAAGCGCATCGGCGTCACGACCGAGGCAAACGTAGGCCCAAGCCAACGCTGTCATCGATATCTGGTCTTCGGGTAGCTCGGCAAAACGGGCTTCGAGTAAAGTACGCGTCTGCTCGCACTCCGGTTTTGCTACGGCGACTTGGCCGGCGAGCACTTGAATCCCGACCCGCGCCTCTAGCTGCCGCAAACGTGCTTCCGGAGAATTCGTCGGCAGAGTGTCACATGCTTTGAGAGCATCAGCGAAATGTTTCTCGAATACGTCGAGGTATACTCGCAGGCCGGTCATATT